>JAVBXO010000187.1 GCA_030824535.1 Azonexus sp. | reverse complement strand
ACGAGTTCACCGCCGCCGAAGCCAGCGAATATCTGGAAGTCTCGCTGTCGACCTTCCGCCGCCTGGTGGCCAGCGGAAAGCTGCAGCCAAGTTCAACCGTTGGGCGTAGCCAACTGTTTGCGGTGCCTAGCCTCAAGGCGTTCAAGAAGGCCATGCGGGCAACCAAAGCCTAGTTCAGTGAAGCGGCTGACTGTGGTGTATAGCAGTGGTGTGCCAGCCCATTTGCCAAATGAGCCGGTTTTTAGCGGTTGACCGAAAATTCTGCGGTCAACCTGCCTGGAGCATCCAAAATCACTGGATAGGCACGCATACACTCATGCGCTACCAAACAGTAAGCCCGGTGACTGTATCGGACGCATTGTAATATTCTGATTATTCAGACAATGAATGAGAAAAAGCTCATGGACCCGCGAAAAATGCTCCCGCTACTGCTCATCCTGGCGCTGCCGGGTATCGGCAGCGCCAAGGCGGAAGAATGCAGTAGCACCTATTTCGCCGCCGCTGACAGTTTCCAGCGCTTCCCCCTGACCCACCCTTCACGAGACTTTATCGCTGAGCAAAAAGCCGCCCAAAAAGGCGTGGCGGCGGCACAGCGCAGTCTGGCCATCAGTTACGAAGCCGGCTACCGGGTCGCTCCCTGCCCGGAAAAGGCCCTCCACTGGTACACCAAAGCCGCTAAGGCTGACGACAAGTTTGCCCAGCAAGCACTGGCGCGACAACAGCAGTTTGCCGAACAGCTGAGTGGCCCGGAATGCCTGGGCCGCTACTGCAACGCTTCGGGGAAGAACGCAACGATCTCCCTGCAAGCCAGGGGCAATCATTTTTATGCGCCGGTCACCGTCAATGGCCGCAGCCTCGAAGGCGTGATCGACACCGGCGCCACGCTGGTTTCGATGAGCGCCGAGAGCGCCAGATTCTTTGGCATCGATCACAGCCGGGGCATCAATGGCAAAATGCAAACAGCCAACGGCGTCAAAGACATCAAGATCGTCACCGTCGCGTCGCTTGATGTGGCCGGCATCACCTTGGAAAACATTCCCGTCGCTGTCGGTGATTCAAAACACCCGATCCTGATCGGCATGGCCTTTCTCAAGCACCTGCGCACCAGTATCGAGGGCGGCACGCTGACCCTCAGCCGCTAACTGATAGCGCGCCGAAGCACTGCAAGCGGCCAAGCTTCAGTTCTGGATCTGTTGTTGCGCGACGGCAGCAAGCTCCGCCGACAGGGTAGACGTGGCCAACGCCCGGCGGAAAGCTTCCTTGGCGTCGGCCGCCTTACCATCTGCCTGCAACTCGAGCCCCAGCCCCAGCCACCAGCGGCCTTCGTTCGGCGCCATGCGGACCGCCCGTGAATAATGGCTGACCGCGTCGGCATGCGCGCCCAGACGCGACTTCAGATGGCCCTGAAAACCGGCATAGTCCGGCAAATGCAGGGCTTGGTTCTGGAAGCGGGCCAAGGTTTCGTCGGCCTTGTTCAAGGCCCCCAATTCCAGTTGCACACGCGCCAAGCTCATCACCCACGGGGTCTGCCCCGGCTGCAAGGACAAACCCTCTTCCAGCAGTTTGGCCGCCTCCGTCAGGCGCCGCTGGGCAAGCAGCTGGGCAACCAGTGCCTGGCGCGGAGCGATGAACGCCGGATCCTGGCGCAAGGCAGCTTGCCAGGCCTCGATGGCTTCGGGAGCCCGCCCGGCCGACATCGCCTGTTCGGCTTTGCGCAGTTCCATCTCGGCCTGATCCCTGGGGGTGGCCAGAACCGGACTTTTATCAATTCTCACCGGCCCGCTGGCCACACGCTCCGACTCGCTCTTCGGTGGCACCGCCGGCATCTCTGCGGGTCTGGCCAGCGGTGCCTGGACAGATGGCTGAATCACGGGTGGAGAGGCTTGCGGGCTCGGCGGCTCGGGCAAAGGCGGTACCGATAATTCAAAAGCCAGGCGCAACTTGTCCACTGGCGGCGCGGCCAGTTTCTCCGGCGGTGGCGGCAAAGGCGGCTTTTCGGCAAGGACAGCCTCGGCAACGGGCTGAGGCTTGGGACTGGTGGAGAGATAAAACCAGGCAGCGGCGAACAGCAGCACCACGAAAACCGCAATCAACCACAACCACAGCCACTGCTTGCGGCGCGCCGGAGGCAAGGCACGAATTTCCCGCTGCAGGTTCTGCCGCGCCAGATCATCGGGACGTTTGGACTCCAGCTCGCGCAGCACTTCGTTGATCAGACTCATGACTTACCACCACCCCGGCGAGCGCGCGCCTTCGGTATCAGCCACCGCTCGCCGGACATCGGAGCGGCTGACGACATGCCGCCCTTCACTAAACGCTACCAACAGGGATTTATGCGCCAGGACATTGAGCACCCGTGGCGTTCCGCGACTGGCCCGATGCAGGGAACGAACGACCCAGGAACCGAAGACTTCCGGCCCCCGATAGCCCGCCACCCGCAAGCGATGCACCAGATAATTGGCTACTTCTGCCTGATCCAGTGCCGGCAGGCGGTAATGGAAGGCAATGCGCTGGCGTAGTTGGCGAACCGATGGCTCGGCCAGTTTACGATCCAGTTCCGGCTGACCAAACAGCACAATCTGCAACAGCTTGCGTTTTTCCGTTTCCAGATTGGATAGCAGGCGCAAGGACTCCAGGGTTTCCAGCGGCATCGCCTGGGCTTCGTCGATGCACAAGATGACCCGCCGCCCGGTCGAGGCATGGTGCAACAACAGCTGGTTGACACGTTGCAGCAGATGGTAGTCGTCGCAATCAGCCGGAACGTGCAGATTCAGCTCCTCAGCCATGGCCAGCAGCAAAGTTCGCGGCGCCAGATAGGGGTTGGGCAGATAGGCCGAAACGCAGGATGGCGGCAAGGCCTGCAACAAACGGCGGCAGAGCAGGGTTTTGCCGGTGCCGACTTCGCCGGTGATCTTGACAAAGCCCTCGCCACTGCCAATCGCCAGCAGCAAGGTATTGAGCCCCTCCTGATGACTGCGGGTGATCACCGTAAAGCCGGTATCCGGCGTAATACTGAAAGGCAGTTCTCTCAGCCCGAAGTGTTCAAGGTACACAACGGCCCCTCGGCATCACCCTCATTGCACTTGAATGTTGCGCACGGGCCGCGGATCGAAGCCCTGGAGCCGCTCCTGCGCCTCGCTTGCCAGCCCTTGCCAGGAATTTTCCCCCTGAATGACCGTCGACCGCAGAAGAATGACCAGTTCGCGCTTGCTGCTACTGATCGACTTTTGCCCCAACAGCATGCTGAGCCCCGACGAGCTGCTCACCCCCGGCAATCCATAGCGCGTGTTGTCCTGTTTCTGGCGCATCAAGCCACCGATGGCAACGACACTACCATCAGGCACCCGAACCACCGTATCGCTTTCGTTGATCATGCTCGACGCCAGCGGCAACTGGTAGCTCTCCGAACCAATAATCAGGCTTTTGGTTTTCTCGGAGACCTCGCTGATCGAGGGATGAATATGGAGATTGATATTCCCCTCCTCGTCAATCTGCGGCGTCACATCCAGTGAGATGCCGGAAAAGAAAGGCAGCAGGGAAATATTGGGGGTGACCACGTTACCCGTCGTGGTGCTGGTCACTGTCGTGCTGACATTCGTCACGTAGTAGTCGTCGGTCCCCACTTTCAGAACCGCCTTCTGGTTGTTCGTCGTGGCAATCCGCGGACTTGAAAGCACTTGAACATCGCCCTGCCCCTCAAGGAAGGAAAGCAGTGCAGCAAAATCGTTGGACTGGAAAGCCAGACCGAACAAACCCTGACCAGTGCCGCCAGCCACCGCCGCACCGCCGGACCCCGGCACGATACTGAGACTGGTCGTACCATTCGAGGCACTCAGGCCGGCAGCCCGGCCCGCCAAAGCACCAGACGCCCCCAGCACCGAGCCCGGCGCCATCATGCCAAAGGCAAAGCGATTGGCGATCCCGCCAAACTTGGCCCAGTTGATCCCCGTCTGATAGGAATCGCTCAACTCGACCTCGACGATCTTGGCTTCCAGCATGACCTGACGTTCGACGATCAACTGGGTCGCCTTGAGATAGTTTTCCACCGCACGCAATTCATTCGGCGTGGCCTTGACCAGAACCACCCCGGAAACCGGATTGATCACCACGCTACGCCCCTCGGCGGTGGTGAATATGGCGCCAATGGCTTTTTCGATGTCGGACCAGAAGGCTTCATTGTTGGTGGTCGTTTCAACCTGCACACTGGGACGGCGCGTTATATTGCTTTGTCCGGCGCCAGGCGCAGCACCGCCGGAGCTTGGTGCATTGTTTGCCCCTGACGAATTATTGCCGCCGCCGCTGTTAGTGTTGGGGGCTGACGTCGTCGGCGAACTACCGGTGACCCGTGTTTCGCTCATCCCCTGACGCCGTCCAGCCAGATAGTTCACCTTGAAAAACCGGGTCTGGATGGTTTTGGGGTAAACATGGATACGTTTCCCCGTAAGCTTGAAATCATAGCCATAGACATCACGCAAGGTATCGAGCACCTCGAATACCGTCGTATTTTTCATCGTCAGGCTGACCAACCCTTCAACTTCGGGGGAGAAAATCGCGTTGTACTGCGTATCCCGTACCAGCGCCGTCAGTACCTGCGTCACCGAGGCGTTGTTGACCGCCAGATTGAAGCGCCCCTCGCTCTTCGGCGCTGCGGGGGTTTCTGTCAGCAGCGGCGGCAACATGGCTTGCGCAACAGCATCCTTCCCGGCCTTGCTCCTGGCAGCGGCATCCATTTCCTGACCGATGCGGTCATAGAGTTCCGTCCGCCGTGTGGTCTGCGGGCTACACGCCGCCAGCACCAGACAGGAGAGGATAATCAACAACAATCTGCTCATGGCAATTCCTTTTTCCGCCCCACCTTGCTACCCGGGCCCGAGCGGGACCTGTCCAACATATTTTTCTCGACATCCGGCGCCAGGTACAGATAGGTCACTCCCTCCGGCCCGCGTAACACCGCTCCCCGCTCGTTCAAGCTGACCAGCGTTGCGCCATCAATACTTTCACCCAAGGCGATTGTTTTTCCGCTAATCACCGCGACCGGCCGGCCATTCTCAGGCAAGAGCACCGACTGCAAACGCGGCCCCCCTGAAGTGCTGTCACCCGCTTCCGGAGTATTCGCCAACCATCTGTCCGGTGGACGTGTCGGATCGGCAGTTTGCGCCCCTGCCCCGCCGGCAAAAAGCATCAGGAGGAGCGCTGAAAACGGCATTACAGGGATAGCCATGCTTTTTCCGCACTCAAGGTATAAATAGTCAAAACCATTTCTGCCTTGGGATATTCAATCACCCGGTAATTAAGTTTTTCGAGCACCAGGCGAGACTTTTCCGCTTCGACCTGAGCCACGTAATTCAATAATTCCCCAAAATTACCTTCGAGGCGAATTTCCACGCCATGCCTGAACAGGTCGAATACCCGCGCCGGCAGCTTTGCTGTCACCCCCTTGTCCTTCACCACATCTGCGACCAGGGACGCCAGAACGCTACGGGCCGGAACAGTTTTCAGGCTGATCAGGCGTAAACCGGCGTTCTTTACCAGCAATCGACTCAACAAACCATTCATTTCAGCGGGTGCGACCAAGGCCGCACCAAAAGTCTGCATCTCGCGATCCAGTAGCGCAATCTGTTCCTGCAGCGCGCTCAACTCAGCCTTGCGCGCAGCATCCGGATCCCCTTGCAATTGCTGGTTTAACAAAGACAGCTTCCCCGAGGATTCGCCTGAGGATGCCTCCAGACGCGCAATCTCCGACGCGAGTTGCGTCATCCGCTTCTGCTGCGGCTCGAGAAACAAGGCATTGCCGAGCAATAGCGGCCCCAGGACCAGCGCCACCGCCAGCAGCAAGCGCTCACGTTGCGGCAAGGATGCATAAAGTGCCTTGAGGGCCAGCCAGCGCTCCAGCAAGGACTTCATCGTGCTGACTCCTTTTTCGCCGGAACATTGCTGCGCAAGAAAAACTCCATATAAGGCGGAAGCGGTGCCGCCGCTGCCAGCGGATTTCTGCCAATGGCCAGCAAAGCCCGATCAAGCGGCGGCGGACTCATCTCCAGCGCTTCGAAACCCTGACCGGCAAATGCTGTCTCGTGGTTCAGTCGAGCAATATAACCCGGCAACAATGACGGGGAAGTCAGTCGCCCCTTGATTTCCATATCCTTGTCAGTAATTTCAAAGGCCGTCAGCCAGACACCTTCGGTGACCTGCCGCGAAAAACCGCGCATGGTCTCGGCAAATCGCGATTCGGGACGATTAC
>JAVBXO010000389.1 GCA_030824535.1 Azonexus sp. | reverse complement strand
GCAAGCTCGCACGCTACCTGCTCAGCCCGCGCGGCCAGGCCGATCTCAAAACCGCCGACCAGGCCAGCGGCGGACCGTGGGTCTATCCGCTGGACGCCGGCACAGTGCGCTGAGAGATGCACGGGAAACGCCCGTGACGGAAGGCCGGGCTTCCCGTGCTGAATTGCATTCTGCTGCGCTGCGCATCGCTCTTGATCTGAGCGGAATGAATCTCCCTACAACCGACGGTCGTCATCTCCGCTAGCCAGCGGCAGGTTTCTGAGTAGGGCGGTGGTCCGGAAGCGCTGCTGATGGCGAACTTCTCGGCCTTTCCGGTCATTGAGCCTGCTGTGAATTCAGTCAGCAATACGAAGATAAGCACCCCTTCGGGTCCCCATCATTCTTTTACCCTATCGACCCAATCCTGTTTGTCGTAGCAGACGTATGCTGCCGCCGTTGCGAGGATTGAGCTACTTGCGCGCGAAGGCAAGAAGTGGCGCGATGTCGCCCTGGTCAGCTGCTCGCAGGGCGGCCAGGTATTCAGCCCGCAGCTCGCTCTGGCTCACGAGGGAAGCGTATCCCCCGCTACCCCATGAAAACGGCTCCCGCCCCATCTGCCGGAGCAGGAGGTCGGTTATCAAGCGACAGCACCTCCCATTGCCGTTCGGAAACGGGTGGATGAGCACCAGCTGGTGGTGAAACCGTGCCGCCAGCTCATCCGGGGGCATGGCCTGGTGTTCGACCTGATACTTGGTGTTCTCCAGTAAGGTCCGGACGCGCATGGAAACCTGGCGCCAATCGCAGCCGATATTCTTGTCGCTCTTGCGGTAGGTGCCGGCCCATGTCCATGTACCGCTGAACATCCGCTTGTGCAGTTCGCGCAGGAACACATCATCCAGGATGTCCTGCTTGAGTTGGCGCTGAGCCCAGCGGGCGCCCTGAATGATGTTGAGCTGTTCCCACTCATTGAGCTCACCCTGAGTCGAGACGTGCTTGGGCTTCAGGCCCTCTTTTTCATCCGGATCGAGCGGGGTCTGCCCGGGCTGGTACGTGAACTCCATCACCACAACTCGCGCCAGTTGCCGTCGAGCAGCTCTTTCGCTATGAGCTCCAATTGGGCCTGCTGCGCCTTGCTGCCAACGGCCTGGTCCTCGAGCGACATGGTATGCGCCACGGGGAGCATGTGCTTCCGAGCCACGGCCTTGGCCCGGTCCTTCAGTCTGGTCTCCAGGGGCGTCTTCGGCACGAGGACATAATGCAGCTCGCAGTCGAGCGCCGCGGCAAGCTTGCGCAGAGAGGCAAGCGAGATGCTGTCGTCGGCCTCGCTCTTCTCAAGCTTGTGCACCGTGGAGTTCCTCACGTGCAGGCGCTGAGCGAGCGACACGGCAGTCATGCCAAGGGCTTCCCGGATGGTCTGTATCCAGCCGCAGGACGGCCGCGGCGGGAAGGTCTTCTTGAGCCAGGGCTTCAGCTGCTTGTCGGCCTGGCGCAACTGCAACCAGCGGTAGAGCTTGTCCATGAGAATCTTCCTACAGGGCAAAATTGAAGGCTATATATTAGCCCTACAGGGATAACAATAAAACCTTGAAATAGCCCCAAAGGGATATTCTCAGCGATTGAGAATCGCCCAACAGGGAGAAATTGTGCGTAGAAAAATATCCCTACATGGAGAATAGTTGAAGTACTAAAGTCTCGACTACTGCCAACGTCTGGATTGGCCGAGTCATGTGAATTGCCCCCTACGGCAGCTCTCCGAGTAAAGCAGCCGTTTCAATAGCAAGCATCAGGCCGTGCCGAATTTCCGTTTCTGCCTGAACGCTGGCCGATAAACCTTGGTCCGGCCAATGATCTTCAGTGCTCAGATGAACGCCATGAGGCAGTCAAGTCAGTTGAGATTTCACCCTGACACAGTGCACAAAAAAGGGCGGCTCAAAGCCGCCCCGCAGACTGCCGCTAGGAAGGATCAGGCCGGCACGCCAAGAATCACGTGGCTGGCCTTGATCAGTGCCGTGGCTTCGCTGCCTTCCTTGAGGCCGAGTTCCATGACCGCTTCGTTGGTCACCACCGAATAAACGATGGTGCCGCCGGCCAGGGTTACGCCGACTTCGGTATTGACGCCGCCCTTAATCAGCACGCTGACCTTGCCGCTCAGCTGGTTGCGTGCCGAGAATTTCGCTTCCTGCGGGCCGGCCAGCAGCATGACCCACGGTGCCTTGACGTAGGCGACGGCTTCCTTGCCAACTTCAAGGCCCAGTGACTTGACGCTGCCTTCGGTAACGATGGCGACAATTTTGTCACCTCCAGCCAGGCTCAGTTCGACTTCGGCATTGACTGCGCCATCGACCAAAGCGCTGATTTGACCCTTGAATGCATTGCGGGCGCTGACGTTCATGGTGTTCTCCTGATGCGTTGAAAAATGCTGGCCCGGTTTTCGCTATATACAAAACTAACTAGCGTTATTTGTCGGGTTGACGCCAATTTACTCGTTACCGTTTCCCCAAGACAACCATAACGACAGCGTTTTTTGAGCCCGGCAAGCATTGCGTTATATTATCAAGTATACAAACAACTGAAGAGCGATCATGGACAGCATCCTGCACCGCCTGCGCGGCAAACTCGAAGTCGATTCGGAATTCGGTACCTTCCTTGGCGACACCCGCATCCGCCTGCTTGAGGCCATCGACACGCATGGCTCGATCTCCCAGGCAGCAAAAGCCGTACCACTTTCTTACAAGGCGGCCTGGGATGCCGTCGATGCGATGAACAATCTCGCCGACCAGCCCTTGGTCGTCCGCTCGACCGGCGGCAAGAACGGCGGCGGGACGCTGCTGACCGAGTACGGACGCAAGGTCGTCGCCCTCTACCGGGCGCTGGAAGCCGAATACCAGGCGGCGCTCGACCGCCTGACGGAGAGCATGAACGACGGCCAGGCCAGCGACTTCAAGCAGTTTCGCCAGTTGTTGAAGCGCCTGTCGATGAAGACCAGCGCCCGCAACCAGTTCGCCGGCCACATCGTCGGCCTGCGTGAAGGCCATGTCGATTTCGAGGTGCGCATCAAGCTCGACGACGAAAACGAGGTCGTCGCGGTGATCACCAACGACTCGGCAGAAAACCTCGAGCTGAGCATCGGCATGGAAATCAACGCCCTGGTCAAATCCTCGTCGGTGCTGCTGCTCAACGATCCGAACATCAAGACCAGCGCCCGCAATCATTTGTGGGGCGAAATCACCCGCATCCACGACGGCCCAGTCAATTCCGAAATCACCTTGACAATGAAAAGTGGCAAGTCGGTGTGCGCCGTCGTCACCCACGACAGCGTCGAGCGCCTCGGCCTGGCCATCGGCGCACAGGCCTGCGCGGTGTTCAAGGCCTCGGCCGTGATCCTTTGCAAATATTCCTGACCCCTCCCGGAGAAATGCCATGAAACGCCTGATCCCTTGCCTGCTGCTGTCGCTGTTTGCCGCCGGCGTCCACGCCGACGAAGTCGCGGTCGCCGTCGCCGCCAACTTCACCGGCCCGATGCAGGTCATCGCGCCGATTTTCGAGCGCGAGACCGGCCACAAGCTCAATCTCGCCTTCGGCGCCACCGGCAAGTTCTACGCCCAGATCAGCAACGGCGCGCCCTTCGAGATCCTTGTCGCCGCCGACGATGAAACCCCGGCACGACTGGTCAAGGAAAACCAGGGCATTGCCGGCAGCGCCTACACCTACGCCATCGGCAAGCTGGTGCTGTGGTCGGCCGACTCCAAGCTGGTCGACGGCAAAGGCGAAGTCCTGAAGAAAGGCGGCTTCAAGCACCTGGCCATCGCCAATCCCAAGACCGCCCCCTATGGCGCCGCTGCACTGCAGACCATGGCCAGGCTCGGCGTCAGCGACACGCTCAAGCCGCTGTTCGTGCAGGGCGAAAACATCGCGCAGACGCAGCAGTTCGTTGTCAGCGGCGCCGCCGAACTCGGCTTCATTGCCTATTCGCAGGTGATCAAAAATGGCCAGATCGGTAGCGGCTCGGGCTGGCTGGTGCCGGCCAGCTTCCACGACCCGATCCGCCAGGATGTCGTGCTGCTCGCCAAGGGCAAGGACAAGCCCGGCGCCGTGGCGCTGATGACTTTCCTCAAGGGCGACAAGGCGAAGACGGTCATCAAGTCCTTCGGCTACGATCTGCCTTGACCCCCTTCTTTCCGATATAGAAAACCGACTTGGCCAGAAATGTCATTCCCGCGCAAGCGGGAATCCAGACAAATCAACAAACTGGATCCCCGCCTGCGCGGGGATGACGATTCCCCACTGCACCCCGCGAGACCAGCACGCATGTTTCTCACCGACGCCGATCTGCAAGCCATCTGGCTGACCATCCGCCTGGCCGGCATCACCACCTTGATCCTGCTCGTGCTCGGCACACCCGCCGCCTGGTGGCTGGCGCGCACCCGTTCGCGCTGGAAAGGCCCGGTCGGCGCGGTAGTCGCGCTGCCGCTGGTGCTGCCACCGTCGGTACTGGGCTTTTACCTGCTGCTGGCCATGGGGCCGAACGGTCTGGTCGGGCAACTGACCCAGGCACTCGGCCTGGGCACCCTGCCCTTCACCTTCTGGGGCCTGGTCGTCGCCTCGGTCTTCTACTCCTTCCCGTTCATGGTCCAGCCGCTGCAGAACGCCTTCGAAGCCATCGGCGACCGGCCGCTGGAAGTCGCCGCGACGCTGCGCGCCTCGCCCATCGATACCTTCTTCACCGTCGTGCTGCCCTTGGCCCGCCCCGGTTTCCTCAGCGCCGGCATCCTGACCTTCGCCCACACCGTCGGCGAATTCGGCGTCGTGCTGATGATCGGCGGCAACATTCCCGGCGTCACGCGCGTCGCTTCGGTGCAGATCTACGACCACGTCGAGGCGCTGGAATATCTCGATGCCCACCGCCTGGCCGGCGTCATGCTCGTCTTCTCCTTCGTCGTCCTGCTCGGCTTGTACACCTGGCAGCCACAGCAGAAAAAGGAGGCCTGAGATGGCCCTGATCGAAGCCCGCTTCCACCTCGACTGGCCCGGCTTTACGCTCGATGTTGACCTGCGCCTGCCGGATCGCGGCGTCACCGCGCTGTTCGGCCACTCCGGTTCGGGCAAGACCTCCTTGCTGCGCTGCGTTGCCGGCCTCGAACGCCCTTCCTGCGGTCGACTCGTTTTTCGGGGGCAAATCTGGCAGGACGAGCAGCACTGGCTGCCGACGCATCAGCGGCCGATTGGCTACGTCTTTCAGGAAGCCAGCCTCTTCCCGCACCTGAGCGTGCTCGGCAATCTGCAATACGGCCAGCGGCGCAGCAGCACCGCCGGGCGCATCGGTCTGGAACAGGCCATCGAACTGCTCGGCATCGGCCCACTGCTGCAACGCCGTCCGGACAGCCTTTCCGGTGGCGAACGGCAGCGCGTCGGCATCGCCCGGGCGCTGGCCGTCGGCCCGGAAATCCTGCTGATGGACGAGCCGCTGGCGGCCCTCGACCTGAAACGCAAGCAGGAAATCCTGCCCTATCTCGAGCGTCTGCGCGACGAACTGGCAATTCCGATTCTTTACGTCAGCCACGCCCCGGATGAAGTCGCCCGCCTGGCCGATTACCTGGTGGCCATGGAAAGCGGCCGGGTGGTGGCCGCCGGCCCGCTAGTCTCAACCCTGGCCCGCCTCGATCTGCCGATCCGCCTCGGCGAGGACGCTGGCGTCGTACTCGACGCGACAGTCGGTGCCATCGAGCCGGAATGGCAACTGGCACGCGTCGATTTCCCCGGCGGCAGCCTGTGGTCACGCAATCACGACCTCCCGCCCGGGCGGCACGTGCGCGTGCGCGTGCTGGCGCGCGACGTCAGCCTGTCGCTCAGCGATCCGGGACTGAGCAGCATCCAGAACTGCCTGTCCGGCGTGGTCGAGGAAATCGGCCCGGACGAGCATCCCGGCCTGCAACTGGTGCGCGTGCGCGTCGGCGAATCGCGCATCATCGCCCGCATCACGCGCCGCTCCGCCGCCCAGCTGCAGCTCGCGGTCGGCCTGCCGCTGCATGTCCAGGTCAAGTCGGTGGCCCTGATGGAATAGCCCGCGCAGTCCCTGATCATTCGCGGCATGGCGGAATGATTTCGGGAAAGCGCAGGCTGGCCCGGTTCTCGCTAACAAGGCTTGAATATCCATTTAGCGTCGGTTTGTCGACAAGCGAACGACATCCCTCCTTCCTCCCGGCATGCCCGCTGCCTGCCTGAAAGTCTGCTTCCCATGAAAAAGCCTCCGATTTTGGTGTTGACCGCAGCATT
>JAVBXO010000251.1 GCA_030824535.1 Azonexus sp. | reverse complement strand
GGGCCGGGCGCGGGCTGATCTGGGCGATGTGCGGGTTTTCAATGGCCGGGGCGAAATCCTGCCCTATGCGCTGTGGCGCGGCGAAGCCACTGCGAGCAGTCAGTCGCTGGAAATTCAGGCACCGTTTTTTCCGCTGGCGGCAGCTGCGCAGCCCGGCGCTGCGACCGGGGAAGTCTCGCTGACGGTACGGCGCGCCGCGGATGGCAGCCTGGTGGCCATCCATCTGGCCGAGCCGGCGCGTCGTGTGCCAGCGAGCGTGCCGGGGATAGTCATCGACGCCAGCCAGTTGCCAGGTGCGCGCTCGTTGAGTCTGACGGCTGCGCCGGGCCGGCAGGGTTTCCACGCTTTTAGTCTGGAAAGCAGTGACGATCTGCAGCATTGGCAAAATCTGCAGGCGAATGGGATGTTTGTTGATCTTGAACATGCCGGGCATCAGCTCGCCAAGCATGCGGTGACTTGGGCGCGCCCGGCGGGCCGTTACCTGCGCCTGCTGTGGCGGGACGCGAGCCAGGCGCCGAGCTTGCGCACGGTGACGCTGGGGCGTAGCGATAGCGTGGTCAGACCGGTCGAGCGGCTGTGGTCCGAACTGCTGATGCCGAGTGCCGTCAGAGAAGGCAGTTACGACTATGTCGTCCCCGGACAATTGCCGCTGGAACGCCTGCGTATTGAGCTGCCACAGGCCAATCTGCTGCTGCCCTACGAATTGCAGCGCGAAATTTGCGGCATGGAATTCCGTCGCCACCACGCACGGCCGCACGAGGCATGCTACTGGCAGCCTCTGGCGCAGGGCGTTGCCTATCGGCTGGAATCGCCCGAAGGCGAAGTTCGTGCGGCTGATCTTGAATTGCCGGGGATGCCGGTCGCTCGTCTGCGCCTGCTGTTTGACCAGCGTGGCGGCAGTCTGGTCGGGGCGAGTCCCGCCATCCGTATCGGCTTTGTGCCGCAGGATCTGGTTTTTCTGGCACGCGGCGAGCCGCCTTTTACCCTGGCCTGGGGCGCGGCGACGGTGGCCGCTGCGGATCTGCCGCTGGCGACGCTGATTCCTGCTTATCGGGCCGGCGCTGGCTTGCCGGCGGGCAGCGCCCGGCTGCTGCCGGAAGTTCACACTGCTCGGTCTGCTGCATCGGCAGTTTCCGTGGGCAAAACTCGGGAGGCTGCCGACGCGCCCACGCCCTGGTTGCTGTGGAGCGTTTTGCTGGCGGGTTTGCTGGTCATGGCGCTGCTGGCGCGCTCATTGATCGTCCAGATGGGCAAGGCTAAAGAGAAGGCCAAAAACACGGCAGGCTAGTTCACGGGAAAGCACCCGGAACGTGTTCGAATTTGCAGAAAGACATCAACTCGGGCTTGGTGTCGAATTGAGACATCCGGAAACCCCTCCCAGCCTCCCCTTGTCAGGGGAGGAGCCACCGCAATTCTGCGGTCAACCGTCATTTTTGGGCGATTTTCGCGATCTCAGAGCGCGATAAAGGGTAAACCTTGGCCGAAAGCCCGGATTAGAATGAATCAGTATCCCTTTCCCGAGCCCTGATTCCGTGCAACTGATCGCCGACGAGAAGACTGTTCCACGCATTCATCTGGCCGGTACTTTGCTGATCGTGCTGGTGATTACCCTGGCCTTGAGCGGCTTCTATTCCTGGCGCAATGTGCTGGAACACGAGGAATTGATCGCGCGTAGTCAGCGCGTCGCCAGCGAGCAGATCAAGGCCCGCTTGCAGGTGGAAATGGAGTCGGCGGTTCAGTCGATCAATTTCACGATGTCGCGCACTGAGGCCATGCTGCGCGCCAGCCTCACCGAGCAGGTGGACAGCGCGCTGCAGATTGTCGAAGGCATTTATGCCAGCGAATCCCCGCGTCGTCCGCCGGCCGAAGTCAAAAAACTGATTACCGAAGCCCTGCGGCCGGTGCGTTTTTTTGAGGGGCGCGGCTACTACTTCATCGACGACATGGCCGGGCGTTTCATCCTGCTGCCTACTGCGCCGGCGCTGGAAGGCAGCATCCGGCCCGACAATGTCGATGATCAAGGCCATTACATCATGCGCGGCCTGATCGAAGCGGCACGGCGACCCCGTGGCGAAGGCTTCTCGCGCTATCGCTGGTATCCGCCGGATAACCCGCAGCAGATGGCCGACAAACTCGCCTATGTGCGCTATTTCGCGCCCTACGACTGGCTGATCGGCACCGGTGACTATCTGGCTAATTGGGAAGCACGCCAGACGCAGGAGGTGTTCTCCCGCCTGCGCTCAATGCGCTTTGGCGAGGGCGGCTATTTTGCCGCCTTGTCCCGGGATGGCACGGTGTTGCTGTCGCCATCGAATAGCGCGCTTGAGGGTAGGAATATCCGGGATATTCCGGGGGCTCCCGGCGAGGCGCTGATGAGCATTTTTCAGGCGGCGCAAAAGGGCGATGGTTTTGTCCGCTATCCTTGGCCGCAAAGCACTGATCCTGAGGCCGAGGTGCGGGAGAAAACGGCGCTGCTGCGCACGATGCAACCGCAGGGATGGATACTGCTGGCCACCGTTTACGACGGCGACCTCGATGCCCTGGCGGCGAGCGAGGCCCGGCGCTTCGCCGGAGCAATACAGAGCACTACCGATCTGTTGCTGGCGCTGATGGTGGCCTTACTGATTGGCTGCCTGGCATCCTGGGGCTTTTCCCGCTGGTCGCGCCAGCTCTTTCTCGCCTATCACCAGCAGAACAAGTCCCAGCGACAAGCCTTGAAAGCCAGCGAGGACAAGCTGGCGGCGGTGCTCAACGGCGTCGAGGCCTACATTTACATCAAGGATCGCGACTATCGCTATCAATACGCCAATCGCAAGGTCTGCGAGCTTTTTGGACGTTCCTTGAAGGACATCGTTGGACATCAGGACAGCGAGTTTTTCGACGAGAAAACAGCGGAAAACCTGCGGCAAAATGACCGTAGAGTGATCGAAGGCGGCCAAAGCCTGAATGAAGAGGAGGTCAATACCAGCGGCGACGGGCGGATTACCCGCGCCTTTCTGTCAGCCAAGCTGCCTTTGCGTGATCTGTCCGGGCAGGTCTATGCCCTGTGTGGCATTTCTACCGATATCACCGGCCGCCTTCAGGTAGAGACCGAGCTGGCGCAATATCGTTCGCATCTTGAAGCCCTGGTGCTCTCGCGCACGACCGAACTGGCCCAGGCCAAGGACGCAGCAGAAGCCGCCAACCGCGCCAAGAGCGCTTTCCTGGCGAATATGAGCCATGAAATCCGGACACCGATGAATGCCATTGTCGGTCTGACGCACCTGCTCGCAAAGGATGTGCCCAGCGCGCAGGGCAAGCAGCGCCTGGCCAAGATCGTCACGGCGGTCAACCATCTGCTCAGCGTGATCAACGACATTCTCGATCTCTCCAAGATCGAAGCCGGACGGCTGAGTTTGCAGGAAAGGGAATTTTCGCCGCGTGACATGGCCAGGCAGATTGTTGAGTTGGTCGAAGAGCAGGCCCGGCAAAAAGGCTTGCTGCTGCGCCTGGAATGCGCCGAAAACCTGCCGGCGAACTTGTCCGGCGATGCGGTGCGGCTGGGCCAGGCACTGCTCAACTTCCTGGGTAACGCAGTGAAATTTTCCGAGCACGGCGAAATTGTCGTTCGGCTGCTAGTTGCTGATGAGGACGAAGACGGGCTGCTGCTGCGTATCGAGGTCGAGGATCAGGGAATAGGGATGACGCCCGAGGAGCAAGCGCGGCTTTTCCTGGCTTTTTCACAGGCCGATGAATCGACGACCCGAAAATTTGGCGGCACCGGTCTGGGCCTGGCGATCAATCGCCATCTCGCCCGCTTGATGCAGGGTGATGTTGGCGTCGATAGCCGGCCGGGGCAGGGCAGCCGCTTCTGGATGACGGCACGTTGTCGCAGGCCGGCGGAACGTTCCGCACCGGCCTTGCCACCCAGCCAGGACCAGCGTTCGCCGCTGGAAGTGATTGCCGAGCGCTACGCCGGGCAACGGGTATTGCTGGTCGAAGATGAACCGATCAACCAGGAAGTGGCCGGCGAACTGCTGGCGATGGCCGGCCTGGTCGTGGTCACCGCCGAAAACGGCGTACAGGCGCTGGAACGCATCGTTGAGGGCGAGTACGCGCTGGTCTTGATGGACATGCAGATGCCGCTAATGGGCGGCCTGGAAGCGACGCGGCGCATCCGTGCCTTGCCCGGCATGGGCGATTTGCCCATTCTGGCGATGACCGCCAATGCCTTCGATGAAGATCGCCAGCATTGTCTGGATGCCGGGATGAACGATCACGTCGGCAAGCCGGTGGACCCGGCGGTGCTTTTTGCCAGCGTCTTGCACTGGCTGGAAGCCAGACCGAGCGGCTGATTTTGCGGCGTTGACCGCAGCTTTCCTTCGTTGTGCCGCCGGACCTTTTTTACAACAGGGTTTTTGCGGTATCCTGAATATTGGCATTCGCCAATATATTTATATAACGATTTAGGAGGAATCAATGAAAGCATTCTTGATGGCGCTGGTGGCCTTGGTTGGCGTTTCCGCTGCAGTTGCGGAAGAGAAGGAATTGCTGCGCATCATCGGCACGGACACCAAGTTTGTCGTGCAAACGGCCAAGGGACCATTCGAAATTACCCGCACGATGACGCCTTGCGCCAAGAACAAGGGCTGGTTGCAGCCGCTGATTCCGGTGCCGGGCGTGCATCCGGTCACCGAAATCGAACTGCTTAACGCGATGAACGACAAGGACGCGCTGATTGTCGACATGCGCGAACCGGATGACCGGATCAAGGGCACGATTCCCAACTCTTACCACATCCCCTATACCGAAGTGGCCGCCCGCATGGGCGAACTGGGTTGCAGCAAGGCCAGCGGCAAGTGGGATTGCAGCAAGGCGAAGAAGGTCTATGCCTTCTGTAATGGTCCGGTCTGCCCGCAAAGCCCGACGGCGATTACGGCGATGGTCCGCGACGGCTTCCCGGTCGACAAGATCTATTACTATCGCGGCGGCATGCTCGACTGGGCGGCGCTGGGCTTCCCGATGGTTACCGGCGATTTCTGATCGCCCATGAAAAACGGCCCCTCGGGGCCGTTGACCGCAGTAATGGAAAATTCAGCCCAGCCCCGGCAGGCCGGGCAGGATTTTCTGCAAGCTAGCCTGATCCATGCCCAGGGTGTCGCGCATCGCGCGCCCGATCAGGCTGCGCCAATCGACCTGCACCGGCAGGTCGCGCGCTTCGTGGAGCGACGCATCGGCCAGGCCGGGGAAGTCGCCGATCATGCGGCCGCCGTTAATATTGCCGCCGAGCAACAGCGCCAGGCCGCCATGGCCGTGGTCGGTACCTTGCGAGCCATTCTCGCGGGCGGTGCGACCAAATTCCGTGCACACCAGCACTTGCGTGCGTGCCCACTCCTTGTCGCCCAGCCCCTCGCGCAGCGCCAGCAGGCTGTCGCCGAGCGCCGTCAGGTTGCGGCTCAGGCTGTTTTCCTCGTTGGCGTGCGTGTCAAAGCCGCCGAGGTCGATGAAGGAAACGGCCATGTGCGGGTTTTCCTTGAGCACCCGGGCCATGATTTCGGCGACCTTGGGGAAACCGCCGATGCCCGGTGCGCCGCGCGCGGCCTTGGGGTCCATGCCGCTGGGCAGCGCCGCCTCGATTTCGGCGCCGGTACTCAACGCCTTGTCGATGGCCTCGCCGCTGACTTGCCCGCGGTGCATGCTGCGAATCGCTGCCAGCACACGATCTTGCGACAATTCCAGCCCCGAGCCACTGAGCGGCGCGATGCCCGGCTGCTGCCGGGCACCCTGAAAAATCAGCGGCACATTGCTGGTGAAACTGATGCTTTCCCGACTTTTGCCCAGCCAGTCGGCGCTGCGGGCGAGCAGACCGGTCGTGCCGCGAATCGCGCCGCTGCCCAGCTCAAAAATATCCTGCGCCTGGAAATGGCTGCGGCTGCGGTCAGTCGTGCCGCAGCAGGGGGCGAAAGCCAGGTGTTTTTCGTCGTAAAGGCGGGCCAGCGCGGCGGCCGAAGGGTGTGCTGAAAAGCCCGTGTCAGCCAAGGGGATGCCTTGTTTCAGCACGGTTTGGGCCAGCGTCGGACGCAGGGTTTCGAGCCGGGGATCGGCGGTCGGGCTGAATGCGAACAGCCCGTCCATCCCACCGCGCAGGAAAACCAGGATCAAGCGTCCGTCGGGGCGCGGGCTGTGTGGCGCAGCCCAGGCGGGCAAGGGCTGGGCGACAAGGAGTGGGCACGCACGCAAGTGCTGGTGTGCACGGAATTTGGTCGCACCGCCCGCGAGAATGGCTCGCAAGGTACC
>JAVBXO010000345.1 GCA_030824535.1 Azonexus sp. | reverse complement strand
GAAATTGGATCTTGTTCATCGACATGGCTTCATCCTCAGAAAAGCACCGAACACCATTTCAATCTAGACCCAAAAACCGCTTCCTGCCCTACTTAGCTGAGCTTTGTTGCTAATCAGGAAAGTTTTTCTGGCTTGGGAGTGTCAAATGTGACATCGATCTCTGTGAATTCAGCGATCTCCTTTGCTTCACGATTAGCCTCTCGATTGTCTCCGGCTTCCTCGTAGCCCCACCAAGTCCAAGGAACCATCTTGTTATCAGATTCGCTCCAGAATTTTTTTCTCTGCGCCATACCCTTACCATCAAGCCCAAAGTAAATCCGGTTGTCAGCTATCAGATCCTCAAGTTTTTCCTTTGTCGTACTCCAGTGTCGACCTTTCGGAGGCCATAGTGACCGACCTCCAGGTGTGATGATTTCATATGTCAAATTCGGTCGAATATTTGGAGCGTGAAATGGAACCGGAAGCCAATCCCCTCTTGGGTCATTGTCTCGGTTTTGGTACGTCGCCCTTTGCTTATCACTTGAATCAAGTTTATTGACGGAGAATTTTTCAAATGTTTTTGCATACACCAAAACATGGTCGTGAGCAGTAGAGAGCGCACGTGCGTCATTACGGCGGGTAAGCGTTTTTTGCCACACCACATTCGAAACAAAATTCCCCCGCCCAAACACCTCATCACACACCACCTTCAGGTAGTGCGCCTCGTTGTCATCAATCGTGATCCACAACGAACCATCCTCCGCCAGCAGCGTCCGGATGATCTCCAGCCGGTCGCGAATCAGCGTCAGCCACAGCGAATGCTCGACCCCGTCGTCGTAGTGGGTGAAGGCGCTGCCGGTGTTGTAGGGCGGGTCGATGAACACGCATTTGACCTTGCCGGCGTATTTGCCTTCCAGCGCTTTCAGGGCCAGCAGGTTGTCGCCTTGAATCAGCAGGTTGTCGTCGCTCGGTGCGGGGGATAGTGCGGATGAATCCGTACCTGCAAACAGATCGGGGGCGGTGCGCGGCGCGGCGTGGTGCGACAGCGCCTTGTCTTCGAGCAGGATGCGCGGTTCCAGACGCGGGCGTTTGTGTTTGCCGGGCCAGGTGAGTTCGAGTTTGGTCTTGGTGGTCATCGGTGACTTATTCTTCTGCGGTGAACTGCGCCAGCAGGCCGTTTTTCTCGCGGCTGGCGGCGTAGATGGTGAGCTTGAGTTCGGTGTGGTCGACCTGCTCGTAGAGCGGGCGGCGTAGCGACAGGCGCTCGCTGGCGGCGAGGATGGTCGGGACGCCTTCGCCGCGCCGTTCGATGAGGTTTTGCCGCTTGCTCACCGGGTCGGCCGGGTAGTAGCGGGAGAGCAGGTTCACCAGGGTTTCATTGCGGGTGATGCTGTTGGCTTCCATGCTGTCGATGGTCAGGCTGTTGGGCAGACCGCCGGGGGTGGAGAGTTCGAGGCGGTCGGCGAACAGGTGCAGGCGGATGCGGGCGCCGTGCATGGAATAGTCGCGGTGGGCGACGGCATTGACGATGGCTTCGAAAACGGCGGCCAGGTCGTACTGGGGGATGTCGATGCGACCGGGCCGCTTGACGGCTTCGACGCGCATGTTGCGTTTGACAAATTTGAGGGCGTGGCGAATTTGTTCGTCGACCGGGCCATCGCAGTCCTGGGCGTCGAGCTGGAATTCGGCGTTGCGCTCGGTGCCGGAATAGGCGACGCACTGGACGTAGGCCGATGAGAGAAAATCGGCCGGGCGCGGGGTGAGCAGCAGCACGCCGCTGACTGTGAGCCGCAATTCGCCGCTTTCGTCCTCACCGATCAGGTAGAGCTTTTTGAGCTGAGTGATTTCCGGCAGGTCGCCGCGCAGGAAGCGGGCCTTGAGCTCCGGGACCATGGCGTCCTTGTCGGCTTGAGGAACAAGCTGCTCGTCGAAGCGGATCAGGCGCACCATGCTGCGCTGCTGGAATATCCGCGCCAGGAGTTCCGGCGACATTTCCCGTTTGCTGGAACCGACGCGGTGGTAGTAGCCGCTCGGGCTACGGTGGACGAAAACGCTTTTGGCGATGCGTACCCAGACAACGGGCTTGGGCTCGCCTTGGCGGTTGGGGATTTCGACCAGCCGGGTTTCGATAGGGAGCGGCGGATCGACGAGTTGGCTGGCGATGTTGGCCAGCCACTGATCCACGGTATCGAGGTCGGTCGCGGCGATGCCGTCGACTTCCCGTGTTTTATCGGCTACCCCGAGCACCAGAATGCCGCCGCGCGCGTTGGCGAAGGCGGCGAGTTCGTCGGCGATGCTGTCGCGGTGCGGCTGTTCAACCTTGTTGCCCTTGATGCTGACGCTCTTGAATTCGTAGGCGGAATCTTCGCCCAATCTGATCTGGTAGATCAGTTCGCGGATGAGGTCGGTGGTGGCTATCATGCGGTTTTCCTCATGAGGCTTTCAGGTGCCAGCGGATGGCGAACAGGCGTTGGCGCTGTGGCGTGATTTCCAGCGCGGCTTCGATTTCGTTGAGCAGCCGGTCTTCTTCGGCATCGATGCGTTTTTTTTCTTCGTGGTAATCGAGCATCACGCGGTCGCGCTCCTGCTCAAGCTGTTTGAGTGCCCGTTTGGCGTTGAGCTTTTCCTGTAGCGAGGGGAGTTGCCGGGCAGCCTTGCGGGCTTCCCTGATTTCCTGGTCGAGTTGCTTGATACGGATGTCGAGGGCAATGCGCCGATCTTCGGCCCAGCCTTCGAGCTTCTCGGTCTCGTCGGTGAAGTAGCCTTCGTTCAACAGTTGGGCCGCGTCGAGCCGCTGCCCTTCCTGCTCAGCCAGCTGTTGTTGTAGGTGCGAATTCATTCGCATCGTTGGCGCGGCCGGTGCGAATGAATTCGCACCTACAGGCAGTTCGCGGGCCGGCAGGGTGAGCAGACGTTCGGCTGATGCCGTATCGAGGGCTTCGCCGTTGTCGCTGCGGGCGGCGACCAGCAGGTGTTCGATGCGCCGCCGGGCGGTGGTGAGGGCGAGTTTCTCGACCAGCAGTTCGCCCGATTGACCGGCGAAATCCCGGAGTCGCGAATGCTGTCCATTTGGGGTGTGGTCGAGGTCGAATTCGAGTGTGGCGACCGGCAGTGTTTCCAGGGCAGCCTTGGCTTCGGCAAGCAGGTCGGCCCCCAGTCCTTCGTTGGGGCGCAGGAAACGGGCGTTGGCGCTTTCGGCTTCCTGCCAGCGCACGTCGTACCAGTGGCCGTCGTGCAGGAGGCGGTGGGCGTCGAACTGCGCTTCGGGCAGCATCATGCGGGCGAGCAGCAGCAGCTTTTCCTGATAGTCGTTGACGTGCTGTTCGGTTTTTTCCTTGGTCAGATTAAGGTGCTTGACGACATCGACGTCAAGATTTTCCAGCACCGAGCGTCGGGTTTCCGTGGTGCGGGCTTCGAGTTCCGTTTTGAATCTGGCTTGTAACTGGTCGAATTCGGCATTGATCTGGGCGTCGTCGCGGCAACGTTGGTAGATGTCGTGGATATGGCGTTCGATATCGACGCCGGATTCGATACTGCCGAGAATTTCATCAGAAGCACCGAAGACACCTTCAAAGAGCTGGAATTTTTCACTGAGCAGCTCGAAAACCCGTTCGTCGGCCCGGTTGCCCTTGTTGATGAAATTGACCACGACAACATCGTGCTTCTGGCCGTAACGATGAACGCGACCGATGCGCTGCTCGACTCGCTGCGGGTTCCAGGGCAGGTCGTAATTGATGAGCAGCGAGCAGAACTGGAGGTTGATACCTTCGGCGCCGGCTTCGGTGCAAATGAGAATTTCCGCCGCTTCGCGGAAGTGGTCGACCAGCGCGGCTTTCATGTCGGCCGTTTTGGCACCGGAAATGCGACCGCTGCCTTCGTGCTGCTTTAACCAGTTCCTGAGGATGGCTTTGGAATCCGGGTCGGCATTGCTGCCATTGAGTATGGCAATTTTGCCGGCGTGGCCGTTGTCCTCAAGGAGTTGCTTGAGTTGCGACTGGGTGCGCACCGATTCGGTGAAAATGACGGCCTTGCGCTTGCCGCCCAGCCGTTCGGCAAAATCGAAGGCTTTGCCGAGTACGCGCAGCAAGGCGTCGGCCTTGGCGTCGCGGCTGATGTGTTCGGCCAGGCTGCGGAAGCTCTTCAGTTGATTGACTTCGGCGGCCAAAGCGGCGGGATCGACGGTGTCTTCCTCATCGATTCCTTCTTCATCGGTCAGGTCGGCGATGGCGTCGTAATCGTTCAGCGCGTCGGCCAGCGGCAGCTTCTTTTCCAGGCGTTCGATCATCGTGGTCAGCGTGCCCTGGATGGCGAAGGAGGACGAGGCCAGAATCTTGCGGATGACTAGCGTGACCAGATGCCGGGCGCCGGGTTTGATCGACAGGATATTGTCGTCCTGGAGATATTCGGAAACCTGGCTATACAGATCGAGTTCGTCCGGCGATGGCCGAAAGTCTTCGGTCATCGAGTAGCGGCGGGTGAATTTGATGCCGCCGGTTTCCTGGACCTGACGGCGTAGCGTGCGTTTGCAGATGGTCTTCAGGCGGTCGCGCAGTTGCTCGAATTCGGCCCTTTCCAGCTTCGGTCGGCAGTAGCGCGCCTTGAAGGCATCGAGGTTGCCGAAGAAGTGCGGGTCGATGATGGCGATCAGGCCATAGAGTTCCTGCAGGTTGTTTTGCAGCGGCGTGGCGGAGAGCAAGAGCTTGGGCCGGCCTTTGAGCGCGGCGTCGAGCCGGCTGGCAATCTTGGCGCTTTCGCCCTTGTAGAAATTGCGCAGCTTGTGGGCTTCGTCGAAAACCACGAGATCCCAAGGTATGGCGGCTAGTTCGGCCTGCTTGCGCGAGGCGAATTCATAAGAGCAGATGACGACGGCGGCTTCGCCGAAAGCGCTTTCCGTCTGGAAGGGGTTGGCTGCGCCAGCCGCCTGTGCTTCCTTGAAGTTGCGGGCTTCGAGAATCCGGGAGGGCAAGGAGAATTTCTCGACCAGTTCCTGGCTCCATTGCTTGCGCAGGGTAGCGGGTACAACCAAAAGCAGGCGGCGTTTGTGCTCGGCCCATTTTTGCGCCAGTACCAGGCTGGCTTCGATGGTTTTGCCGAGACCCACTTCGTCGGCGAGGATGACGCCGTTGGAAAGCGGCGAGGCCAGAGCGAACAAGGCGGCATCCACCTGATGCGGATTCATGTCCACCTTGGCGCTGGCGATGGTTTGGGTGAGTGCTTCTTCCGCAACCCCCTCAAGCGACAGCGCGTGGGCGACGTAGCCGCTTTGATAGCGGGTATACATCAGCCTTGATCCTTTTCCGGAGTGGCGAGGGGATGAAAGTCCCCGCGTTTTTCCGTGCGTTCGAGAAACTCGTTGACCGCCTGGCGAACGATCCAGGCCAAGGACAGGCCGTGCCGGTCAGCCATTTCCTGTAGGCGCTGGAGTTGTTCCGGGGGAAGAGAAACAGTGGTGCGGACGGCCTTCATTTTGCATCTCGATGAATCAGAGTGCATCATTTTAATGGGGATGTCTGGAAATAGGTTGCGTAGTAGCCGCGTTCATTGACGATCCCAGCGGCCAGCAAATCAGGACCTTGCCAAACGCCGCCCATTTGCTCGAGCGAGCTTGCCAATATTTGCTGCTAATGCCGTCGGTGCCGTGGCCTACGGTGGACCAGCTCCACTCCCCCGAAATTGCCCAAGCCGCCACCTGCCTCGCGCCCCGGCGCTAGCCGCCCCGTTCCAGCAAAAACCGCCCCGGCGGTACGCCGAAGGCGCGTTTGAACATCGCCGAGAAAGCCGCCTGGCTGGCGTAGCCGAGTTCGGCGGCAACTTCGCCGAGCGGCCGGCCGCGACCGATCAGGTCAATGGCACGGGCCAGCCGCAGTTGCTGCCGCCAGGCGCCGAAAGCCATCTGCAACTCGTCCTGGAACAGCCGTGCCAGCGTCCGTTCGCTGGCCCCGACCCGACCGGCCCAGTCGGCCAGCGTCAAGGGCGACGCCGGATCGTCGATCAGCGCCTGACACAGCGCCTGCAGGCGCCGGTCGCGCGGCATCGGCAAGCCCAGCGACAAGGGCGGCGCGAGGCGGATTTCGGTCAGCAGCAAGGCGATCATCTGTTGCCGGCGCAAGGCCGATTCGGCGCTATCGCGGTCGACCTCGCTCAAGGCCTCAAAAAGCGCCCGCATCAGGTCCGAGACTTCGATCACCGAGCAAGCCACCAAAGGCAAAGGCGCGGCGGCGGGATAAATGTAGATGGTGCGCAACTCGACTTCCCCAAGCATCAGCACGTCATGCTCGATATGCGGCGGTATCCACAC
>JAVBXO010000070.1 GCA_030824535.1 Azonexus sp. | reverse complement strand
CGGCGCCATCTTGTATTTTTTCGGCAGCACCAGCCCCGGCCTTTTTCTGCTGCTCCCCGTCTGGATGTTTCTGCGCATGGCGCTCAATGCCGTCGACGGCATGCTGGCGCGCGAATTCGGCCAGAAATCGCCCTTGGGCGCCTATCTCAACGAACTTTCCGATGTTGTTTCGGACGCGGCGCTTTACCTGCCCTTCGTGCTCGTGTCGCCCCTCGGCTGGGGAAGCGTCGGCAGCCTGATTTTCCTGTCCGCCGTTTCCGAAATGGCCGGCGCGCTTGGCCCGATGGTCGGCGCGCCACGCCAGTACGATGGCCCCGTCGGCAAAAGTGATCGGGCTTTCCTGTTCGGCGTGCTCGGGCTTGCTCTCGGCTTGAATGGCTCGCTTCCCGACTGGGTTTTCTGGCTTTTCCCGGCCGCCTGCGCCGGCATTTTGCTCAATATCGTCAATCGCATTCGCAGCGGCCTCAAGGGAGCCTTGCCATCATGACCAGACCGGAACAGGAACACCGCTTTTCCACCCACGACGGCGTTTCGCTGTTTTACCGTCGTTGGCCGGCTACCACCGAACTGCGTCGGGGCGCCGTGATCATGTTTCACCGTGGGCACGAACACGGTGGACGCATGGCGCACCTGGTCGATGAACTGAATCTGCCCGACTTTGACTTCTATGCCTGGGATGCCCGTGGCCACGGTCGTTCCCCCGGCCCGCGCGGCTATTCGCCGAGCCTGGCGCATTCGGTGCGCGACATCCAGACTTTCGTCGACCATCTGCGCGATACCTGGGCGCTTGCCGAAAGCGACATGGCCATCCTCGCGCAAAGCGTCGGTGCCGTGCTGGTCAGCACTTGGGCGCATGACTACGCGCCAAGGGTGCGCTGCCTGGTGCTGGCCTCGCCGGCCTTCAAGGTCAAGCTCTACGTTCCCTTCGCCCGCCCCGGACTACGCCTGCAGCAAAAACTGCGGGGCAATTTCTTCGTCAATAGCTACGTCAAGGCCAAATTCCTCACCCACGATCCCGCCCGCCAGGCTTCCTACGACAGCGATCCGCTGATCAGCCGACCGATCTCGGTCAATATCCTGCTTGAACTCTACGCGGCGGCCGAACGGGTCGTTGCTGACGCCCAGGCCATTACCATCCCGACCCAGCTATTCATTTCCGGCGCCGACTGGGTGGTGCACCATGCGCCCCAGCACGAATTTTTCGAGCGTCTGGGCACCAGCGAGAAGGAAAAGCACGTCCTCGACAGCTTCTATCACGATACCTTCGGCGAACTGGAGCGGCATCTGGCGACCGACAAAGCCCGCGACTTCATCCTGCGTCAGTTCGCCTCGCCCCTCTCTCGCCCGGACCTGCGCCAGGCACATCGCCATGGCTACACCTTCGACGAAGCGCAGGCGCTCGCCCGGCCATTGCCGGCGCTCAGCCCACGTGCGCTGTACTGGCACGCCTACCGGGCCAACATGAAACTCGGCGGCCTGCTCTCGGCGGGGGTTGCTCTCGGCCACCAGACCGGCTTCGATTCCGGCAGCACTCTCGACTACGTCTACCGCAATACCGCCACCGGCCTCGGCCCTGCCGGTCTTGCTCCCCTTGGCCGGGCCATCGACCGCCAGTACCTCGACGCCATCGGCTGGCGCGGCATTCGCCAGCGCAAGCTGCATGTCGAGGAATTGCTGCGCAGCGCTCTGGCCCGCCTGCAGACTGCTGGCAGCCCGCTACACATCCTGGACGTCGCTGCCGGGCATGGTCGCTATGTGCTGGAGGCGCTTGAACAGGCCATCCGACCGACCTCCATCCTGCTGCGCGATTTCAGCGAACTCAATGTCCGCCAAGGCACAGCGCTGATCCAGGCCAAGGGTCTGGCCGACATCGCCCGTTTCGAGCAAGGCGATGCCTTTAACCGGGCCAGTCTGGCCGCCATCACACCCCAGCCGACGGTCGGCATTGTTTCCGGCCTTTATGAGTTGTTTGCCGACAATGACGCCGTCGCCACCTCGCTGGCCGGGCTGGCGGATGCTATTGCGCCCGGCGGCTACCTGATCTACACCGGCCAACCCTGGCACCCGCAACTCGAGCTGATCGCCCGTGCCCTGACCAGCCACCGTGGCGGCCAGGCCTGGGTCATGCGCCGACGCACGCAGGCCGAAATGGACCAGTTGGTCGATGCCGCCGGCTTCGAGAAGATCGAGCAGCGCATCGACGAATGGGGCATTTTCACGGTGTCTCTGGCCCGACGCCGGGCAGCATGAACACGGTGAATTCGCCCATGGCGGCCGGTCGCGTGCCTCTGCCCTGGCAGCGGAGCGTGCTCTGGCTGATTTTTCTCGGGCCGTTTTTCTTCTTCAGTTATGGCTACGCTAACCACCTGGCCGCCGAGCGAGCCGTCGCCGACAGCCTGTTTTACGACTGGGAGCGGCACATCCCTTTCCTGCCCTGGACCATCCTGCCTTACTGGTCCATCGACCTGTTCTACGGTCTTTCCTTTCTCTGCTGCCGCAACAAGCAGGAAGTTGATCGTCATGCCTTGCGCCTGCTCAGTGCCCAACTGCTGTCGGTCGCCTGTTTTGTTCTGTTCCCGCTGCGCTTTGCCTTTGCCCGCCCGCCTTCGGAAGGCATCTTTGGCGCGCTTTTCGACGCTCTGAGCAGCTTCGACCAGCCCTACAACCAGGCGCCATCGCTGCATATCAGCCTGCTCGTGTTGATCTGGGCGCAATTCGCCCGATTGCCGCTGAGTTCTGGCTGGCGCTGGCTGATTCACGCCTGGGCAGGCTTGATCGCCATCTCGGTATTGACGACCTGGCAGCACCATTTCATCGATATTCCCACGGGCGCCGCCGTCGGTCTCTTTTGCCTGTGGCTATGGCCCGATGCCGCTCCCACGCCCTTGCGCCCGGAAGGCACTCTGACTGCCGGGCGCCAACGTCTGGCGGCGTATTACGCGACGGGCGCGGGTTTTTGCGTTGGCATCGCCCTCCATCTTGGTGGAACCGCCCTCTGGCTATGCTGGCCGGGGCTAGCCCTGATGCTGGTCGCCAGCAACTACGCCAGGAGCGGCGCGGCCGGCTTCCAGAAGTACCATGGGTGCCATCGCCTGGGCGCAGCCTGCTTATTCGCGCCCTACACCCTGGGGGCCTGGCTCAATTCGCGGTGGTGGACGCGCCGCCATCCGCAAGCCGATCACATTACTGACGATGTCTGGCTGGGGCGCCTGCCAACGGCTGCCGAAATGCAGGTGGGCGGTTTTGCTGCCCTGTGCGACCTCACCGCCGAATTGCCGGCACCTCGTGGTTCGTGGCAATACGTCAATCATCCCTGGCTGGATCTGACGCCACCCGGCGGCCAACAACTGCTGGCGGCGGCACGTAGCATCGAAGCGCTGCACGGCCATGGCCCGGTACTCGTCGCCTGTGCCCTCGGCTATTCCCGTAGCGCTGCTGCCGTAGCTACCTGGCTGAGCCTGAGCGGCCGCGCCGCAAACATGGCTGCCGCGCTGGCGCTGATTGCCGAACGCCGGCCACGGCTGCTCATCGGCCCGGCCCTGAACGCGGCGCTGGCCGATGCTGAAACCCTGCTACTGGAGGCCCGCAAGCATGTCTGAAGTCCCGAAGCACCCATCCCCGCCCGCCGAAATCGCCGCGACGACTGCCGCCCTACTGGCTCTCGGCGACAAGATCGAGCGCATTAGCCTGCTACTGAGCGCTGTCGCCCTCCTGGCGCTGGTAACGACGCTGCTTGCGATTGCGCCACGCCTATGCCTTTTTCTGGCGCTCGCAGCTGGCCTGGGCGAACACTTTTTCGCACTGCGCACGGCGTTTGATTACCGGATATTCACCACCTGGGCTCAGCGCTGGCAAACACCAAGCGCCGACCAGGCCGCCGACATGGCGGCCTTTGACGCCTCGCTGGCCACGCTCGGTCTGGGTACGGTCAACACGGCGCCACCGCGTTCATTGGCCGAGCGGCTAGCCGGCGCTCGTCGCCTGTTGCGCTGCCAGGGCCTGTGCTGGCTATTGCAGCTCTATGCCTGGCTCAGCGCCGCCCTCATCGTCGCCCTGGAAAACTGAGTCCACCGGAGAAAAAACACCATGGCCCTGGAAAACTTCATCGCTGCCGCCCTGTGCAGCTTTGCCAAATTGCTGACTGGCGTGCGCGCCCGCTGGCTGGGCGGGCTACCTGACAAGCGGGTGCGCATTTATTACCCCAACCATCGCAGTCACGGCGACTTCCTGCTGGTCTGGGCTTCCTTGCCGACGCCACTCAGGAAAAGCACGCGGCCGGTGGCTGGCGCGGATTACTGGCTGCAGGGCAAGCTGCGCAGCTACCTCATCCACCGGGTATTTCACGGTGTGCTCATCGACCGCCTGGGCGGCCGTAGCGCCGATCCCATCGGCCACATGAGCGAGGCCCTGGTGGCCGGCGACTCCTTGATCCTGTTCCCGGAAGGCACGCGCAACCTGGGTGATGGCCTGCTGCCCTTCAAAAGTGGCCTCTACCATCTGGCGCGCGCCAATCCGCTCGTTGAAATGGTCCCGGTATGGATCGAAAACCTTGGCCGGGCGATGCCCAAGGGCTGCCTGGTGCCGCTGCCGCTGCTGTGCACCCTGACCTTCGGCCAGCCAATCACGCTACAAGCCGGGGAAAACAAGGACACCTTCCTGGCACGAGCCCGGCAAGCCCTTCTTGACCTGGCGCCACCCGCCGACTAAACAGCCAGGAGTCCATCACTCATGAATCCCGACGCTACCCTGATTACCCTCTTCGCCAGCGTCTTCGGCGTCCTCGCGCTGGCCAGCAGCATCGGCGCTCTTCTTAAATGGCGCCTGGGTGCCGGCCAGTCGAGTAATGTCGTTGACAACCTCAACGCCCGCATCAAAGCCTGGTGGTGGATGATCGGTCTGCTGGCACTCGCCTTCTGGGGTGGCAAGAGCGGTGTGATTGCGCTATTTGCCTTCATCTCCTTTCAGTGCCTGCGGGAATTCATTTCCGTGACGCACACCCGGATTGGCGACCACAAAGCCTTGATGTGGTGCTTCTTCTTTTTCCTGCCGCTGCAGTACTGGCTGATCGCCATCGACTGGTACGGTCTTTTTTCCATCCTGATCCCGGTCTACGCCTTCCTGCTGCTGCCCATTTCCTCGGCCCTGGGGGCCGACACCACGCGCTTCCTTGAGCGCGCAGCCAAGGTGCAATGGGGGCTGATGATCTGCGTATATTGCATCTCGCACGTCCCGGCGCTGCTCAGCCTGAGCATCCCCGGCTTCGCCGGACGCAATTTGCAGCTCATCGTCTTCCTGGTCCTGACGGTGCAATCCAGCGACGTTTTCCAGTACATCTGGGGCAAGCTTTTCGGCAAGCACAAGTTGTCGCCGGAAATTTCACCCTCCAAAACTCTGGAGGGCCTGATCGGCGGCGTACTGACTTCGACCGCCGTCGGCGCTGCGCTGTGGTGGATCACGCCCTTTGCCGCCTGGCAAGCCGCCCTGATCGCGCTGACCATCAACATCCTCGGCTTCTTCGGCGGTTTCGTGCTTTCCGCGATCAAACGTGACCGGGGCTTGAAAGACTGGGGATCAATGATCGAAGGCCACGGTGGCATGCTCGACCGGGTCGATTCAATCAGCTTCTCGGCACCCATCTTTTTTCATATCGTGCGTTACTGGTGGGTGCCGTAAGCGGCAAATTCTGCGCAGCGCGACAAAGAACTTTATTGCGCGGGCGCTTGGCCAATAGTCAACTGAAACCAAAGTGCCACGGCCCAGGGTGGCGAAGAACTTTATTGCGCGGGCGCTTAGTCAATAATCAGCTACTTAACGGTGGGTTTTGAGGTAGTTATTTGGGTTCATGTCCACGCTTCCTTCCCGCACTCAGTCACCCTCATGCAGTTGCGCTTCACTTCGTTCGCTATGATCAACTTGCTGCGGAACTTGCACCCGCAGGAGTGCGCCCATGCTGGGCGCAGCAGCTCAAAAAGCCCGCGCCAGACACGGGCTTTTTTTGTCCCGACAAGCCCGGTTTTCCCATCGTGAAACCCGGATAATGGCGGCCAATTCGTTTTGAACGCTGGGATTCCCGCATGGAAATTAAGGTCAATTTTCTCGACAAGCTTCGTCTTGAGGCTAAGTTCGATGATTTCACGGTCATTGCTGACCAGCCGATTCGCTACAAGGGCGATGGCTCGGCGCCGGGGCCGTTTGATTACTTTCTGGCTTCATCGGCCTTGTGTGCGGCCTACTTCGTCAAGTTGTACTGCGACACGCGCAATATTCCGACCGAGAACATCCGTCTGTCGCAGAACAACATCGTTGATCCGGAAAACCGTTATCAGCAGATTTTCAAGATCCAGGTCGAGTTGCCGGCAGATATTTCGGC
>JAVBXO010000325.1 GCA_030824535.1 Azonexus sp. | reverse complement strand
CCGGCGAGGTTCTGGAGCAGCATTTTTGTCAGGTAGGCGAGCCGCTGGGGCCAGCTGGCGTGCTGGTTGCGGACCCGCCATTCTGCTTGCAGTTCGCCGGGTGTCAGTGCCAACTGCAACTGGCCGGCGCGCAACGGGTGGTATTCGCCGACTTCGCCGTAAATGCTCTTGATGCGCTGGGCAAGGTCGCGGTAGCCGGCCAGGTTGCGCTCGCTGTCATCCGCGAGCGCGCTGACGAGTAGTGAAAGCTTGTGACCATTAAACTGTGGCACGGCCTGCCAGCGGCATTCGAAACCTTCGAAGCTGGCTTCGGCGGGCCCATCGTCTTCGGCCAGATGCAGCACGCCTGCCGTTTCATTGGCCTTGATGCGTCGCTCGGCCTCGCTCCAGCCGCGTCCGGAAAAACTGGCCTGAGTGACTTGTTCCGAGAGCATGATCTTGGCCAGATGGACCCGGTAGCCCTTTGCCTGCAATTCGCCAATGCGCACGAAACCGACACGCAGCTTCAGCCCGAAACTGCGGCGGGCGAGGGCTTGGGCGCCGCGCAGTGCGCTTTTGACGCCGTCAAGCAGCTCGTCAGGAATAGCAAAAGTGGCGCCGTCGCCACCAAAAACGAAGGGAATTTCAATATTGCGGTCAACGTTCAAAACAGCGGCAATTCCGGCCACGCCGATGGTGTTGACCTGCTTGTAATGGCCAGCTTCAATCGCCCGCGTCGAATCGACGATGTCAGCGACGACAATCCACCAGTCAGCCGGCAGCGCCTGGTGGCGGGCGATGTCTACGGCCTCGGCAAAGCCGGCCAGCGGCAGCAGATCGCGATAGAAATTACGAGTGGTGGACATGAATCCTTTCAGCGCTTTGTTCGGGATTCTAAGTCAGGCTGGGCGCAGTGAAGACATTCTCCGGAAGCGATGTAAAAAGGGGTACTGCCGTTGCCGGAGGCACCCCCCTGACTGTATGGGAGCAATCCGTGATCAGCGCATCAGGCGGCCGGAACTGCCGATGATCGTGACTTCGACAAACTTCGAGCCGAGACGATTGGTCTTGCCGTAATCCACCGAAAATCCACCCAGGTCGTAGTTGTGCAGTCCGGCAAGCGTCGCCACCAGCTTTTCGCGAGTGGCTTGCGGGCCAGCCTGGCGTAGCCCTTCGACCATCAGCTTGGCGGCGAGATAACCCTCTAGCGTGGTGTAGGTCGGGCCGCTTTTGGGCATGAACTCCGTCGGCAGGGCAAGGAACTCACGAACGATGGGCGTCGTACCGCTGGCGGGGTAAGGAACAACCTGGGCGATGGCGATGCCCGCCGAGCTGATGTTGCCCATTTCCGCTTGCAGCGCCTTGTGGCCGACGACCGAGAGGGCGAAGTATTGCGAAAACTTGCCGGCGCTGCGCATGGCTTTGATGAAGGCGGCGGTTGGCTTGTAGGTGCTGATCATCACCACGCCTTGCGGATCGACCGCAGAAATGGCTTTGACGGCATCGCTGACATCGTTCTTGGTCTTGTCAAAGGCGCCGGTGGCGACGACCTTGAGCTTGCGTTTTTCCAGCGCTTTTTCAACGCCGGCCAGGCCGGATTTGCCAAAAGCGTCATCCTGGTAAAACACGGCAATGCGGTTGATACCGAGCGTGGTCAGCTGATCGATGATTTTTTCGGTTTCGTCGCCATAACTGGCGCGCATCCAGAAGGTCGTCGGCGATTCCTGGGCGCGCAAGGCGTCGGAGCCGGTATAGGGCGCCACCGAGGGAATCTGCGTTTCGTTGATCAGGGGCAGTACGGCGCCGTAATTGGCCGAACCGAACATGCCCATCAGGGCGAAGACATTTTCCTTTTCAATCAGCTTTTTGGTGTTTTCGACGGTGCGGTCGACCACGTAAGCGTCATCCAGCGTGATCAACTCAATTTTCTTGCCGTGAACGCCGCCCTTGGCGTTGACTGCGTTGAAATAGGCCAGCATACCGTCACGGTATTCGGTGCCCAGTTCGGTCAGGGGGCCGGTGAGCGGCAGGGAGTGGCCAAGGCGCACGCTTGGGGTTTGGGCCTGCAAGGGCGCATTGCCCAGTGCCAACATGAATAGCAAGCCAGTGGCGAGCCGGCTCAGCAAGGATGTCATCATTTTTCCTCCGGTTTTATTGGTGATTGCTGCGGATGGCCAGTGTAATCCCGGCACTGCACGGCGTATTGTCACCTCGGCGACAGTTGTTGCATGACTGATCGGCATCGAAGCCAGGTGGGCGAGCCTGTCTTTCTGGCGGTTGTGCGTATCTTTTCAGGCGGAAAGTTCCAGATAAAATTTGCTATTTACGCGGGATGCGTGCATAGTACCGCTTAGCGATTTTCAAGTAGTGTTGTTGTTTTCTGGTTTAGCACCCGCAGTTTTGCGGCCGACTTGTCCATTTTCACCGCGCCGTCTTGATATTCGCCCCCCCCAAGGGGCTGATCCCCTTTCTTATTTTTCTGGAGATTCAAGATTATGGCAAACGGTACCGTTAAGTGGTTTAATGATTCCAAAGGTTTCGGTTTCATCACCCCGGACGATGGTGGTCAGGACCTGTTCGCTCACTTTTCCGCAATTCAGTCGCAAGGTTTCAAGACCCTGGCCGAAGGCCAAAAGGTCTCCTTCGACGTGACCAATGGCCCGAAGGGTCAGCAGGCCACCAACATCCGCGCTATCTAAGCGCCTGGCTTTCGTGAGCCGCTGCGGCTCGCGTCTTAAGTCCAAACGATGAAACCCGGCTGATGCCGGGTTTTCTTTTTTCCGACTTTCCAAAAGGAGCCTCAATGGCCAAGGAAGAGTTACTGGAAATGCAGGGCGTGGTTATGGAAGTCATGCCTGATTCACGTTTTCTCGTCGAGCTTGAAAACGGACACAAACTGATTGCCTATACTGCTGGCAAAATGCGCAAGCACCATATCCGCATTCTCGCTGGTGACAAGGTTTCACTTGAGCTTTCTCCATACGACCTGAGCAAGGGCCGCATTACCTTCCGTCACATCGAAGGTCGTCCGCCAATGGTTCGTACTCAGCGTCACACCCGCTAAGCGTCGGGCTGGCGCCTTTTCCAGGCTGCCGCCGACAAGCGCATCGTTGATGCGCTTCTGTTAAGATGCGGCCTGATTTTTCAGGCCGTTTTCCTTGCTTTCCCTCTCCGAAATTTTCTCTCCCGAAGGCCCGCTGGCGCGTGCTATCGGCGGCTATCGCGTGCGCCCGCAGCAACTCGAAATGGCCGAACACATTGCCACCGCGATCAAGGACTGTTCCGCCTTCATTGCCGAGGCCGGTACCGGTACGGGCAAAACCTTTGCTTACCTGGTTCCTGCCTTGCGCTCCGGTGGCAAGGTGATTGTCTCGACCGGCACCAAGACCCTGCAGGACCAGCTGTTCAACAAGGACTTGCCGATGGTGCGCGAGGTCTTGAAAGCGCCGGTCAAGATTGCCTTGCTCAAGGGGCGGGCGAATTATGTCTGTCCTTATCACCTTGAGCGGGCGATGGCTGAAGGTCGTTTCCTGACCCGCGAGGATGCGGCCGATGCGCGGCGTATCTCAGTGTTTGCCAAGGCTACGCAGAGCGGTGACAAGGCCGAGTGCCTTGAGGTCAACGAAAACTCGCCGGTATGGAATCACGCGACTTCGACGCGCGACAACTGCCTTGGTCAGGAGTGTCCGGATTACAAGGAATGCTTTGTCATGCAGGCGCGGCGCGAGGCGATGGCGGCTGATCTGGTAGTGGTCAATCATCACCTGTTCTTTGCCGACGTGATGCTGCGCGACGAAGGTACGGCCGAACTGTTGCCCGCCTGCAATACGGTGATTTTTGACGAAGCGCACCAGTTGCCGGAAGTCGCCACGCTGTTCTTCGGTGATACCGTTTCAACGTCGCAGGTACTGGATCTGGCGCGCGATACGCGTTCCGAAGGCTTGGCCAATGCCCGCGATTGTGTTGATCTGCAAACGGCCGCCAAAAGCCTCGAAAAAGCCGCGCGTGACCTGCGCCTGTCGGTCGGTATTGATTCCGGTCGCTTCTCTCACGGTCAACTGCTGGAAAAGACCGAATTTGCGCCGGCACTGCAAGGACTCGACGACGAGCTGGCGAAATTCGCTGCGATTCTCGAAACCCAGGCGCAGCGCGCCGAAGGTCTGGAGAAATGCTGGCAGCGCGCGCTCGAATTGCAGCGCCTGCTCGACCAATGGCAACGCACGACCGATCCGGGTTTTGTGCGCTGGGGCGAGGCGTTTACGCACGCCTTCCAGCTCAATTCAACACCGCTCGACGTCGCCAGTATTTTCCGCAAGCAGATGGAGGGCCATCCGCGCGCCTGGATTTTTACGTCGGCAACCTTGGCGGTGCAGGGGCGTTTTCATCACTATTGCGCCGAACTCGGCCTCGGTGACCCCGAGTCTGGTTGCTGGCAAAGTCCGTTCAACTATGGCGAACAGGCGGTGCTGTATGTGCCGCAGGCGATGCCCGATCCGAATGCGTGGAATTATACCGACGCGGTCGTTGACGCGGCTTTTCCGGCGCTGAAAGTTGCTGGTGGCGGGGCATTTTTTCTGTGCACCAGTCTGCGGGCAATGCGCCGTACGCATGAGCTGCTCAAGGCCAAGCTGGAAGATGAAGGCCTGGACATGCCTTTGCTGGTGCAGGGGGAGGGCAGCAAGAATGATTTGCTGGACCGCTTCCGCCGCCATGGCAAGGCCATCCTGGTCGGCAGCCAGAGCTTCTGGGAGGGCGTGGATGTGCGTGGCGAAGCCTTGTCGCTGGTGGTCATCGACAAGATTCCCTTCGCGCCGCCCGACGATCCGGTGCTGTCGGCGCGCATCGAACAAATGAAGCGCGAAGGCCGCAATGCCTTCATGGAATACCAGCTGCCGCGCGCGGTGATCAACGTCAAGCAGGGCGCTGGCCGCCTGATTCGCGATGAGACCGACAAGGGCGTGCTGATGATTTGTGATCCGCGACTTATATCAAAGCCTTACGGCCGGCGAGTCTGGCAAAGTTTGCCGCCGATGAAGCGCACCCGCGAATTGCAGGTGGTGCTCGATTTCTTTGCCCAGCGTTCTGCATGAAAAACACTTTTGCTTTGCTTTGCCAGCGTCAGCCGCAACTATTTTCTGCCGCCGACATCCTCATTCCCGCTGCTGCTCGAGAGTCTCTGGCTGAAGCGATTGCCGTCATCGAATCAGTAATTGCCCTGCCGGCCTACCAGGCGCAGGTACTGGCCCAGGCACCGGAAATTGCCCGAATGCCCGTCAAGGCGCACGGCGTGTTCATGGGTTATGACTTTCATCTGGCGGTCGACGGTCCAAAACTCATCGAAATCAATACCAATGCTGGCGGTGGGCTATTGAATGCCTATTTGCTGGCAGCGCACGGTCATGCGGCGGCCGGCGCCGATGTGCGGGCGGCTTTTGTCGACATGTTCCGCGAGGAATGGCGCCTGGAGCGTGGCGATACGCCGCTGCGATGCATCGCGATTGTCGACGAAGCGCCGGCGGGGCAATTTCTCGCGCCGGAGTTCGAGCTTTTTCGCGACTTGTTTGAAGAACACGGTATTGCAGCAGTCATTGCCGATCCACAGGATTTGCAGCGCGACGGCGATACGCTGTTGCACGCCGGGCAGCCGATTGACCTGATTTACAACCGGCTGACCGACTTTGCGCTTGATTCTACGGTCAACGCCCAAATTCGGGCGGTTTTCGAAGTCGGTGGCGTGGTGCTGACGCCGCATCCGCGAGCGCATGCGCTGTATGCCGACAAGCGCAACCTGATGTTGCTGTCCGATGCGACCACCTTGCAGGCGCTGGGCGTTGATGCTGCTACCCGGCAAACGCTGCTGGCGACGATTCCCCGGACGCTGGCCGTGACGCCGGCGCAGGGCGAGGAATTCTGGGCCGGGCGCAAGCGCTGGTTCTTCAAGCCACCGGCCGGTTTTGGCAGCCGTGCGGCGTATCGCGGCGACAAGCTGACCAAGCGGGTGTTCGAGGAAATCCTTGCTGGCGGCTACATCGCCCAGGAAATCGCGCTGCCGTCGGAACATGCGGTGCAGGTCGCAGGCGAAGAAACACTGATGAAGGCCGATATCCGTTGTTATGTCTACAACGGCAGCATCCAGCTGATTGCCGCCCGTCTTTATCAAGGGCAGACGACCAATTTCCGGACGCCGGGCGGTGGTTTCGCGCCGGTCTTCGTCGCTTGAAAAGGTAAAATCCTTCGATGAAAGTTTTTGGTATCGCCGGTTATTCCGGCTCTGGCAAGACGACCTTGCTGGAAAAGCTCATTCCCTGCCTGATCGCCCGTGGCCTCAAGGTATCGGTGATCAAGCATGCTCACCACGGCTTCGACATCGACCGGCCGGGCAAGGATTCCTACCGCCACCGTGAAGCCGGCGCGACCGAGGTGCTGCTCTCCTGTGGCAGCCGTTGGGCGCTGATGCACGAGCGCCGC
>JAVBXO010000254.1 GCA_030824535.1 Azonexus sp. | reverse complement strand
CCGAGGCCGAGCTGGACTTGCTTGTCCAGCGCATCCTTCATGCCGATGACCGGCACGCCGTACGGATCCCTGGATTCAAACTTGCCCGCCTTGATCGCGTCCTGGATTTTCTCGAACGAGTACACCGAGGTGTGCGTATCGAGCTTGCCGGAAACGATGATCGACTTGCCATCCGGGGTCACGTCGACACCGTGCGGCGACTTCGGCTCGGGAATCAGGAACAGCACGCCTTCCTTGGTCGTCACTTCCAGCGGCAGCACCTTGTGACCGTTGATGATCCTGGCCTTGCCGGCCTTGACCAGTTCTTCGGCCTTCTTCCAGTTCACGACGTGCATGTAGTCGGTGTCCTTGGCCGAACAGCCGGCTTCATACGGCGGACGACCCTTTTCGATACCGCCGACGTAGCGTTCGGAACAGAAGGAGTTGGTGAAGGACCAGCCGTCCGACGGGCCCTTGCCGGCGTCCGACAAATCCTGCCAGTACGGCGGGGCTTCGACGGAGAAGGACTCCTTCGGATCAATGCGCCCTTCCTTGCGGTCGAACTTCCAGTAGGTGATGCCGCCACGATACTTCTCGTTCATTTCCTCGAGCGGCTGGAATTTCTTGTTCTCCAGCGGCGCCGGGTATTGCGCGGCTTCGATGACGTATTCCGTGTTCGGCGTGACGAAAGCGCCGCCGTGTTCGGACTTGTAGATCGGATTGACGACGATCTGCTTGGTTTCAAAGTCGCGCAGGTCAATCACCGCGATGCGCGGATTGGCCTTGTCATTGATGAACAGGAACTGGCCGTCGTACTTGCCCTGCGTTTCCGAGATGGCCGGGTGGTGCGTGTCGCCCCAGGTGATCTGCTTGCCGTCGATGGCGCCCTGGGCCAGCACGGCCTTGGACTCTTCATCGAAACCATAGCCCTGCCAGGGTTCCGGGGTAAAGACGCCGATGTATTTCAGGATGCGCATGGACGGAATGCCATAGACAATGATCTGGCCGGACTGGCCACCCGAGCTGAAGGCGACGAATTCATCGCGCTTGCCGGTCGGGACATAGGTCTTGGCCGCCGCCAGCAGATCCTGCTGGCTGAGACTGCGCCGCTTCATCACGTCCTGCAGCGATTCAGCAGACCACACGGTGGCTGCGAAACCCGCTGCAAGAAGCAAGGCGGTGGTTTTCACTGCGAAATTTTTCATTTGTTTCTCCCATGAAAAACAAGAAGTTGGACTTCCTACCCTCCATCGTCGCAGTGTGCACAGCCCCCTGCGGCAATTTGTCGCACACTCTAGGCTTCACCCCGTCATGAAAATTTGATACCTGCTAAAAATCGCCGCGACTAATCCGAAATGACTAGGTCCGGCCTGACCTGCATCAAATATTTCGCATCAGCGCGATGAAAGAATCGGCCGGATTCATCACCGGACCGATTTCATGCCGTTTCGCCGCCCCTTGATCGCCCTGCTGCTTGGCATCCTCATCGCCCTGCCCGCTGCTGCGGTCGACCTCGACAAAGGCAAGGAAATCAACGGCACCTGCGCCGGCTGCCACGGCGAATTCGGCCAGGGCGGCAAAAAGGGCGAATATCCGCGCCTCGCCGGCCAGCGTGTGCGCTACCTCGAAAGCCAGTTGCGCGCTTTCCGTTCGCGCAGCCGGGTCAATATCCCGATGTTCCCCTACACCCAGGAGCGCGAACTCTCCGACGACGACGTGCGCGACATCGCTGCCTATCTCGCCAGCGTCGAACTGCCGACGCAAATGCCGGAATTCGCCGGCCATGAAGACGCCTTGACCCGCCTGCAGATGGTCGAAAAAGTCATGATCATTCCCCGTGCCGAAGGCAATCTGGAAAACGGCGGCGCCCTCTACGGCAAGCAATGCGCCGGCTGCCACGGCGTCAGCGGACGCGGCAAGGGCATGTTCCCGATGCTCACCGGGCAATACACCAATTACCTGTGGCGCCAGGTCGAGGCCTACCGCAAGGGCGAACGGGCGCACGACGACGAAACCCCCGGCGGCCGTCTGAATCTGCTCGCGGAACAGGACATCCGCGACATCCTCGCCTATCTCACCGCCCAACAAGGAAACCAGGAATGACGCCACGCCACCTCCCCCGACGACTGCTGATGCTGGCGCTGCTCGCCGGCACATCCGCAGCCCAGGCGCACGGCCATGCCGGCCAGGTCAGCGACGATATGCCCGACGCGCAGAAAATCCGCTTTTGCGAACGGGTCCGCGACTTCGCGCTGCAAGCCTTTTACGACCGCGAAAAGGGTCGGCCGATGATGAAATTCGCTGAAGACGGCAGCAACGGCCCGCGCATCACCAACCTCATCGTCCAGCGCATTTATGCCGAAGCGCAAATTTCCAGCCCGAAAAAGGCCGAAGCCTTCGGCCGGGCGACTTGCAACGAGATGATGGGGAGTAGCGCGCCAGCCCCCTGAGGCTGTCCGCAAAACCTGGGCTGATGTTACCCTTCGCCACTGATCGCGACAGTGGCGCAGCTGCCTGCTGTGCGGAACATTTTTGCCCTCGGAACAGCCATGAGCAGCAATTTGCCATTAGCCACACCCGCCACCCGCCAGCAATACCACGCGGAAATTTTTCGCCTGATTCAGAGCGAACAACTGGCAGCAGCAGAAAAACTTTGCTCGGCATGGCTCGCAGCCCCCCCCACAAGTGCCGAGGCCCATCACCTGCTCGGCATCATCCATGCCAAAAAGCACGATTTCCTTGCCGCCATCGCGGCCTATGAACAGGCCATCGCGCTTTCACCCAAGGCGACCTACTACAACAGCTACGGCATCGCGCTGAAAGCCCGTGCTCAACTGCAAGAGGCGGTGGCTTTTTTCCAGAAGGCGCTCAGCCTGTCTCCGGCGCTGCCAAGTCTGCATGCCAATCTCGCCAGCACGCTGCAGCACATCCAGTCAGCGCCGCTGACGGCACAGGACTGGCTGCGCCGGGGCATCACCCAGCAAGGCCTCGGCTTGCAGCAGGAAGCGCTGGAGAGCAGCGAACAGGCCATCCGCTGCAATGGCGAGATGTTCGAAGCCTGGAATTACCGGGGCATTGCCTTGAAGGGATTGGGCTTGTTCGATGCCGCGATTGAATCCTTTCAGCAGGCGCTGCGCATCGCCCCGAAAAATCCGGACATTCTGAAAAATTGCGCCATTACCTTGCTCTGTGCCGAGCGTTTTGCCGATTCCTCGGCAATGCTGACGGCCGCCCTGCGCATCTCCCCGGACAACCCCACGCTGCATTTCATCAACGGCACCCTGCTCAAGGAGTGGGAACGCCCCGACGCAGCGCTTGACGCCTTCGCTCGCGCCCTCGCCCTTGATCCCGCGCTGGTCGAAGCCGAATGGCGCGCCAGCCTCTGTCACCTGCAACTGGGGAACTTTGCCAACGGCTGGAAAAGATTCGAAGCCAGGACCAGGATCGGCGAATGGCAGGACAATTCCAACCTTCGTTCACGCCCGTGCTGGACCGGCGCCGAAGACGTCAATGGCAAGACGATTTACGTTTATGCAGAACAAGGCCTGGGCGACACCATCCAGTTTGCGAAATATGCTTCGAAACTGTCCTGCCACGGGGTCCGGGTCATTCTCTCCATTCCGCGTGTACTGCGCGGCTTGCTGGCAAACCTGCCCGGCATTGGCGAGATCGTTTGCGAGGGTGATCCGCTCCCCGCCTTCGATTATTACTGCCCGATGATGAGCCTGCCGGAACGGCTGGCCCTCGACTTCCCGGCAATCGACGGCCGGCCTTACCTGCAGGCCGACCCTGAAAGTCTGGTCAAGTGGCGCGCGCGACTCGGCAAGCAGTCGACACCGCGCATCGGCCTCTGCTGGAGCGGCAACCCGGCGCACAAAAAAGATCGCCAGCGCTCGCTCGGACTGGCCCCGCTTTCCTCGCTGCTGACGGGTAATGCCGAATATCACTGCCTGCAAAAAGACATTCGGGAAAACGACCAACAACTACTTGATCAGTTACCCCAAATCCGGGTGCACAGCCAGCAACTCGCCGACTTCTCCGATACGGCGGCACTGCTTTCGCTGATGGACCTGGTCATCACCGTCGATACCAGTATTGCCCACCTGGCAGGTGCCCTGGGCAAGGAAGTCTGGATACTGCTGCCGAGCAACCCGGACTGGCGCTGGCTGCTGGATCGCCAGGACTCGCCGTGGTACGACTCGGCCCGGCTCTTCCGGCAAGCACAATACGGCGACTGGAACAGCGTGCTGGACGAAGTCAGGGAGGCCTTGTCCGACCGCTTGGCAGCGCGCTGATACGCTGAATGTGCCGCTGCCAGACCCGGCAAAGGGGAATCAGCTGCAAACCGGCGAACTCGCCTCTGCACTGAATTCTGCGGTCAACCGCCGGAAATTGACCAAAATCATTCCCGGCGCGACGAGCCCCGCCCAAGATGGCGAGCAATTCGCCGTAGAGGCCATTCGCCGCGGAGCCCTAAGCCATGCAGCAAAATATCATCGTGCTGATTCTTGTCAGCCTGTTCAGCGCCAGCCTGCGCGCTGAAACGGCGGTCGAGCAGTTCGCACAGCAGCGCCGGCAACCGACCATCGGACAATGTCTCGATTTTGCGGTCGACCTCGCCAACAGCCCGAATTTCAGCGCCGAGACCGGCGATGCGGGGACGGTGCTGCGTTACCGGATGGCCTTCAACAACATTGCCGAAGGCTGGAGCTGGCAGCCCGGCGCCGATCCGCAGACCGAGGATTACTACCGCTACAAGTTCCTGCCGCTGCAATCCGTCAGCGAAAACCGCCACGAATACCGCGCCGAGGACAAGACCGGCGTCGAGCAGACGATGCAGGTCATCTGGCGTTACGACTATTTCCTCGCCTTCGACAACCTCCACGATTTCTACCCACGCACCGTCGACGATGATGCCGGCTTCGTCCTCAGCCTCTCCGGCCCGCCGCCCGCCCATCCGGCGCTGCGCGCCACGGCCTGCCTGAGCGCACCGGTGACCAGCGAAAGCACGACTTTCTGGAAAGCCACCTACAGTCACCCGGAAGATTTCACGCTGAAAAAGCGCTACCTGATCGGCCAGCTGCGCAGCGTCGAGTTCATCGACGGCGACAGCGGCAAAATCCTCGGGCAAATGCCTGCAAACCGATGAATCTGCTGCTGTTTTTCGGGCGCGCCGAAAGGCCGGACCTATAATCAGTACAGGCAAGCCAAACGGAGTCCACCTCATGAAAACCAGTCGCTCACCCCTGCTCGCCGCCCTGCTCTGCTCGCTGCTGCTGGCCCCCGCCGCCCACGCCGAAGCGCCCGCCGCGCTGACTTCCATCGGCTTCCTGAACGGCATGGCGCTGGCCTGCCAGCAACCGGCCCTGGTCGCCCGCCTGCGCGAAGCAGTCGTCGCCTACGCCCCGAAACAACGCGAAGTTGGCGAAGCTTTCGAACAGGCCACCAACCTCGCCTATCTCGGCTACAGCAATGGTGGCGGCGTCTGCCCCGATGGACGGACGCTCGCCGAACGCGTCGATGGCGCGATTCTCGAACTCAAAGCCGCCTACGCCCCGGCCCGATGAAAATCCTGCTGGCCTGTGCCACCCTGCTCCTGCTGCTCGTCGGCCCGGCATCGGCCAGCGATCAGGCGCACGCCCTGCTCGCCGCAACCGACGCTCCGCTCAACCCGCGCTACCTGCTGCTGGCGCCCAACGGTCAGGCCGTCACGCACGAGGACTTTCGCGGCCGCTTCCAGCTACTGAGCTTCGGCTACACCTACTGCCCGGACATCTGCCCGACGACGCTGGTCGAGATGGCCGCCATCCTGAAAAGCCTGGACACCCAGGCGGCTCGCCTGCAGGCGATTTTCATCTCGGTGGACCCTGAACGCGACACCCCGACCGCACTGAAAACCTACACCGCCTTCTTCGACCCACGCATCCTCGGCCTGACCGGCACGCCGGAACTGGTCAAACGCGCCGCGCAGAACTACAAGGTGCGCTATGCCAAGGTCTATCCGACCGACGGCGACCAGTCGCACTACTCGGTCGACCACTCGGCGGGCATGTACCTGCTCGGCCCGGATGGCGAGCTGCTGCGCAAGTTCGCCTACGGTAAGCCGGTGGGGGAAATTGCGGCGGAAATTGGCGAGTTGATGGAGCGGGTGCCGGCTGGCAGGCGTTGAAACACTCGCTTGCCATTGCGAGTTGGGCTTAGTCGTTTTGTTGTACTGATCCTTTGTTGCTAGCAGTGGTTTCGCGCTGGCGGCGCGACCTACTTTTTCTTGCTTCGCCAAGAAAAAGTAGGCAAAAAGAAGGCGACCCCGGTTCGCTGCCGGGCTGCGCCCGGTGCCCTGCGCTACTCGGACTTGGCGGGGGCTGCGGAACTCGGGCCTTCGGCCCTCAGACAGTCCTCGCCCTTTTTCCGCCAAGCCCTGCGTTGCTCGGCAGCTCTCAGGGGGAGGAAGGGCAAAACCCCTTTGCGAGCTTCTTTCTG
>JAVBXO010000338.1 GCA_030824535.1 Azonexus sp. | reverse complement strand
TCGCGCTGGGTATCGGCATTCTCGTCGCCGTGCCGGCCTTCAAGACGCTGACGCACCTGCCGCCCTTCATGGGCATCCTGTTTGGCTTGGGCATCCTGTGGCTGGTCGGCGACCTGGTGCATCGGCACAAGGACGATGAACTCAAGCAGCCGCTGACGCTGGTGCATGCACTGAGCCGCATCGACATGAGTTCGCTGGTCTTCTTCGTCGGCATCCTGCTGGCGGTGGCGACGCTGGAGCACACGCATATCCTGGCGGCGCTGGCCGGCTGGCTGGACCAGACGGTGGGGCGGCAGGACGTCATCGTGATGATCATCGGCATCGCCAGCGCGATTGTCGATAACGTGCCGCTGGTCGCGGCGGCGATGGGCATGTACAGCCTGAACGATTTCCCGACCGACCATTTCCTGTGGGAATTCCTCGCCTATTGCGCGGGGACCGGCGGTTCCATCCTGATCATCGGCTCGGCCGCCGGCGTCGCGGCGATGGGCCTGGAGAAGATCCAGTTCTTCTGGTATGTGCGCCGCATCAGCGGGCTGGCGCTGGTCGGCTATTTCGCCGGGGCCGGGGTGTATCTGCTGCAGGCGAGCGTATCGGCGTGATTTTGGCCTGATTTCTGCGGTCGACCGCAGAAATGCGCCCAATTCGGCATTGCCGCCACGCTATCGCTCAGTGACTCCAGATTTCCACGGAAACCAGGCCTAAAGTGCGTTTGAGCACTTCCCGGACCTTGCTGGCGGTGACCGGCGTTTCGAAGGAGATCTTCTTGGCGAAGCTCTGGCCGGATGCGCAGTAATACCACGTGCAACGATGGACAATCATGATGGATCCTTTCCGGTGGCAAGTCTGAAACGGGATGGAAGCAGCCAGTTCGGAAGGCAATCCGAGCGCAGTCTGACGCCTTCACTATGCGCCCGATGCGGACAGATGGCAATGAAAATGTTGCGCCGCAGCATCGATGGTTTGCAGGCATGAAAAACGGGGCCGTAGCCCCGTTCACCGCAGATTTGCATGCAGGTTGATGCGATCCCCATTCCTCTCGCCCCCTGGCAGAATCAGCAGGTCTTGCAGGGCAGGAACTTACCACTCATGGTGATCTTCACGCGCTCGACCTGGTCAGGGCGGTGATTTTTTCGCGGTTCATGGTAGGAGCCTTGCGCAATGGCATCAGGCGGCCAACTGCGGACGTATTTCTCGGCAAGGTATTTGCTGAAAGCGGGAGAGTGAGATATTCGACACAGGCCCGAATGGCACTTGCTTAAGCCAGGGGCATTATAAAACTCGCTGTTGTGACCTCATTTTTTAGAGGAAGACGATGATGCGTAGGTGCGAATTCATTCGCACGGTCAAGGTATTTTGTGCGAATGAATTCGCACCTACATGCAAGTTTTTGACTTAAAAGTTTTTGACTTAAGTAAGTGCCATTCGACACAGGCCCCAGTTGCGACGCTATCATTGGTTGTAGTGCCATTGCATGCACCCGCCTTCAATGAGCCTCGCAGACAATGGCTTCAGCGGCATCACCAAACCGGTCGAGCCAGATAGGCTATATGAAAATCGGCTGAAGTGGCTGGAAAAAACCCCATGAATACCATGACCTCATTCCTCGCCCCACTGTTATTCATCCTGGTGCTAGGCGGCTGCGACGCACCCCCTGCTGACCAGCCACTGCAGTACCGCACGGCACCTGCCAGCGCAAGCCAGCCGGTTTACCGCTTTGCCGTGCATCCCCTGCATAACCCGCAGTTGCTGGCCGAAGCCTATCAACCGCTGGTCGATCACCTGAACCGGGCTTTAAGCCAGGCGCGCATCGAGGCGAAGATCGAACTCGAAGCCTCGCGCGACTACCAGGCCTACGAGGAAAAATTCCGCGCCCGCGCGCCCGACATCCTGCTGCCCAACCCATGGCAGACGCTGCAGGCCATGAAGGTCGGCTATCGTGTCATCGCCATGGCCGGCGATGCCGAGGATTTCAAGGGCATATTCATTGTGCGCAAGGATGGCGGCATCAAGACCCCCGCCGACCTGAAGGGCAAGACGGTCAGCTACCCATCGCCGACCGCTCTGGCTGCCTGCATCATGCCGCAGTATTTCCTCCACCAGCACGGCATTGATGTAAACCGGGACATCCAGAATGTCTACGTTGGTTCACAGGAGTCGTCGATCATGAATGTCTACCTCGGCAAATCGGCGGCTGCGGCGACCTGGCCGGTGCCCTGGCGCCTGTTCCTGCGCGACGATCCCGCGAAGGCCGCTGAACTTGAATTAATCTGGGAAACACCGCCGCTGATGAACAACTCGCTCATGCTGCGCGACGATGTGCCGACGGCTATCGGCGAAGCAATCCGCCAGACCTTGCTCGAGCTGCCGCAAAGGCCGGAAGGACAGAAAATCCTCGCCGGCATGTCCACCGCGCGCTTCCATGCTGCCGATGATGCCAGCTATGCCAAGGTGCGTGAATACATCGCCAATTTCGAACGTGTCGTGCGGCCAGTGGAGAAATAATGATCCTCAACGGAGTCAAGAACTGGCTGCTGGGTACGATGCGCCGCCAACTGACCCTAGGTATGGCCACGCTGGTCACCGCAATCATGCTGCTGTTCATCCAGGACATCACCCAGCGCGAACAAGACCATGTGATGTCCCGACAGGTCCTGCAGGCGCAATCCTTGGCCCAGGGTGTCGCCCAGGCGTCTGCCAGCTGGCTGGCCTCGCGCGACTTCGCCGGGCTGCAGGAAATCATCGATGGCATGCGCGAATACCCCGACCTGAGCCATGCCATCGTGCTCGATTCGCAGGGGCTGGTGCTGGCCCACGACGATGTTCAGCGGCGAGGGCTGTACCTGAGCGATTTGCCAACGGAAGCGAAGACGACGGTTGTGCAGCGCAGCGCACACTTGATTGATATCGCCAGCCCGGTGATGCTTGGCAGCAAATCGATCGGCTGGGTGCGCATCGGCTTGGGCGGCAAGACGCTGGCCGCCGAAATCGCCGCCGTACGGCGACAAGGCCTGGGCTATGCGCTGCTGGCCGTACTCCTCAGCGTGGCGTTTGCCACTTTCGCTGGCCGGGTTCTGTCGCGGCGCCTGGAGGTCATCCAGCAGGTCGCCAATGCCATCCAGTCCGGTGACACCGGCGTGCGTGTCGACTTGCAGGGTAATGACGAGGTAGCAAGGCTGGGACGGCAGTTCAACGCCATGCTCGACAGGCTTGCCGAGGACCGAAAGGCGCTGGCCGACAGCGAGGAGCGCTTCCGCACGCTGGTCAATACCTTGCCGGATCTCATCTGGTTAAAGAATGCAGATGGCGTCTACCTCGGGTGCAACAAGCGCTTCGAGGCGTTTTTTGGTGCGAGCAATGCCGCAATTCAGGGCAAGACAGACTACGATTTCGTCAGCAAGGAGCTTGCAGATTTCTTCCGCCTGCATGATCGCCTGGCGATGGAAAAGAACGGATCATCGGTGAACGAGGAGGAAGTTGTTTTTGCCTCCGACGGCCACCACGAACTGCTCGAAACTACGAAGATGCCCATGCGCGATGCCACGGGAACCGTCATGGGGGTGTTGGGCATTGGTCACGACATCAGCCAGCGCAAGGCAGCGGAAAATGAACTCGAACAGCATCGCAATCATTTGCAAAAGCTGGTCGAGCAGCGCACCAGCGAACTGATTAGCGCCAGGGATGCCGCCGAGAGCGCCAGCCGCGCCAAGAGCGCCTTCCTTGCCAACATGTCGCACGAGATCCGCACGCCGATGAACGCCATCCTCGGCCTGACCCATTTGCTGCGGGCGAAAGTCGGTCCGGCACAGGCGGACTACCTTGGCAAGATTGATGCCGCCGGCAAGCACCTGCTGTCCATCATCAACAACATTCTCGATATTTCCAAGATCGAGGCCGGCAGGTTGCAACTGGAGCATGGCGACCTGGCACTGTCCAGCGTGCTCGATCATGTGCATTCCTTGATCGCCGACGCCGCCCATACGAAAGGCCTGGCGCTTCGTATCGACACCGACAGCGTGCCGCCGTGGCTGTGCGGCGACGTCATGCGTCTGCGTCAGTGCATACTCAATTACGCCAGCAACGCCCTCAAATTTACCGAACGGGGGCATATCACGCTTGCTGCCGAACTGCTCGAAGAACAGGGCGACGAACTGCTCGTCCGCTTTGCCGTCAGCGATACCGGTATCGGCGTTGCTGCGGATAAACTCGCCGGGCTGTTCCAGCCCTTCACCCAGGCTAACACCTCGACCACACGACAGTATGGCGGCACCGGACTGGGACTCGCCATTACCCGCCGCCTCGCCGAACTGATGGGCGGCGAAGCGGGGGCCGAGAGCATCCCGGGTCAGGGCAGCACGTTCTGGTTCACCGCCCGCCTGCAACGGGGCCATGGCAGTCAGCTGCCGACGGACAGGAAGATCCACGATGCCGAGGCACAACTGCGTGCCCGGCCTTGTCGCGCGCGCCTGCTGCTCGCCGAGGACAACCCGGTCAATCGCGAGGTGGCGATTGAACTGCTGCATCATGTCAACCTGGCTGTCGATGTCGCCGCTGATGGTGTCGAAGCCGTGGAACTTGCCTGCCAGCAGCACTATGACCTGGTGTTGATGGATATCCAGATGCCCCGGCTCGATGGCCTGGAGGCGACCCGCGCCATCCGGGCGCTCCCGGGCTGGCAGGACACCCCCATCCTGGCCATGACCGCCAACGTCTTCGACGAAGACCGACGGGCGGCGATCGCGGCCGGCATGAACGACCATGTCGCCAAGCCGGTCGATCCGGAGCAACTGTTTGCGACGCTGTTGAAGTGGCTACCTGCCGGCGCCGAAAAAACCGGCAGCGGCAGGATGGTAGCGGAGACGCCATCAGCCGCTGCAGTGGTTGATCCAGTGGTTGATGTAGTGGTCGATGTAGTGGTTGATGTAGTGGTCGATGCTGAGGCCGCGCTGCGCGCCCGGCTGGCAGACATCGCCGATCTGGATCTGGCGGCGGGGCTCGCGTTGATGTGCGGCAAGCTGCCCAGCTATCGGCGCATTCTTGGGCTCTTCGTGGATAGCCACGGTGCAGACGTGCGACAGATCGCCCAGCTGATCGAGCAAAACGACCTGGTCGCTGCTGAGAAAATCGCCCATGCGCTCAAAGGGGTGGCCGGCAATGTCGGCGCGCAGCCCATTTATCAACTGGCGAGCGAACTGGACAAGGCCCTCAAGCAAGCTGACAAGGCGGCCGCCGAAGCCGCCCTGGCGCCCTTGGCCGAACGCCTTCCCCGATTGCTCGCCGCCTTGCGGGCGGCTCTGGCTTGAGCACTGGCAAGAGCCGCGTGCCGGCCGCTTCCATTGGACCTTTTTCCTGGGCCATGGCTTCCAGCGCACCGAACGGGAAGACACTTGACAAGGCCGCAACTGCGGTCGACCGCCCCGCAGCACGCAAAAAGCGGCGGCGCTCGCCGTCGTCGGGGAAGACCGCGCGCATCACCGCCGATTCGATGGTGCGGCGATTCAGCGATTCCTCGTTGGCTTCGACCGGTAAATCGGCAGCCAGCGCCGCATCGTGCGCCGCTTGGGAATGGTGCTTGCCGCAGGAACAGCCGAGACTTGACATGTACTGTACCCGCCGGGGCGTCAGCTTTCTTCCCGCTTGCGGGTGTTTGTCGACTGGCTGGCGGCCTTGTTCGGCGCGGATGTTTTTCCCCTCGGTTGATTTTTCCCAAAACCTGAGGAAGAAAATTGGCGGACGTTAACCTATAGTGACCAGAAGAGTTCGCTAATTATTCTAAAGAGGAAGACAAAATGTCCGATATCTATGGAACACCAGGCAATGATCTGGCAACCGTCACCAGCGGAACCAACGGCAGCAACACCGCTTATACCATGGTGGATCTGGGCGAAGGCATTGACCGCCTGACCATTGATTACAGTCAGATGCTCGATCCCTTCAGCCTGGGGGGAGGCTCGCTCTACGTGCTGGTTCCCGGTGTTTACACGCTGAACTACTACGGTGTTGAAAAGTTTTCAGTTCTGGGAGGTAAGGCTGGCGACAGCATCACAACGGACGCTGGCGCTGACACCGTGGCAGGGGGCGCGGGTAACGATACGGTTTATACCGGCGATGGCGATGACGTCCTCAAGGGCGGGAACGGCGACGATTATCTGCACAGTGGTAGCGGCAAGGATACCGTCGATGGTGGTGTCGGCATTGATCGCTGGGCCGCCGATCTGTCAGCGCTGACGACGGCGCTTACTGTCGACATGAATGCCGTGCAGGGGGTGGTGTACAACACCGGTAATGGCACGATCAGCAATATCGAGGCGCTAAGCCTGACGACCGGTTCCGGCGATGATTCGATTGTTCTGGAATCCTCAGGTGTCTACAACAACGACCTGAACACTGGTGACGGCGCTGATACGGTGAAAATGTCCGTCAGTGCGGCGGTCACGCTACCGGCAGGTAACAGCATCGAT
>JAVBXO010000437.1 GCA_030824535.1 Azonexus sp. | reverse complement strand
ATTCGCACCTATATGCAGGTTTTTAACTTAAGTAAGTGCCATTCACGTCAGCCCCCGATTTTTGCCCTAATTCTGCGGTCAACCGCAGAATCCAGGCCATTTTCACCGGCAAGCTCCCGCCTTAATAGGCTGCCAGCTAGCGACAGCCCGAAAAACATCAAAAAGCGAAATCCGCCGCCGCCAGTGGTGTGCCGCGTCTTAGTGCGAGGCGGGCCAGCGCGCGTGCTTCTCTGGGGGGGAGTTCGTCCAGCCACAGGGGCAGGGCGCCGAAGCGGGTTTCGTAGCCGGTAAAGGGGTCGAGGTTGGCCGGGCGGATCGGCAGTTCGAGCGTGAGCACCATGATTTTTCCTTTTTCCCCAAGTTTTTCGGCCGTGGCGGCTCCCGGGGAATTCGGAGCGAGCGGCGCTTTAGCCAGTATTTGTCGTCCGCCCTGGCAAGTTATCGGTTAAATCCGGCGGATGGGCTGATTCTGGCGATCCTCTGCGTTCGCTGGAACTAATTTTTGCCTATTTCCTTATGTCGACCGCAGCAGCGGGGTCAGTGCGCTGGCGCTGGTGGAAATCACGGCTGGTGATGGCGCCAGGCAAGATCCTTATTCGTTGCGGCCTTATATCCATCTAATTTTTTATTGGTTCGGGTTATTAGGGGCGGCGCATAAATTGGTGGCTACAGACATCACTGGCAAGCAGCCGGTGACCACCAAATCCGCCTGGGTTGCTTGCTGCAGTTCAGGCGCCTCCGAAAGGAATCGTCATGACCCAGGCTGTGCTCGAAGTTTCGTCACCTTCTTCTTCCTTGCCGGCGCCGGCTGATGGCGGTTCGGCGGCGACCGCCTCGCCGATTCTCGAGCGGGCCCGGCAGCAGGCGCTGAGCGATGGCCTGGCTTATGCCGGCAGCGTCACGCCGCAGGAGGCCTGGCAGCTTTTCCAGTCCGGCGAAGCGCAGCTGGTCGATGTTCGCAGCGCCGAGGAGCGCAAGTTTGTCGGGCAGGTGCCGGAAAGCCGTCACGTGGCCTGGATGACCGGTTTGTCCTTGTCGCGCAATCCGCGTTTCGTCAAGGAACTGGAAAACAAGGCCGGCAAGGACGAGGTCGTGCTGCTGCTGTGCCGCAGCGGCAAGCGTTCGGCGGCGGCAGCCGAGGCGGCGACGAAGGGCGGCTTCAAACAGGTCTTCAATATCCTCGAAGGCTTCGAAGGTGATCTCGACGAACAGCAGCGGCGCGGGTCTTTCAACGGCTGGCGGCATGGTGGTTTGCCGTGGATTCAGGATTGAGGGGGCGCCATGAACAAGCGGTTCACGGGAAATACTTTGGCCCAGGAGCGCTACACGACGGGATTCAAGGATTTTGGCAATGCGCCACGTCCTTTCTCCGAAAGCTCGGCGAACTGGGACATCGGGCTGATTGTTCGCGAGTTGCACGCGGTGCGTGATCGCTGGCGGCAGTCGCAGCAGCGTAGCCTGAATTTCACGGCGCGCGAATTTCCCTCGCTGGAAGCCCTGGAGCAGGTCAGCCAGTCCTTGCGGGCGGTGCTTTTCCCGATGCGCCTGGGCTCGCCCGAGCGCCATCGCGATGGCGAAGATTTCTATGTCGGTCAGACGCTTGAGACCGCGCTGAATGCCCTGTTCGAGCAGGTCAAGATCGAACTGGCTTACAAGCGCCGCCTGCGCGGCGAGGACCGCTCGGGAATCGAGCCCGTGGCCGACGGCATCATCCGCAACTTCGCGCGGCAGTTGCCGGCCTTGCGCGCCTTGCTCGACGCCGATGTCGAGGCCGCTTATCTCGGCGACCCGGCGGCGCGCAGCGTCGATGAAGTGCTGCTGTGCTACCCCGGCATTCTGGCGGTCATCCATTACCGTCTGGCGCATGCCCTGCATGAGCTCGGCGTGCCGCTGGTCGCGCGCATCATCGCCGAGATTGCCCATTCGGCGACCGGCATAGATATTCATCCGGGCGCCAGCATCGGCGAAGGCTTTTTCATCGATCACGGTACCGGCGTGGTGATCGGCGAGACGACGGTGATCGGCAAGCGGGTTCGCCTTTACCAGGCGGTGACGCTGGGCGCCAAACGCTTCACGGTCGACGAAAGCGGGGCGCTGGAGAAGGGCGCGCCGCGCCATCCCATCCTCGAGGATGAAGTCGTGGTCTATGCCGGCGCGACCATCCTCGGGCGCATCACCATCGGTCGCGGTTCGAGTATCGGCGGCAATGTCTGGCTGACGCGCAGCGTGCCGCCCGGCAGCCATGTGTCGCAGGCCAGCGTCCAGCACGAGCCGGGTGGCGCCGGAAAGCTCAGCCAATGAACGGTCTGGTCAATGAGTTCGGGGCCGCCGTCCGGCATTTCCGGGAGAGCCATGGCTGGTCCCAGGAATCGCTGGCCGAGCGCGCCGACCTCAATCGTTCCTACCTGGGCGAAGTCGAGCGGGGAGCGGCGATGCCGTCGCTGGCCACCGCCGCCAAGCTCGCCGGCGCGCTGGAGCTGCCGCTGTCCGGATTGCTGGCGCATTGCGAGCGCCAATCCAGCTGAATCCACTGATTGATGGCTATAGCATGTTGCGGCGGGAGGTATCGCTTTCGACAATGCTCGGCTGATCTTTTTCTAAGCTTTTCTGTTTTTTTCCGAAGGAGAACCTTGTATGGCGCAACATCCCGAAGCCACCGCCCTGGGCGACATCGCCGCCCGGCAACTGGCGAATGCCACCAAGACCACGGCGCAACTACCGACCATCAGCCCGCGCTGGCTGGTGCATCTGCTGCAATGGCTGCCGGTCGAGGCCGGCATCTACCGCCTCAACACCGTCAAGAATCCGCGTGACGTGCGCGTTGCCTGTTCGCAGCGCGACGAGTCCGAACTGCCGAACACTTTTGTCGATTACGACGAGCAGCCGCGCGAATACTTCCTCAATGCCGTCAATACCATCCTCGACGTGCATACGCGGATTTCCGACCTGTACAGCAGCCCGCACGACCAGATCAAGGAACAGCTGCGCCTGACCATTGAAACGATCAAGGAACGTCAGGAATCCGAGCTGATCAACAATCCGGACTACGGCCTGCTGGCCAATGTCGCCGACGAGCAGCGCATTTCGACGCTGACCGGCGCGCCGACCCCGGACGACCTCGACGACCTGCTGACCAAGGTCTGGAAGGAACCGGCATTCTTCCTCGCCCACCCGCTGGCCATCGCCGCTTTCGGCCGCGAATGCACCCGTCGCGGCACGCCGCCGCCGACCGTGTCGCTGTTCGGCTCGCAATTCATCACCTGGCGCGGCATTCCGCTGATTCCGTCGGACAAGGTGCCGGTTGACGGCGGCAAGAGCAAGATTTTGCTCATTCGTGTTGGCGAAAAGCGCCAGGGCGTCGTCGGCCTGTTCCAGCCGGGTCTCGCCGGCGAACAGTCGCCGGGCCTGTCGGTGCGTTTCATGGGCATCAACCGCAACGCCATCGCTTCCTACCTGATCTCGCTCTACTGCTCGCTGGCCGTGCTGGTGCCGGATGCGCTGGCAGTCCTCGAAGACGTCGAAGTGGGCAAGTACCATGACTATCCCGACACCTACAAGTAAGGGAATAGCCGGGCTGGGCGGCGGCCTGCCGTCCGGGCTACCTGACGAGGCAACGCTGGGACGCATGGCCTCGGCCTTCTTTCAGGCGTTGCCGGGCCAATCGCCCCCTCCCCTTCAAGGGGGTGAGGACGGGGTTTCGCAGAGCACTGCTCTGCGCCGTCCGAACGGGCTGGCTGTGCAAAGCCAGCCCTCCGGTTGGGGTGGGGATGGGTTGCGTGATACTAGCTTGGCTCTCGGCGACGCCCCGACGCTCACACCCATCCCCCTCCCAGCCTCCCCCTTGAAGGGGGAGGAGCGGAACGGTGCCGGCTCGTTCGGCGTTCCAGAAGCCTACGCGGCCTCGCTGCCGAGCGTAGCGCCGCCGCAGCCGCCGAGTTCGTTTACCGATTCGCTGCCAGCTTCACCGCCGGCAACGCCGTATTACTTCATCGGCGAAAGTAGTGCCTACAGCCAGTCGGCCGCCGTTCCGGCCAAACCGGAAAACCGCGTCGTCGCGCAGAGCTTCGGCCTGCCTGGCGAAGGTGAGTTGAAGGCCTTGCTGGCGGAAATTGCCGGCGAACGGAAATCGGCCGATTTTCACGGTCAACCGCAAAATCCGGGCAATTTCTATTTCCTGGACGCCGCGCGTGAGCCGGAGATCGCCCCGAATTTACGTGAAACTTCGCGGCCACCCTTCGACGTCAACGCCGTGCGCCGCGACTTCCCGATCCTGCAAGAACGCGTCAACGGCAAGCCGCTGGTCTGGTTCGACAACGCCGCGACGACGCAAAAGCCGCAATCGGTGATCGACCGCCTGGCCTACTTCTACGCCCACGAGAATTCCAATATTCACCGTGCGGCGCATGAACTGGCAGCGCGCGCGACCGACGCCTACGAGGCGGCGCGGCAGAAGGTGCAGCGTTTCCTCGGTGCCGGTTCGGCCAACGAGATCATCTTCGTGCGCGGCGCGACGGAAGCCATCAACCTGGTCGCCAAGACCTGGGGCGCGGCCAACATCGGCGAAGGCGACGAAATCGTGGTTTCCCTGCTCGAACACCACGCCAACATCGTCCCCTGGCAACAGCTGGCGGCGCAGGTTGGCGCGAAGATTCGCGTCATCCCGGTCGACGACAGCGGGCAACTCAAACTGGACGAACTCCAGAAACTGCTCAACGCCAAAACCAAGCTCGTCTCGGTGACGCAAGTCTCGAACGCGCTGGGCACGGTGACGCCGATCAAGCAGGTCATAGCCATGGCTCACGCGGCCGGCGCCAAGGTGCTGGTCGATGGCGCGCAATCGGTGTCGCACCTGCGGGTTAACGTGCAGGCGCTTGATGCCGACTTCTTCGTCTTTTCCGGCCACAAGATTTTCGGCCCGACCGGCATCGGCGTGGTTTACGGCAAAGCGGCGCTACTCGAGCAGATGCCTCCTTGGCAAGGCGGTGGCAACATGATTGCCGACGTCAGCTTCGAGAAAACGCTGTTTCAGCCGGCCCCGAACAAGTTCGAAGCCGGCACCGGCAACATCGCCGACGCGGTGGGCCTGGGCGCGGCTTTGGACTACGTCGAACGCCTCGGCATCGAGAACATCGCCCGCTACGAGCACGACCTGCTGGTCTACGCCACGCGCGGCCTGTCCTCGATTCCCGGCGTGCGCCTGATCGGCACGGCAGCCGACAAGGCCAGCGTCGCCTCCTTCGTCCTCGCCGGCTACTCAACCGAGGAAGTCGGCCGGGCGCTGAACGAAGAAGGCATCGCCGTGCGCTCCGGCCACCACTGCGCCCAGCCGATCCTGCGGCGCTTCGGCGTCGAAGCCACTGTTCGTCCTTCGCTGGCCTTCTACAACACCTGCGAGGAAATCGACCGGATGTTGGCGGTGGTGCGGCGGCTGGCGCGGGGTAAGGGTAAAGTCGCCGCGTAAGCTGTTCTTGCCTGCAGCAAAAAGCCGACGGCAACGTCGGTTTTTTTTCTCCCCTTTTTCGGCTGGATCAGGAGCCGATTAGCCAATTTTGTTTTCGATCATGGTTGGCAGATTGCGCCATCGTTAAGCTCCCGCCGTTGCGTTGTCCTACGCAGAAAAACGGAGAGAGCTCATGACGAAAAAACTGGTAAAGACTGTTGGTGTGCTGATTCTGTCCTTCGGCCTGTGCGCTGGCTCGCTCAGCGCGGCCACCCCGGCCCACGATAGCCACGGGCATCATCACGGCAGCCCCGCGACGCTGCAGTTGGATAAGGGAAAAAAGTGGCAAACCGATGCGCCTTTGCGGCAATCGATGGCAACTATCCGCCAGGCGGTCGATGCATCACTGCACGCTATCCATGAGGGTAAATTGTCGAATGCTGGCTATGGCAAGTTGGCGCGCTCGGTCGAGAGCGAGGTTGCCGCCATTGTCCGTAATTGCAAGCTGGCGCCCGAGGCGGATGCCCAACTGCACCTGATTGTTGCCGAATTGCTTGAAGGGGCCGAACAGATGAGCGGCAAGGTCAGGAAAGCCAAGCGCATCGACGGTGCCGTGAAGGTGATCGGCGCGCTGGAAAAATATGCGGGCTATTTTGACGATCCGGATTTCAAGCCGATTGCCCACTAAGGCGATTTCCGGGAAACCTCGGAGCCATTTGATGTTTAAGCAGATCTGCATAGCATTTGGTGGGTGTTGCGATGTGCAAAGAAAATTCTGGGGTTGTCGAAGCGCCGATGGAGGCGAGTCATCTTGAAGACCTGAAGTTGGCGGCAACGAAGATGAACGGAGCTGCTCGGTGAGCGTTTTGTAATCAAAGGGGTCGGAGTCGAATGGCACTTACTTAAGATTACGGAAATACGGGGTCAGATACGAATGGCACTTGCTTAAGCCAAAGGCATTATAAAACTCGATGTTGTGACCCCATTTTTAGAGGAAGACGATGATGCGTAGGTGCGAATTCATTCGCACGGTCAAGGTA
>JAVBXO010000424.1 GCA_030824535.1 Azonexus sp. | reverse complement strand
CCAGAGCAGCGCGCCGAGCGCTGCCGCGAGCAGGAAACCGGGCAGGCGCATCTTCAGCGAGCCGGCAATCGGCGGCGCAACGGTCGAAAAACCGGGAATGAACTTGGCGACAACCAGCGAGCCCAGCCCCCAGCGAATAAAACGCGCCTCGGTCTGGCTGACGCAAGTGCCGGGGTTGATCGACAGCTTGCACAGGCCGGAAAGCACGCGGTAACCATAAGCGCGGCCAGCGAGATACCAGATCAGGTCAGCAATCACCGACGCCAGCACCGCCGCCGCCAGCATCGCCGGCAATTCCTCACCCCCGGCCGCCAGACTCCCCGCCAGCAACATCGTCGGCACCGCCGGCACCGGCAGCCCGACCTGCTGCATCAGCACATTCACGAACACCACCCAGCTCGCATCACGCTGCAACGCTTCGGTGATCTGGGCGATTTCCATGCGGTTTTCCTTGAATGGTGGTCGGGGCACAGGTCAGAACGCAGCGCCTGCGAGCGTTTCAGACTCGGAGTGGGGGATTAAGTTCGTTGAGTTCGGCGGTGGGTTTGGGTAGCTTTTTTACTGCGAACGAAAATTGTTGGATTGCAATACCCGACCTCGGTGCTCGTTAGCCGCTTTTCTTCGCGGTTTTTGATTTGGAGTCATCTTTTTTAAAAAGTATGTAACCAAGAACTGCATTTAAAAATATCAAAAACCACCAAGAGCCTTGTCGCATACCAACCGTAATGGCAAAAATCTCGGCAACAATGGATGGAATGACAACAAAAATAATGAACCCCGTCCAATTTACCCATGATTTATCGGATGTTCCTATCCGAGTTATGGCTTCTGCTCTATCAATGGCGACGCCAAACGGATCGTTTGGGCGAAAAATATATTGTGGCTTTTCAAGCTCCTCTGGCTCATCTGGTTTGTGTGCTTTGAGCGCTGCATTGGATCTGTAAGGATTAACAGGAGGCTCTAGGTCAGTTTTGACCTCCAGTATCACGTTACCGACTTTGATGGTTTTTGTTTCCATATGGGCTATGTTTGCTTGCGGCTAACGAGGCTGTAGAAAAATAACATTTAGATTTTGGTCAGGTCTTGAAAAACGACATCCGTACTTGCTCACTTCGAACGAGAGGTGTCATTTTACAAGACCGGAATGCCCTGTGCATCTCATAGATCTCCGCTGGATGCGCTGGGGCCGTCATGAAAATAGCCCTGATTGTGCGGTCGACCGCACAATCAGGGCATTTTTACTTTGTAGCGTCCAGCCCAAACGCCGGCAATAAAAAAGCCGTTCGGTGCTGACCGAACGGCTTTTTTGTGGTGGTAGGGCGGGTTTAGTTAACCTTGGCCTTGGCGCGCAGTTCCTTGACCAGGTTTTCAACCACTTGCTGGCCGGCGCGTTGCTGCAGCTGGGCCTTGACCTGATCAAACGGTGGCGGGGTCATCGGGCGGCTGTCGTCGAGCTGGATCACGTGGTAGCCGAAGTCGGACTTGACCGGAGTCTTGGTGTATTCGCCCTTCTTCAGTTTGGCCATGGCTTCGGCAAAGGGCTTGACGTAGGAAGCCGGGGTGCTCCAGCCGAGTTCGCCGCCGTTGTCCTTGGAACCGGGGTCCTTGGACTGTTTGGCGAGGTCGGCGAACTTTTCGCCCTTCTCGAGTTTGGCGATGATCGCCTTGGCGGTGTCTTCGGAATCCACCAGAACGTGACGGGCTTTGTATTCGGTGGAGCCGAGATTGGTCTTGATCAGCTCGTATTCCGCCCTCAGCTGGGCTTCGCTGATCGGGTTTTTCTTGACGAAGTCGCTGAGGAAAGCGCGGATCAGCACGGCTTGCCTGGCCAGTTCGATCTGGCCCTGGACGTTGGCGGTCTTGTCCATGCCGAGTTTCTTGGCTTCCTGGGCGAGGATTTCGCGACGAATCAGCTCTTCCTTGACGGCGTTTTGCAGTTCCGGGCTGTCCGGTGCGCCCTGGGCTTTTTGCTCGGCGGCGAAAGCGTCGTAAACGGATTGGGAAATCGGCTGGCCATTGACAGTGGTGAAGGTCTTGCCCTTGTCGGCGGCGATAACCGGGGTAGCGGCGATGGCGCCGGCCAGGAGGATGGCGGCCAGGCGGGAGATGTTACGCATGTGGATCGATCCTTGGGTGGAAATGTGATCTGGAAATTATACTTCTTCGGGGCTTTTTGCGCGGATGCTCAAGGCATGGATGCGGCCGCGCATCAGGTCGCCCGCCGCATCATAGATCATCCGGTGTCGGGCGACCGTGTTTTTGCCGGAAAAGCCGGCAGCAACAATGCTCAATGCGAAGTGTCCGCCGCCACCGGCGCCAGCGTGGCCGGCATGGTGGTGCGACTCGTCGTCGATGCTGAGCGCCTGCGGTTGCAGCACCGCCAGGCGTTCGCGCAACAGCGCCATGGTCTGCGCGTTCACGCCGGCAGGGCTTTCTTGAAGGGTTTGACGACGACTTTGGCGTACACACCGGCGGCGATGTAGGGGTCGGCCTGGGCCCAGGCTTCGGCGTCGGCCAGCGAGGGGAATTCGGCAATGATCACGCTGCCCGAGAAGCCAGCCGGGCCGGGGTCCGGCGAGTCGATGGCCGGGCAGGGGCCGGCGATGATCAGGCGGCCATCGGCCTGCAGCGCGAGCAGACGCTCGAGATGGGCCGGGCGGCTGGCCAGGCGCTGTTCCAGGGTGCCGGGCTGGTCTTCAGCCATGAACACATAAAGCATCAGGATTTGTCCTCGACGTATTTCGACAGCATCAGCCCTTGTGCGAGCACGAAGAGGAAGAGCAGGCCCATGCCGCCGAAAAGTTTGAAATTGACCCAGATATCGGTCGGAAAATTGAAGGCGACCAGCAGGTTCAGCGCCCCCATGAAGCTGAAAAAGCCGACCCAGGCGAGATTGACCTTGGTCCAGACCGGTTCCGGCAGGACCAGTTGCTCACCGAGCATGGCTTTCAGCGGATTTTTCTTCAGCACCAGCAGGCTGAAACCGATGCTGCTGGCGAAGGCCCAGTACAGAATGGTCGGTTTCCACTTGATAAAGGCTTCGTTCTGGAAAAACAAGGTCAGGCTGCCGAAGACGACGACCAGGCCGAGACTGAGCCAGAGCATCTTGTCGACCTTGCCATGGCGGAACTTGACCCAGAGAATCTGGGCCACGGTGGCGGCGATGACGACCAGGGTGGCGAGCAGGATGGGGCCTTGCTTGACGTCGGCGAGCGGTGTGCCGAGCAGGTTGCTGACCCAGGCAGCGGCGAGGTCCGGCTGTTTTTCAGAGTACTTGAAGGTGATGAAAAACAGGATGACCGGGAAGAGATCGAAAAGTAGTTTCATGGGGCGAAATTATATACGTGCCGGGGAAACTGCCGACGGCAGGCTGGTAATCGATTGTTTCCAAAGCCTGTTGCCAGGACTCGGTAGGGAATCCTGCAGCCGCTCCGTACGGGGGAGCGGCTTGGCGAACGCGGCCTTGCTTCCGACGCCAAAATATCCGGGAGCTGGCAAAATTGCGTATTCCTGTTTCGGCGGGAAGCCAGCAAAATACCGTGCCCCTCATTCAATGAATAAAAAAACCATGGAACCTACCCTCGCAGACGACCACCCGGACATGATTCGCATTGTTCGCGCCGCCCATCACGATGTCGCGCCGAAGGCGGCGCCGGGGCAGGGGAAATCCCTGGCCGGGGCGCTTGCTGTGGCTTTGGGTGAAGCGCCGGGCAGTGGTCAGGATCTGGAGAACATCGAGTTCCTGATTCACGTGCTGTCGGTCAATCGCGCGGCCGGGGAAATTGACGACGAAAGCTTTGAGCGTTTGCTCGAACGCATGCAGACCAAGGCTGGGCGAACCGAGCTGGCGAATCTGTTTTTTCAGGAGCTGGAAGCCGAGAACAGCGACGAGGACGAGGCGCTGTGAACCAATAGCCTGCGCTGTTCCGGAAAAAGAAAAAGGCCAGCGTATTGCTGGCCTTTTTTGCTCACTCCCCTGGCAATCCATTGGGGTTGGGGAGCGGCTTTCAGAAAATTGGCGGATCTTCCGGCGTTTCACCTTCGGCCCGGCTTGACCGGCTTGCTTGCGGATTTGTCATCGGGAGATTCCTTCCAGTTGCGTTTCTCATGAAATACCACCTCCGATTTTAAGCCTCGCTCCTATTTGGGGGATAATCGCGTCGGGGAGAGGCATAAGCTGCTTCCCAGTAGTTTCGCCCGCTTATGGGCGTGGATTGAAATTGGGAAAACTACTTGATCTGCACTTTCACTATAGGTCAGGATTGGCGAATGCCAAGTTTTTTTCGCCAGATCGGGCAATCAATGCACGATCTGGCGCTTGTTTCAGGCCTGGGCGTGCAGAAATCTCACGATTTTAGCCATTTGGCATGATGGCGCAGATGCTCCTCGATGAAGCTGGCAATGAAGTAGTAACCATGGTCGTAGCCCGGCTGCAGCCGCAGGGTCAGCGGGTGGCCGGCTGCTGCGGCCGCCTGTTGCAGGCTTTCCGGCTTGAGCTGAATGGGCAGGAAGTCGTCGCGGTCGCCCTGGTCGATGAGGATGGGCAGGCGTTCGCGGGCCTGGGCGATCAGCACGCTGGCGTCCCATGCTTGCCAGGCTGAACGATCATCGCCCAAATAGCGCGAGAAGGCTTTTTCGCCCCAAGGCACGTTCATCGGATTGCAGATCGGCGCGAAAGCCGACAGCGACTGGTAGCGGCCGGGGTTGCGCAGGGCGCAGACCAGCGCCCCGTGCCCGCCCATCGAATGGCCGAAGATGCCGCGCTTGCCGGACACCGGAAAGTGCGCTTCGATCAGCGCCGGCAGCTCATCGACGACGTAATCGTGCATGCGGTAATGGCTGGCCCACGGGGCTTGCGTGGCATTCAGGTAAAAGCCGGCACCCAGGCCGAAATCCCAGCCACCATCCGGGTCGCCCGGCACCTCGGGGCCGCGCGGGCTGGTGTCGGGCGCGACGATGATCAGCCCCAGTTCGGCAGCCAGGCGCTGGGCGCCGGCTTTTTGCATGAAGTTTTCATCGGTACAGCTCAGCCCGGACAGCCAGTACAGTACCGGCAGCTTTTCTCCCGCCTCGGCTTGCGGCGGCAGATAAACGGCAAAAGTCATGGTGCAGTTCAGGGTCTCGGAACGGTGGCGGTAGCGTTTGTGCCAGCCGCCAAAGCTTTTCTGGCAGGAAATATTGTCGAGGCTCATCGGGCTACCCGGCGCTTAGAAGTGAATCACCGTGCGGATGCTCTTGCCTTCGTGCATCAGGTCGAAGGCCTCGTTGATTCTCTCCAGCGGCATGGTGTGGGTGATGAAGATGTCGAGCGGGATTTCGCCCTTCTGGGCTTTTTCGACATAACCCGGCAGTTCCGTCCGGCCCTTGACGCCGCCGAACGCCGAACCGCGCCAGACGCGGCCGGTGACCAGCTGGAAGGGACGGGTGCTGATTTCCTGCCCGGCACCGGCCACGCCGATGATCGTCGATTCGCCCCAGCCCTTGTGGCAGCACTCCAGCGCGGCGCGCATCAGATTGACGTTGCCGACGCATTCGAAGGAGTAATCGACGCCGCCATCGGTCATGTCGACGATGACTTCCTGGATCGGCTTGCTGAAATCCTTGGGGTTGATGAAATCGGTCGCGCCGAGTTGTTTGGCGATGTCGAACTTGCTCGGGTTGATGTCGATGGCGATGATGCGCGCGGCCTTGGCCATCGTCGCGCCGATGATCGCTGCCAGGCCGATGCCGCCGAGGCCGAAGATCGCGACTGTCGCGCCTTCTTCAACCTTCGCCGTATTGAGCACGGCGCCGATGCCGGTGGTAACGCCGCAGCCGAGCAGGCAAACCTTTTCCAGCGGTGCTTCCTTGGGAATCTTGGCCAGCGAGATTTCCGGCAAGACGGTGTATTCGGAGAAGGTCGAGCAGCCCATGTAGTGGTAAATCGGCTGACCGTTATAGGAGAAGCGGCTGGTGCCGTCGGGCATCAAGCCCTTGCCCTGGGTCGCGCGCACGGCCTGGCAGAGGTTGGTCTTGCCCGATTTGCAGAACTTGCATTCACGGCATTCGGCGGTGTACAGCGGAATGACGTGGTCGCCGACGGCGACCGAAGTCACGCCTTCGCCGATGGCTTCGACGATGCCGCCGCCTTCATGGCCGAGGATGGACGGGAAGATGCCTTCCGGGTCATCGCCGGACAGCGTGAAGGCATCGGTGTGGCAAACGCCGGAGGCAACGATGCGGACGAGTACTTCACCGGCCTTGGGCGCTTCGACATCGACTTCGACGATCTGCAGCGGTTGATTGGCGGCAAAGGCAACGGCGGCGCGGGATTTGATGCTCATGAGGGGCTCTCTCAAAAAGGGAAGAATGGCGCTGAGTATAATTAGTGCCGTGCTGGCGATAAATTTGTTTCCTGATTAGCAACGAACGTCAGCTAGCCGAATTGATCGGAGGTTTTGAGGTTTGCAATTCACTGCCGCGACCAGCAGGCGCGTATTCAATGCGTTTAGATCGAAACGGCGATTG
>JAVBXO010000193.1 GCA_030824535.1 Azonexus sp. | reverse complement strand
GCATGATGGGGCCGAGAACGATGCGTAGCGTTTTGAAAAACATTTTAACGACTGATTTCATGACGGATATCTTGATTCCATTGAGTAATGGCGTCAGGCAGTCTGCTGGCCGGGAAGTTCCTCACGGTGCAGTCAGCGTGCATCCCGAACAGCATTTTTTCAGGCAGGGGGGCTAGACTTGATCGGCATCCCGCTACTTGATCGGCGGGGTCGGCATGGACTTCTTCGTTTTCGACCACCTCGATGCTTACGACACGGTGACCGGCTTCCATAGCGTTGAAGACACCTTCCTGCTTGATCACAGCGTGCTGACCGGCTTCACGCCCGGCTAGCTGGCAAAGGCGGCATTTGTCCACGGCCCCGGTGCCTGCGCTGCCCTCGATGCTGCTGACCGGATCATCTACGACACCACGATCGGCCACCTTTATTACGATGTCGATGGCCTGGGCAACATGCCGGCAGTCCAGTTGGCGACCCTGACCGGGGCACCTTCGGTCAAGGCCGGCGATTTTCTTGTGGTCTAGACGCCGGCCAGTGAAATGGGGGCGTGGTCTTGCCAAACGACATCTTGAGTTTGAAAAACATCAATTGGCCTGATTGCAAGACTTTGCCTCACTCGCGGATTTCCCCTTCAAACACTCCGCACAAAGATGTTTCACTGGCCGCCTTGTGTCTCAGCTTCCCTGGCAAGGAACTGCCGCCGCCGTGAGCAGGATGGCATCGATGCCATGATGCGTTGCAGACATTCGCCTAAAATATTTCCTTCGCGATTCCAACGCACCGCTCCCGGCTTGCCGCTTGGGGCTTCCCTCGATTTTTCCGGGCCTCACCATGCGCGCCTTCCTGCTTGCCCTGTTTGCCCTGGTGGGCAATCCCCTTGCTGCTGCCGAGTGGCAAAGCTTTCACCACGACCCGCAAGGCGGGCTGGATCTGTTTATCGATCTGGATACGCTGCGGCAGACTGCTAACGGCTTTGAGAGTGAGCTGCGGCTTTGGCGAAGCATCGGCCGGCAGGAGTTTCGTGGTCGGCAGGCCATCGATTGCCGGCGCAAGCACTATCGCCTGAGCGAGATGCGCGAAGTGCTGGCCGAGCAGCAAGTCGGCGAGCTTGCGCCCGAGGAGCGTGGCGAAATTGCTGACAATACCGCCCAGTCAAGCCTGCTCGATATTTACTGCGTCCGCTGGCAGGAGCCCGCCGGCGTGCGTTGGCTGGCCTATGCGCAGACACCGGGCGAGACGCATTATTTCGACCAGCGTGCGGAATCGGCAAGCCGCCGGCAAAAGCCTGCCAATGAGCGTCTGCTGCAGGTCAAGACTCGCGGCGACAAGATTTCCATGCTCATGGAAGTACGGCTTTTCTGCCAGGAAAACCGTTTTGCCATCGTCAACGGGGTTTACCGCGACGAAGCACGAGGCTGGCTGGCTCGCATCCCGCCTCGCGATCCGCAAACCCCGGGGCCGGATTCGGCGATCAGCCTGCTGCGTACCCGGCTGTGCCCGAATCCCGGCGCCACGCCGGCGCGCTAGCCGGAGACTGCAAGCGCGCCGGGTCTGCCTCAGGCGAGGATCACGAAGTCCGCCGCAGCGAGTTGCGGGTGGTTCAGGATGCCGATTTGCATGATGGCGATGGCTGCACCGCTGTCGCTGCCATCGGCGTCGTAGCTGAGCAGGCCGTTGGCCGGGTCGTAGATGAGCCGTTGAGCGGCGGTGGTGGCGGTGCTGCCGATGGCCAGCAGTTCGGCAGACAGGGGGATATTGGCCGCGGGATTGTAGAAACCGAGGGTTTCGGCAGACGTGCCGTAAAAGGCCAGGCGATCCGAACCGGGGGTGAAATCGGTCAACAGGTCGACGAAGGCGCTGATGCTCTGCAGACTGACGATTTCGAAGGTATCGGCCCCCACGCCGCCATGCAGCAAGTCAGGCTGCGAACTCGGGAGGTCAGGTCTTCCATTGCGACATTCAAATGTCGTAATGGAAGACCTGACTCTGAAGTCTGTTGAGACCTGACCCTGAAGTCTGTTGTTGGGTAGATAACCGTGGTTGCATATTGATTTTTGTGCAACTTGGATCGGGTCGGTAAAAAATGCCAATTAAGTGTAATTGCCCTGTGAACTCAGCCCATTGAATCCAAAAGCAAACCATATTATGCGCATGAATTCATCGGTGGAGTAATATTCTGTTAGAATAAAAACATCGCGGGCCTTTGTGACTACTCGGTCTGAAAAATACTCACCAGGAAACGACAAATCAAATGTTCAATAACTTTATGGTTTTCACCGAATCAGCCGCTTTTCGCTTGATCCAGCCCGAATCAGCCAAGGAACTAGTGTTTTCCTTTGAATCCGCACTCGGCAGTATTGATCATAGTGACCTACGTCGCTCAGGATTTGGCGAAAGTTTTCTGTTGCAAAATGGTTATGCAGTCGTTTCGATACTACCTAATGAAGCAAACTGGTACCGCCCCAAAGATATTCATGACTTTCTAACTTCATCTGAATTGCAAACTTTTGCAAGCAAATTTGATGTCCTGCATACCTATGGCTCAAGCATGGGCGCTTTCGGAGCTTGTACCTTTGCCGAAGCATTGAATGCAGACAATGTTATTGCCATCTCACCAATATCAACTTTAAACTCAACATTGGTACCATGGGAAAAACGTTTTCGGAACGGCATTACTCAGGACTGGACGGGATCTTTCTCTGATGCTGCCAGAGGTTTAGGCAAGAGGGCCAGTATTTATTGTCTGTATGACGAGACATGTCCTGATTCGCGACATGTTGCCCGCTTAAGCCGGTTTGCTGGAGAAAATTTAAAAAAGATCCTTGTCCCTAATGCCAGGCATGCTGTTGCCATGACACTCTCAGCCCAAAAATTGCTCAAGCCCATCGTACTCGATTGCTTACTCCGCAAAGACCTCGAAACTGTCCTAAGATCACTGGACAAGTACAACGCGGAAGAAGGAAACAATATTCTCAACAAGCCCAATTATCAAGGGCCCAAAGCCAGATTGGCATTACTAAATTGAATAAATGGACAGAGTATTTATTCAATTATTAACTGATATTTGTCCAGTCTTGTAAATGTGCATGAATGCCCCACTATTTTTATTAAATCATGGCACTTGGTGCGATATTTGGTGAGGGTGAATAGGTGAAAGATTATTTTGTTTGAATTTCCCCAAAAGCAAAGCGGCACGGTTTCCCGTGCCGCTTTGCTTTTTCATGCCAATTTTGCGGTCAACCGCAAAATCAGGGTCATTTCCACTCAGCGTAACTTCAGTTCCTGCAGAACCGTCGTCGAGATTTCTTCAATCGACTTGGTCGATGAATCGAGCCAGCGGATGCCTTCGCGGCGCATCATTTTTTCGGCTTCGGCCACTTCGTAGCGGCAGTTGGCCAGCGAGGCGTAGTTGCTGGCGGCGCGGCGTTCTTCGCGGATCTGGGCGAGGCGCTCGGGCTGGATGGTCAGGCCGAAGAGCTTGGCGCGGTGCTTTTCCAGCGTGCCGGGCAGGCGGCCGCGGTCGAAGTCTTCGGGGATCAGCGGGAAGTTGGCGGCCTTGAGGCCGAACTGCATGGCCAGGTAGAGCGAGGTCGGGGTCTTGCCGCAGCGCGAGACGGCGACGAGGATGACGTCGGCGGCTTCAAGATCGCGGTCGGTGATGCCGTCATCGTGGGCCAGGGTGTAGTTGATCGACTCGATGCGCTTCTTGTATTCCGAGCTTTCGGCCGAGCCGTGCGAGCGGCCGACGGTGTGGTTGGACTTCATGCCGAGTTCGGCTTCGAGCGGCGCGAGGAAGCTGTCGAAATAGGACAGGCTGAAGGCGTCGGCCTGGTGCACGATGTTCGATAGTTCAAGATTGATCAGCGTGGTAAAAACAATCGGGCGCATGCCGTCGCTTTCGCCCTGGGCGTTGATGCGGGCGACCGCATCCTGGGCTTTCTCGACGCTGTCGAGAAAGGGGATGCGGATCTGCTTGAATTCGATATCTTCGAACTGGGTCATCAGGCTGTGGCCGAGCGCTTCGGCAGTCAGGCCGGTACCGTCGGAGACGAAAAACACGGTGCGTTTGATCATTTTTTGGGGCCGGAAGGAAAAATCGTAAAAGGGTGAGCTTAACGCCTGGCGCCGTGCCGCTCACCCTGTCCGAACAAAAAATCAGCCGCTGTTGCGCAGGCCGGAGGCGATGCCGTTGATCGACAGGTGGATGCCACGGGCCAGGCGTTCGTCGGTTTCGCCGGCGCGGAAGCGCTTGAGCAGCTCGACCTGCAGGTGATTGAGCGGATCCATGTAGGGCGCGCGCAGCTTCAGCGATTGCCCCAGCAGCGGGTTGTCGGCGAGCAGTTCGTCGCGTTCGAGAATGGCCAGCAGGTGCTGCCGGGTCAGTTCCCATTCGCTGCGGATACGGCTGAAAATGACCTCGCGCAATTCGGCGTCGCTGACCAGCTCGGCATAGCGCGAAGCGATGGCCAGGTCGGTTTTGGCCAGCACCATGTCCATGTTCGACAGCAGGCTCTTGAAGAAGGGCCAGGATTTGAGCATGCGCTGCAATGTCGCCAGGCCGTCGGAATTGCCCTGTAAATAGCCGTCGACCGCAGAACCGAAGCCGTACCAGCCGGGCAGCATCAGCCGGCATTGCGCCCAGCTGAAGACCCAGGGAATGGCCCGCAGATCTTCGATGCGTTCGGAGGCCTTGCGCGAGGCCGGGCGGCTGCCGATGTTCAGCGAGGCGATTTCATTGACCACCGTCGACTGGCGGAAATAGGTCGTGAAGCCCGGCGTTTCATAGACCAGCCCGCGATAGGCCTGGAAGGCGCGCAGCGAGAGTTCATCCATGACGCCGTGGAATTGCTGCGCCGGCTCGACCTGGTTTTCGTGGTCGGTCAGGCTGGCTTCCAGCGTCGCAGCGAGCAGCACTTCGAGATTGCGCCGACCGGTGTCGGGCGTGCCGTACTTGGTCGAGATGACTTCGCCCTGTTCGGTCAGGCGGATCTGGCCGGAAACGGCGCCAGCCGGCTGGGCCAGGATGGCGTGATAGGACGGGCCGCCGCCGCGCCCGACCGAGCCGCCGCGACCGTGGAACAGGCGCAGGCGGACGCCGTGCCGGGCGAAGACTGCAGCGAGTTCGATTTCGGCCTTGTACAGTTCCCAGCCGGAAGTCAGGAAGCCGCCATCCTTGTTGCTGTCGGAATAGCCGAGCATGACTTCGTGCTCGTTGCCGCGGCCGGCGATCAGTTCGCGGTAGCCGGGCAGCTTGAAGATGCCGTCCATGGTCGCGGCGCTTTTCTGCAAATCCTCGATGGTTTCGAACAGCGGGATGATGTTGACGTCGAGGCGCGGCCGGTTTTGCGTTGTATGGCCCGGCAGCAGCAGGCCGGATTCCTTGAGCAGCAGCGCCAGTTCGAGCAGGTCGGAAACGCCGTCGGTCTTGGAAATGATGCAGTTGGGCAGCGCGGCAGCACCGTAGCGCTGGCGCAGTTCGTTGGCGGTGAAGAAGATGTCGAGTTCGCCACGGGTTTCGGCGGAATACTCGAGGTAGGGCGAATACAGCGGCCGTGGTGTGGCGATTTCTGCGGTCAACAGCGCAATTCGCTCGTTTTCTGCCAGGGCTTCGTAGTCCGGGCAACGGCCGGCCTTGGCCAGCAGTTCGGCGACGCTGCGGGCGTGCACTTCGGAATTCTGCCGCAGGTCAATCGGCGCGAGATGGAAGCCGAAAACCTGCACGGCGCGCAGCAGACGGCGCAGGCGACCGCCGGCCAGCGAGGCGCTGCCATTGAGCTTCAGCGAGATGGCCAGCACCTTGAGGTCGGCGCGCAGGGCTTCCGGGGTGCTGTAGGCACTGGCATGGCCGATTTCGTGGCGCACCGGCTCGACATGGTCAAGCACGCGGGCGGTTTCGGCGAGGCGGGCGTAAATGCCGGAGAGGGCGCGGCGATAGGGCTCGTCGGCGCGTTGCGGCGAATGGTCGGTGGAAAACTCGGCCAGTGCCAGCAGTTCCGGCGTGACGGTGACCAGCAGGTCGGACAACGGCAGTTCGCCGCCGAGTTCGTGGATTTCTTCGAGGTAATGCTCAAGGGTCGCTGCCGATTGCAGGCGCAGCGCTTCGCGCAGGATGTCGGCGGTGACGAAGGGATTGCCGTCACGGTCGCCGCCGATCCACGAGCCAACGCGGAAGAAGGGCGGCAGCGCCCAGAGCTTTTCCGGATAACGTTTCTGCAGTTGCTGGCTGGCCTGGATGTACAGGCGCGGCAGTTCGGTGAAAAAGGTTTCCTTGAAATAGGAAATGCCGTTCTTGACCTCGTCGATGACCTTCAGGCGCACCGGCCGCAGCATCCGCGACTGCCACAGCGTCAGGATCGAATTGGCCAGCGCCCAGTCGTTGTCGGCTTGCTCTTCCGGCGTCATCTGCAGGCGCTCGCGCTGGTCGAGCAGGCGGGCGATGTCGCGGTGATTGCGGATCAGGCTCTGGCGCTGGACTTCGGTCGGGTGGGCGGTGAGCACCGGGGCAACCAG
>JAVBXO010000361.1 GCA_030824535.1 Azonexus sp. | reverse complement strand
TGAGGGCCTACATCCGTAACCAGGAAGACGAAGATGAGCGTTATGACCAGATGAAATTGGAGGTATAGCCGCCCTGGGCGGCTCCAGGTTTACCAGCGCCTTTGAGGCGCCCTAGTGATTTAACTCCTACTTTTCCAAGGATCGGCTGTCCAGCCTTTTACAGCCTCGCCGTTCCCAGCGCGAGCTTTTCACTCACTGCGTCAACCTACAACATCCCTGTCGGATGCCACAGTTGGCGAAAAATGAGCCACTGATTCCACGGCTATTTTTCACTTTCAGTGTCAGCCCCGCAACCCCTCGCTGACACCCAAAATGAAAAAATCTGCTTGCTGTGACAGAGAAAGTGAAAAAACGCAATCACCCGGTCCAGCGAGGCGCGCGCAGTGCTATTCAACCGCCTGGGTTGGGCGAAATCCGCAACCGCAGTATCGAGCAGCAGCGCTACCGCGCTTCCGGAGAGAATCTTCGGGGAATTTTTCATGATTCCCGGCCGACCCTCAAGAAGACCTTACCGGGCAGAAGAGATTGCCCGGCGTCGGTTAAGCCACCTCGGCCTGTAGGCTGAATCGACTGGCGGTCGCCCGGACTTCCTTCATACGTCCATGACCGGGCAGTACCTTGTCGGCAATCGTTACCAGCCCGGCCCGCTCCAGTTCATCAATATCGCGCTTCACGGCGCTGCGGTCTCGATGCAGCCGTTCCGAAATCTGTGTAATCGATCCTGGCATTTCTTTTACTGCCCGGAACAGCGCCAAGCGAGCCGTCGTGATGAGCTTCATCACGTCAGCCGGGTCTTCAAAGCTGATAATGCGCTCATCGGGTAGCTGTTCGCCACGATCCGCCACCTTGGCCAACTGACGGCCACGCTTGAAGAAGTCTTCTTCCGTTCCTGTCTTGATGGTGAGCTTGGTCATTTGCCGTCCTTCAATGCAATCCAGTCTTGTTCAAAGCGTTCTTCAGTGTCTTCGAAACTGACAAATTCGACAGGTTCCACAACACCGAAATAATGACGGTGGTGACCATCATGGGCATTGTCATAACCCACGACGCGTCCGTTATCGCCAGCATGGATGTTGTGGTTGATGTAGGCGAGGTTATACCGGGTGATCTTCCCGGTGACCTCATCAACCCATATTTCCCGACGCAGTTTCCCGTTTCCTCGCTTGTCGGAAATCTTGTGGGACTCATCGATGATTTTTATGTCAGCCATGATGCATCATATCATGGCTGAAAACCCTCCGGGCAACAACAACATTAGGCGTCGGCACCCACAACATTGGTCGAGACAAAACACACTGTTTGTCGAAGCCCCTGATTTTTCGTTATCTGTGACACCAGTTTTTCACTAACCTGTCACGTTTTTCACTAACTGCGTCAACTTACAATCCCCAGCCGTAACAACCCCGTAACCCACACGCTCAACATTTCGACTATTATCGAACTATGGAAACGTTAACTGCTGCTGAACTGCTTGCTGCGCTGGGGCATGAGTCCCGTTTGTCGATTTTTCGTCTGCTCGTCGAAGCCGGGCCGGAGGGGATGGTGGCGAGTGCGATTGGGGAGGCGTTGGCGATGGCGCCGGCGACCTTGTCTTTTCATCTTGCCCATCTGACGCGCGTCGGCCTGATCGGCGGGCAGCGGGAGAGTCGTTTCATCCGTTATTCGACCAATTACGGGGCGATGGATGAGTTGATCGCTTTTCTGACCCATAACTGCTGCCATGGCGCGGCCTGTCTGCCGAAATCGGCGGAGCAGGGGGCTGGCGCCTGCTGTGCGGACCCGTCCTGATGACTTCTGCGGTCGACGCCTTAAAAACACCGATTTTCAATCATCTTTAGAGTCTGCTCATGAGCTCACTTAAAACCGTGCTGGTGCTGTGCACCGGTAATTCCTGCCGCTCCCAGATGGGGGAGGCGATCATCAATCATGACCTGGCCGGGCTGGTGCGCGGGATTTCCGCTGGCACCGTGCCGCAGCCCAAGGTCGCTGACGGCGCGATTGAAGCCTTGAAGCTGGCAGGTTTGCCGACCGAAGGCCTGTATCCGAAGCTGATCGACAGCCTGCTCGACGAGCCGATTGATCTGGTGGTCAGCGTTTGCGACAACGCTAAGGAGTCCTGCCCGATCTTTCCCCGGCCGGTCAAGCGCATCCATCTGCCTTTCCATGATCCGCATGGCGAGCCGCTGGAAAGCTTTGTGGCCGTGCGCGACGACATCCGTGCCCGCCTGATCCCGGCCGTGCGCGCCGCGCTTGAACTGTAAGGAATCCCATGTCTGCTCAATGTGAAATTGCCGCCAAGGACGCCGCTGGCGCGCCGATGAGCTTGTTCGAACGTTACCTGACGCTCTGGGTCTTTCTCTGCATCATCGCCGGCATCGCCTTCGGCCAGCTGGCGCCGGCGCTGTTCCAGGCCATCGGCCGCATGGAAGTGGCGCAGGTCAATCTGCCGGTGGGCGTACTGATCTGGGTGATGATCATCCCGATGCTGGTCAAGGTCGATTTCGGCGCGCTGCATGAAGTGAAGCAGCACATCCGCGGCATCGGCGTGACGCTGTTCGTCAATTGGCTGGTCAAGCCCTTTTCGATGGCTTTTCTCGGCTGGCTGTTCATCCGCCAGCTGTTCGCCCCGCTGTTGCCGGCCGATCAGCTCGATTCCTACATCGCCGGCCTGATCCTGCTCGCCGCTGCGCCGTGCACGGCGATGGTCTTCGTCTGGAGCCGGCTGAGCAATGGCGATCCGCTGTTTACCCTGTCGCAAGTGGCGCTCAACGACAGCATCATGGTTTTTGCCTTCGCGCCGCTGGTCGCCTTCCTGCTCGGCATTTCGGCGATTACTGTGCCCTGGGACACCTTGCTGACCTCGGTGGCGCTGTACATTGTGGCACCGGTGATCTTCGCCCAGCTCTGGCGCAAGTCCCTGCTGGCCAAGGGGCAGGCCCACTTTGATGCGGTGATGGAAAAAATCGGCCCGTGGTCCATTTCGGCGCTGCTGCTGACGCTGGTGCTGCTGTTTGCCTTCCAGGGTGAAGCCATCCTGCGTCAGCCGCTGGTCATTGCCTTGCTGGCGGTGCCTATCCTGATCCAGGTGTTCTTCAATTCGGCACTGGCTTACTGGTTGAACCGGGCGGTGGGAGAAAAGCACAACATCGCTTGTCCCTCGGCGCTGATCGGCGCTTCCAATTTCTTCGAGCTGGCGGTCGCCGCCGCCATCAGCCTGTTCGGCTTCGAGTCGGGGGCGGCGCTGGCAACGGTGGTCGGGGTGCTGATCGAAGTGCCGGTGATGTTGCTGGTTGTGAAGGTGGTCAATTCGTCCAAGGGCTGGTACGAAGCCCGTTAATTTTTCTGGAGACAATCATGAAAAAACTCGAAGTGTTTGATCCGGCCATGTGCTGTTCGACGGGCGTTTGCGGGGTTGAAGTTGATCCGGTGCTGGCCCAGTTTGCCGCTGACCTGAAATGGGTCGAAGAGCATGGCGTCAGCGTCCAGCGTTACAACCTCGGGCAGGAGCCGCAAGCTTTCGCGGCCAACCCGGCGGTGCTGCGCGAGATGGAAGCGGGCATGGATCGTCTGCCCATCCTGGCCGTCGATGGCCAGATCGTGACCACTGGCTTGTATCCCTCGCGTCTGCAATTGGCGCAGAAACTGGGCATCACCCTGACGACCGAGGAAAAACCGCACGTCAAGGCCGGTGCCTGCTGTTCCCCGAAATCTGGTTGCTGTTAACCCGGAGTCCCGATCATGACCCTGTCCCAAGCCCGTACCCGCTATCTTTTTTTCACCGGCAAGGGCGGGGTCGGCAAGACGTCGCTGTCCTGCGCTACCGGTCTGGCGCTGGCTGAAGCCGGCAAGCAGGTGCTGATTGTCAGCACCGATCCGGCATCGAATCTCGATGAGGTGCTGGGGGCGGGACTGAGCCAGACGCCGACGGGCATTCCCGGCGCGCCGGGCTTGTTTGCCCTGAACATCGACCCGGAAGCTGCCGCCCAGGCCTACCGCGAGCGCATGGTCGCCCCCTACCGCGGCATCCTGCCGGCGGCGGCGATCCAGAGCATGGAAGAGCAGTTTTCCGGCGCGTGCACCGTGGAAATTGCCGCCTTCGACGAATTCTCCAAGCTGCTCGGCGATCCGGCGGCGACGGCGGCTTTCGATCATGTGATTTTCGACACCGCACCAACCGGCCACACCCTGCGCCTGCTGACCTTGCCCAGCGCCTGGAACGAGTTCATCGATTCCTCGACCGGCGGCGCCTCCTGCCTCGGCCCGCTGGCCGGGTTGGAAAAGCAGAAGGCGCTGTACGCCGCCAGCGTTGCCCGCCTGGCCGACCCGGCAGAAACGACGGTGATCTTGGTCAGCCGCCCGGAAGCTGCCTCCTTGCGCGAAGCCGAACGCACGCGCGGCGAGTTGTGTGAGCTCGGCGTGGTCAATCTGAATTTGGCCGTCAATGGGGTGTTCACCGCAGAAGGTAGCGCAGATCTGATTGCCTGCGCCATGGCCAGTCGCGCGGCGCAGGCATTGGCGCAGATGCCGGACGGTTTGCGCCAACTGGCGACGACGACCATTCCTTTCCTGCCGCGCGGGACGGTCGGTTTGGCCGCCTTGCGCCTGCTCGCTTACCCGGACCGCGCGCTCGCTGGCGACGTGGCGGCCAGCGCGGCACAGACCGACTTGCCGCCCGGCCTGGCGAGCATGATCGACGAACTGGCCAAGGCCGGGCATGGCGTGATCATGACCATGGGCAAGGGCGGCGTCGGCAAGACGACGGTGGCGGCGGCCATTGCGCTGGCGCTGGCGGAGCGTGGCGAGAAAGTGCTGTTGTCGACGACCGACCCGGCGGCGCACGTGGCGGCGGCGATTGACGGCCAGGTGCCGGGTTTGACGGTCAGCCGCATCGATCCGGCGCAGGAAGTCGCCGATTACACCGCCGAAGTGCTGGCCAAGGCCGGCCAGACGCTGGATGCTGGCGGCCGGGCGATGCTGGAAGAAGACCTGCGTTCGCCCTGCACCGAAGAAATCGCCGTCTTCCGCGCCTTCGCCCGGACGGTCGATGCCGGCAAGGATGGCTTTGTCGTGCTCGACACCGCGCCGACCGGCCACACCATCCTGTTGCTCGATGCCGCCGAGGCCTATCACCGCGAAGTCATGCGCACCCAGGGCGACATGCCGGAAGCCGTGCGCCAACTGCTGCCGCGTCTGCGCGATGCCGATTACACGCGGGTGCTGATCGTAACCCTGCCGGAAGCCACGCCGGTGCATGAAGCGCAACGCCTGCAAGCCGACCTCGGCCGCGCCGGCATCGGCGTTTTTGCCTGGGTCATCAACCAGTCGCTGCTAGCCAGCGGCAGCCACGATCCTTTGCTGTGCCAGCGCGGGGCTTACGAAATCCCCTACATCCGCCAGGTCGCCGACCAGTTGGCCGCCCGCAGCGTACTGATCCCCTGGCTGGCCGAAGCACCGGTCGGGCGGCAGGGGCTGGGGCAGGTGATACGCTGAGGCAGCCTGTTTCAGGCCTCGTTTTCCAGCGCCAACCGGATCTGCTGCGCTGATTCAGTAATCGCCAGCACGCAGGGATGGCTCAGGCGGCGTTCGACAGAAATGGCGTAGTAGCTGGCGATCACTTCCTGGCTGCGGCCGGCGACGATCAGTTCGCCGTCGGCGGTGAATTCCTTTTCGGCGATGCTGGCCACCGGAAAGATGCCGCTGCCGCTACGACCGAAGGCGGCCATCAGCGCGCAATCGTCGAATTCACCGACGACGCGCGGGCGGATGCGCTGGCGCTCGAACCACGGCATCAAACTGGCGCGTATCGCCGAATCCTCGCCGGGCAGGAGTAGCGGTAGCTGGTTCAGACAGGCCGGGAAGGGCTGCTCGGTCTGGTTCAACAGCGCTGGCGTGGCGAGGAAGCTGAGGCCGGATTCGAGCAGGCGGTGGTTGTAGGCGCGGACGCTGTAGCTGGCCGGCAGCGGCGCGTCGGAAATGACCAGGTCGAGCTGGTGCACCGCCAATTGCCCGAGTAGCCGGTCGAGTTGCCATTCACGGCAGACGATGCGCGTCGCTGGTTCGCCGGCAATCGCCGGTTGCAGCAGGCGGCAGGCCAGCGATTTGGGCACGGCATCGGAAACCCCGACGCGGAATTCGGCGGGGCGGCCTTTCGGGTGATGCCTGATCGTCGCTTCGAGTTCGGCGCTCAGGGCAAAAAGCTCGTCGGCGTAATCGAGTGCCAGCTTGCCAGCTTCGGTCAGCACCAGCGAACGCCCCTGTTTGGCGAACAGCTCGCTGCCCAGGCTTTGTTCGAGCAGGCCGATCTGGCCGCTGAGCGTCTGCGGCGTGATGGCGATGGCCTCGGCGGCACGCACGACGCTGCCCAGGCGGGCGACTTTCCAGAAGTAGTAGAGGTGCTTGTGGTTGATCATGCGTCGAAAAATACGATGGTTTGGCGGCGATAAATCGAATTTATTTTAAGGTTTTACTGCGGTAACTTGGGGTTTTTCGCGTTCCACGCTGGCTGGCCGGGGGAATTATTCCCTCCCC
>JAVBXO010000310.1 GCA_030824535.1 Azonexus sp. | reverse complement strand
ACTTTGTAGGTCATGATGAATCCGGTGGGTCTGGGTTGCGTAAAGAGGGAATTCTGGCAGAAAACGATGACGCTTTGGCGAAAATGCCTGATTTTTGCGGTCGACCGTAAAAATCAGGCAAAAATGAAACGGGCAGCCGAAGCTGCCCGTCGCTGTAGCCTGGCGCTGGCGAATTACTTGGTGCGGCTCTTGTATTCGTCGGTGCGGGTGTCGATTTCGATCTTGTCGCCAATGCTGACGAAAGCCGGAACCGGCAGTTCGAAACCGGTGGAGATCTTGGCCGGCTTCATGACCTTGCCCGAGGTGTCGCCCTTGACGGCCGGCTCGGTGTAGATGACTTCGCGAACCAGGGAGTTCGGCAGTTCAACGGAAATGGCCTTGCCGTCGTAGAAAACGACTTCGCAGGGCATGTCGCCTTCCAGATACTTCAGCGCGTCGACCATGTTTTCGGCTTCGACTTCGAACTGGTTGTATTCGGCGTCCATGAAAACGTACATCGGTTCGGCGAAGTAGGAGAAAGTCACTTCCTTCTTGTCGAGCTGCACGACTTCAAACTTGTCGTCAGCCTTGTAAACCGCTTCCGACGGGTTGCCGGACAGCAGGTTCTTGAGCTTCATCTTGACGACGGCGGAGTTGCGGCCGGACTTGTTGTATTCAGCCTTTTGAACCACGAGCGGCTCGGTGCCGACCATGATCACGTTACCGGAGCGGAGTTCCTGAGCGGTCTTCATGTGGTGATATCCAAAAAAATCAGAGAAATAGAAACATTCGATTATACCTTGCCGGCGCAGAAATTGACGAGGGCTGTCGCCAGATCAGGCAATGCCGCCAGTTTTTCCCGCCAGGCAAGGCTGAGTCGTCTGATTTCCAGGTTTTGGGCAAGGAATGCCGTCCAGGCCGGGCCAAGCTCCTGGCTGCTGTTCCATGCCTCGAACATTTGTCGCCAGGCGCGCGTCGCCGGATCGTCGGCCGCGCAGCAGCGGTCGAGGAAGGCGGCCAGTTTGAGCAGGTGGGCGTCTTCCTCCTGGCGGTAGATTTGCCAGACGAAGGGCTTGCCGGCCCATTGGGCGCGGACGAAGGAGTCTTCACCACGGACGAAGTTGATGTCACAACGCCACAGCAGGCGGTCGTAATCATCCTGTGCGAGGAAAGGCAGCGGCTCGATGCGGGCATTGCCGTGTTGCCACGGACCATCGCCGGCGAGATGGCGGCGGACAGCAGCCAGTGGCTTGCCCGGCGGCACGTAGCAGATGCTGGCATGGGGCGAGGCTGCCAGGGCAGCGAGCAATTCGCCGACCGGGGCGGTGTCGTAACAGAAAAGGCTGATCGTCAGCGGTTCGTCACTTTTTGCCGGGTATTCGGTATCGCATTGGCTCAGTAAGCTGTTTTCCCGTAGCAGCCCGCCGGAGCGTTCGGAAAAGCCGGGGAAAAAGAAATATTTTTTCAGCGGCAGGCTCGGGTGCGGCGAGGTCAGGCCATGCCATTCTTCAGCCCAGGTTTCGGCGCTCAGGTAGTCGAGATTGACCCAGACCGGTTTTTGCGGGGCGCTGGCCATGGCCGCCAGATAGCTCGGCGGCAGCTCGCAGGCGAAGGCTTCGATAATCACCTCGCCAGGGCAGTCGACCGCAAAATTGTCCGTCCAGTGGTGGATAACGACACCCTGGCAGGTTTGCAGCGGCAGCGTCACGTCGGCTTCCGGGCAGATCGCCTGCAAGGCGGGTAGTTCATCGACCCACAGGCGTACTTCCAGTCCATGTTCGCTGCGCAGTTGTCGCGCCAGTCGCCAGCACACGCCGATATCACCAAAATTGTCGATGACCCGGCAAAAGATGTCCCAGTGTTGGTAAGAATTTTGCGGCATGGCCGCCATGCTAACATCGCGCCCCATGTCTGCATTCCTCGACCCCCTTGGCTGTACTGCCTGCCCGCGCCTGGCCGCTCATCTGGCCGCCATTCGCCACCGTGACCCCGACTGGCATGCCCTGCCAGTGCCGGCTTTTGGTGCCCTCGACGCCGAATTGCTGGTGCTTGGCCTGGGGCCTGGCGAGCGCGGCGCCAATCGTACTGGCCGGCCATTTACCGGCGACGTCGCCGGCGAACTGCTTTATCCGGCCTTGCATCGCTTCGGCTTTGCCACGGTGGCGGAAGCGCTGGGGCCGGATCAATGGGCCAATCCGGCGATGAGCCTGGTCAATTGCCGGATTACCAATGCCGTGCGTTGCCTGCCGCCGGAAAACAAGCCGCTGACCGCCGAAATCCGCCAATGCAATGGCAATCTCAAGGCCGAACTGGCGGCGATGAGCAAGCTGAAAGTGATCGTCGCGCTGGGGACGGTTGCCCATCAGGCGCTGCTCTGGGCCTATGGTCTGAAGATCAAGGATTTCAAGTTTGGCCACCACGTGCGCCATGCCTTGCCCGATGGTCGGGTACTGCTCGACAGCTATCACTGCAGCGGCTACAACTGGCGCACGGGTCGCCTGACCCGCGAGTCCTTCGAGGGCGTTTTCGCGGAGGTCAGGCAAATCATTGCCTGATACGGTCGACCATGGCTTTCGACGCAAAATCATTTCTCGCCAGCCTGACCGAATTGCCCGGCGTCTATCGCATGCTTGGCGAGGACGGGGCCGTGCTCTACGTCGGCAAGGCAAAAAATCTCAAGAAGCGCGTGTCGTCGTATTTTCGCGACAACCTCTCGAGCCCGCGCATTGCCCACATGGTCAGCCAGATCACCGCCATCGAGACCACGGCGACGCGCACCGAGGCCGAAGCGCTGCTGCTTGAGAACAACCTGATCAAGTCGCTGGCGCCGCGTTACAACATCCTTTTTCGCGACGACAAGTCCTACCCCTACATCCTGCTCAGCCACGCAGAATTCCCCCGGCTGGGTTTCTATCGCGGCAATCCGGATCGCAAGGCCGAGTATTTTGGCCCTTATCCGTCGGGCTGGGCGGTGCGCGACACCATGCACCTGCTGCAGAAAATGTTCCGCCTGCGCACCTGCGAAGACACGGTTTTCGCCAACCGTTCGCGGCCCTGTCTGCTGTACCAGATCCGCCGCTGCAGCGGCCCGTGCGTCGATAAAGTGAGCCCCGAGGACTATGCCGCCGATGTGCAGATGGCGTCGATGTTCCTGCAGGGCAAGCAGCAGGAGGTGACTCGGCGCCTGAACGAGGCCATGGAAGCAGCATCGGCCCGTCTGGCTTTCGAGCAGGCGGCGATCTACCGCGACCAGATCCAGTCCTTGCACCAGATCCAGGAAAAGCAGTTTGTCTCGAGCACGCGCGGCGAGGATGTCGATATTCTCGTGGCCATTCGCGAGGCCAACCAGTTGTGCGTCAACCTGGCGATGGTGCGCGGCGGCCGCCATCTTGGTGATCGCCCCTTCTTTCCCAGCAATGCCGGCGATTCCGCGCCGGCCGATGCCTGTTTTGCCTTCATTCGCCAGCACTATGTGGCGCATCCGGCGCCGACGCGGCTGCTGGTTTCGCCCTTGCCGGCAGAGGATGACAAGGCCGAGGCTGAGGCGACCCTGGCCGCGTTGGCGGGCCGGCCGCTGCCCTTGCTCGAAGCGCGCACCTTGACGCAGAAGGCCTGGGTGGAAATGGCCCTGCAGAATGCCCGCCTCGCCATTCTCGCGCGCAACCAGGCGGCAGCGCAGCAGGAAGAGCGTCTGGCCGCGCTGCAGGAGGCGCTGGCCTTGCCCGAATCGCTGGCGCGTATCGAGTGTTTCGACATCAGCCACACCATGGGCGAAGCTGCTGTCGCTTCCTGCGTGGTTTACGACGGCAACAAGATGAAGAAAGCCGATTACCGGCGCTTCAATATCCGCGACATCACGCCCGGCGATGACTACGCGGCCATCCGCCAGGCCGTGACCCGGCGTTACGACGGTGTTGCCGCCGGCGAGGGCAGGGCGCCTGACCTGATCCTGATCGACGGCGGCAAGGGGCAGGTGGCCTCGGCTTTTGCCGCACTGGCCGACCTGGGGCTGACCGAGATTCCGATGATCGGCGTTGCCAAGGGCGAAGCGCGCAAGGCCGGGCTGGAAACCCTGATTTTCCCCGAGGGGTGCCGTGAGCCGATCAATCTCTCGCCCAGTGATCCGGCCTTGCACCTGATCCAGGAAATCCGCGACGAGGCGCACCGATTCGCCATTACCGGCCACAGAGCCCAGCGCGCCAAATCGCGCAAGACCTCGACGCTGGAAAGCCTGCCGGGCGTCGGCCCGGCCCGGCGCAAGGCCCTGATCATGCGTTTTGGCGGGTTGGCCGGGGTCAAGGCGGCAACGCTCGAACAGCTTGCCGAAGTTTCCGGCATCAGCCGCGAATTGGCCGAAAAGATCCATTCCGCTTTACACTGACACATGCCTTTCAATTTACCGATCCTGTTGACCTGGTTGCGCATCGTCGCGATACCGCTGCTGATTACCGTTTACTACCTACCTGGTGAATGGGCTTCGCCCGGCGAACGCAACCTGGTGGCCACCGTGATCTTCGTCGCGGCGGCGATTACCGACTGGGCTGATGGCTATCTGGCGCGCAAGCTTAACCAGACTTCCGCCTTTGGCGCTTTTCTTGATCCCGTCGCCGACAAACTGATGGTGGCTGCTGCCTTGATTGTTCTGGTGCAACTGGGGCGCGCCGACGCCATCATCGCGACGATCATCATCGGCCGGGAAATCACCATTTCCGCCCTGCGCGAATGGATGGCGAAAATTGGCGCGGCCAAGAGCGTGGCGGTATCGATGCTCGGCAAGATCAAGACCACCGCCCAGATGCTGGCGATTCCCATCCTGCTCTATTACCAGCCGCTGTTTGGTATCGATATCCAGTTGTTGGGTAATGTGCTGATCTGGGTTGCTGCCTTGCTGACCCTGTGGTCAATGGGTTACTACCTGCGCATGGCCTGGCCCGAGATTCAGAAAAGAAATCTGGATGATTTTTGAAAAACGTTGACATCCTTCTTTTATGTTCTATAATGCGCGCTCTGTTGAACGCAACTTAGTAGATCAGAGCGGCAGTAGCTCAGTTGGTAGAGCGATACCTTGCCAAGGTATAGGTCGAGAGTTCGAGACTCTTCTGCCGCTCCAAAGTTTCTGGTTCTTTAATTTGTGTTTGACTTAAGCGTGGCGCGATAGCAAAGCGGTTATGCACCGGATTGCAAATCCGTGTAGGTCGGTTCGACTCCGGCTCGCGCCTCCAAAAATGCGGCAGTAGCTCAGTTGGTAGAGCGATACCTTGCCAAGGTATAGGTCGAGAGTTCGAGACTCTTCTGCCGCTCCAAATTCAAAGGGAAAGCGCCGGTCGCTTTCCCTTTTTCGTATCCGGCTGTCGTGCAAAGCGGCAGCATCGCCCGGGTGATGAAACTGGTAGACATAGCGGACTTAAAATCCGCATCCGAAAGGAGTACGGGTTCGATTCCCGTCCCGGGCACCAGATACCTTTATCAAATTGTCCTGAGTTAAAATGTTCGTTTCGCTGTGAAGCGGCTGCCGAATCGCTGAAAATTTGCCAGCAATTCAAGACTTCATGATGGCTGAAATATTTCTGTTCCAGAATGAAATTTGTCTATTGAATTGAAAAGCCAATGACGCGGTGGCGGACCTGCTTGCCAGTTCGTTGGAACGAATCGAAAGACTCGCCTCGGGGGCGGGTTTGTTAACCGGAATGTACTGAAAGACGACGCCCTGTGATCGATCAGCAGTTGCACTACCGTATTACTTGTGAAGTCGATGGGAAAACCTTCGATGGGAATTACTGGATTGCCGGGAAAATCCTGGTCGTTTCGACGGCCAAGGGTGGGACGAGTGCCCTTGCCGATAGAGCCCCGGAAGCTTTGGCCAAGCGGCTGTTGATGAAGCTGGCGCGAGAGGGAAAGGCCTAGCCTGATCGCGGTCGGCAAACACTCGCCATAGGCAAAGTTGGCGGCTGGGCGATCCGCAAGCCATGCCGCCCCTGGCCAGGGCAAGGCGAATGCTTGAACTGGCTAAATTGCCTTGGGAGGGCGAGGTGGTATCATCCGCGTCCTCGTTACACCAGTGCCGGCCAACCAGCCTTGGCCCAGCGTACTGGTGAGCCAATTTCAAAGAAAAAGCTTTTCCTTGTGTCGCAAGGGTTTTCGATGTTTATTCGAGGCCTGTCCCGGCATCGACGACCTCATGATTATTTACGATCTCTGTTGCGATAACGAACATCGCTTTGAAGGCTGGTTTCGGAGTGCGGGTGATTTTGACCAGCAACTGGCGCAAAAGCTCGTTTGTTGCCCGCAATGCGACACCCATCAAGTGCGGCGGGTTCCTTCTGCGGTCGCCATCGGCGCACACGCTGTCGAGTCGCCCGGAAAATCAGCCACTGGCGCCGAGGGCGGGAGCATGGCTGCGGCTGCGATGATGTCTGGCGGGACCGAGGTCATGGCGATTTATCGGCAACTGGTCGAAACCATCGTCAATAGCAGCGAAGACGTCGGGACGGCCTTTGCCGAAGAAGCGCGCCGGATTCATTACAACGAAGCGCCGGAACGCCCGATACGTGGTCAGGCCAGTGTTGATG
>JAVBXO010000114.1 GCA_030824535.1 Azonexus sp. | reverse complement strand
CCCTTTCAAGGGGAGGGCCGGGGTGGGGATGGGTTTGGTGGCAAGACGTTCCACCCGAAACCCATCCTCCTCTCAAGCTTCCCTTTGAAGAGAAAGGAGTAGTCCGTCAGATGTGATAAATATCAATCACATGCCGGATGTAATCCGTTTTCAACACCACCTTCTTGTCAGTGATGATCGGCGTGCCGCGCGATAGGTCCAGCGTGTAGAAGCTGGTGCCATAGAACTGGTCGGTGTGGTTGTAGCGCACGCTGGCGGTGTGCCAGTTGAAGCGCACTTTCACCTCGTTGCCGTTCTGCTCGACGATCTCGATGTTGCTGAGATTGTGGGCGGTGCGGGTGTCCGGGATGGTGGCGCTGGAGCGGTCGGTGCGGATGCGGAAGATGCGGTCTTCGAGGCCGGCGCGGCGCGGGTAGTAGATCAGCGAGATGGTCGTCTGCGGATCGTCGGTCAGCTCGCCGTCGTCATCCCAGGACGGCATCCAGAACGACACGTTCTCGTCGTACAGCGCCAGCCAGCTGTCCCAGTCGCGTTCGTCGAGCAGGCGGGCTTCCCGGTACAGGAAGGCGCAAAGGTTTTCGTAGGAAATGCTCATGCTGTCTGTCTCCTTTTAGGCTTGTTCTTGGGCGGCAGCTTTTTTCATCTGCTCGAGCCAGTAGGTGTGCTGTGCAACGTAGAGGCCTTCGTCTTCGGTCTTGACGCCGGAGAGGATGGGCTTGAGGCCGATCTTGTCGGCTTCGGCATCCGGGCCTTCGACCCAGTGCTCGGCACCGCGCGACATGTCGTTCCATTCGAAATAACCCGACTCGAAACCTTCCTGGCAGGCGCGGAATTCTTCAAGATCGTCCGGCGTGGCCATGCCGGAAGCGTTGAAGAAGTCTTCGTACTGGCGGATGCGGCGGGCGCGGGCGGCCGGCGATTCGCCCTTGGGGGCGATGCAGTAGATGGTCACTTCGGTGCGGTTCGGGGCAATCGGGCGGAAGACGCGGATCTGCGAGCTGAACTGGTCCATCAGATAGACGTTCGGGTAGAGGCAGAGATTGCGCGAGTTCTTGATCATCCAGTCAGCGCGGGCTTCGCCGAATTCGCCAACGAGGCGGTCGCGCTGTTCCATCAGCGGGCGATCTTCCGGGTTGTCCCAACGCGTCCACAGCAGCAGGTGACCGTTTTCAAACGAGTAGGAGCCGCCGCCATTGCGTGCCCAGCCACCGGCGCTCATCGCCTTGATGGTGTCGCCGGCCGCATCGCGTTCCTTGCGGGCGGCCTGGGTCGCGGCGTAGTTCCAGTGGGTCGCGGTGACGTGGTAACCGTCGGCGCCGTTCTCGGCCTGCAGCTTCCAGTTGCCTTCATAAACATAAGTCGAGGAACCGCGCAGCACTTCCAGGCCATCCGGCGACTGGTCGACGATCATGTCGATGATCGTCTTCGACTCGCCGAGAAAATCCTCCAGCGGCAGCACGTCCGGGTTCAGCGAACCGAACAGGAAACCCCGATAGTTGCCGAACTTGGCGATCTTCTTCAGATCGTGCGAACCGTCGCAATTGAAGGTGCTCGGATAGCCCGTGCCTTCTGGATCCTTGATCTTCAGCAGCTTGCCGGAATTGTTGAAAGTCCAGCCGTGGAAGGGGCAGGTGTAGGTGGCCTTGTTGCCATGCTTGAAACGCGCCAGCGTCGCACCGCGGTGGGCGCAGCTGTTGATGAAACAGTTGAGCTGGTCATCCTTGTTGCGGGTGATGAACACCGACTGCCGACCGATCTTGGTCGTGTAGTAATCATTGATCTTGCCGACCTGGCTCTCGTGCGCCAGATAAATCCAGTTGCCCTCGAAGATGTGCTTCATCTCGAGATCGAAGAGTTCCTGGCTGGTAAACATCTCGCGCTTGCAGCGGAAAAGACCCTGTTCCTTGTCTTTCTCGAGCAGGCCGTCGAGGTATTCCTGGGTAATGGTCATAGCTGAGTCTCCATTGTTTTTGGTAGGACGGAGAGCTCATGGTAGGGATCAGGCCGGGCGGGAGATATCCAGTTTCTGCAGGATCGATGTCCAGTTCTTGCAGGGGGTTTTGGCTGCGAGAAATCGAACGGCGGGTGGTTTTCGCCTTCTGCGGGAGGTTGACCGCAGGATTGGGGCAGGAGGCTCTGATAGTTTGGCATCCTGAAAAAGGAAAACCCCGCATGTGCGGGGCTTCAGTCATGGTGCGATTCTGAGTTCAGAGACTTTTATGTCTTTGCCAGCCATGCAGGCCTTCATCGTTTTGCATTCCCGAGGATGCTAAACGGACTCTTCTTTTCCCCCAACGTAGGCGCTGGCCGTTGCCTTGAGGCGATCAGCATAGGTAAAAATTTCCTCTACACCAGACAAGACGACTTTTTCCTCTTCTTTGCCGTTCATCAGCCCCAAAACCAGGCGCTGAGAATTATTGAAACGTAGGCGACAGATTGGCTTTCGGTTGTTGTCATCGAAAAGAATGGCGCAGTAACTCTGGGCGTCACGCATAAAAATCCTCTTGGCTGGCACCAGTTCGCACAGAATTGCCCGAACGATGTAATAGCCCTCGATTTCTTCTGCTGTGGTTTCGAGCGCAGATTCAGTTTCTTCGGTTTCTTCAAGCTCAGGTGCAGGTGCTTGAGCGGTAGAGGTACTTACCGGGACTTCAGGGGTCATTGCAACACGAAGGCGGTCGTTGATACGGTCACCGATGAGCTGAGTGAATGCGCGTTTGGTGATTTGTGTGAATTGCTCTTTTAGCGCTGGCGTAAATCGCTTGCCAGGGATCAAGTCCGTAGAGACCAGTCGAACAAATTCCTCGGACGGATTGCTCATCCATTCCGATAGCAAATTCTGTATTGCGCGGGTGTACTTGAGGTCATTTGCCGTCGTCAGGATGGTTCCAAGGTCAAAAGCTGACTTGGCAAATTTTTTCAGTTCTTCAACATCCTGGTCTTTAAAGTCCAAAATATCGAATTCGAGAAATGGCTTCTCGTCCATCTTGTTTGCTTGGTCGAGGTCGGTGAAAAAGCGATAGACCAAGCCGTTAGTCAATACGCCAAAGCGTGCCGCAGTAACGTGAAAATAGCGGAACAATTGTCCGGCGTGGTTGATGTTCAGGTCGCCACCGCATTTCTTGCACTCGAACAAGATGATGGGTTTGCCATCCTTCAGTATTGCATAGTCGACCTTTTCCCCTTTCTTGGTACCAATATCAGAGACAAGCTCAGGGACCACTTCCGTTGGGTCAAAAACGTTGTAGCCAAGCAACTGGATAAACGGCAACACCATTGCGGTTTTGGTTGCCTCTTCAGTCTGAACCAGATCTTTGTTGGCTTGTATGCGTGTCGCTAAAGCTCGCAGTTGGTCGATGAAATCCATGTCTTGCCCCCTGTTACGGTTTGTGTATGAGTCAAGGATATTACACTGGCAAAATCACTTTCAGCGCCCATGCTAGACGGTTTGTAAGCAAGTCGGGGGCCTAGCCTTACATTGCGATACGACATTTCTCCGACTAGTTGCGGATTGTGCCTGCCTCGGGGTGGGGTTGTGTCACCAGTGGTGACACTTTTGCTGGGGTGAGGACGACGCGCTCGAAGAGGGCGGTGTCGTATTGGCGCTCCAGCTCGCGGCTTGACCATTTTCCCTGCGCGGCCATTTTCAGGTAGAAATCGTGCTCTTCCGGGTGTTTGCTGCGGCTGAGGATGGTGAGGTTATGTGTCCAGGCGTTGAGGCAAGCGCCAACCTGCCATTAAAGCTCGATTAGCGCGGAATAAAAAGGGTCGGGCTGACATCGAAAAACTTGCCAAGCTTGCCCGCCAGGCTGGCGCTGATATTGCGCTTGCCGGCCAGAATCGCCGAAAGATTGCTCTGTGCTACAAGCGCGCTCAAGTCGCCCTGCTTCAGTCCACGCGCTTCAATCAAGAAGCGCAGTGAGTCATTCGGGGCTGCTGCCTCGATGGCGTAGTGTTCGTTTTCGTAGTTTGAAACGAGATCGCCGATCAGTTCCAGCAAGCCGGAAAGCGCGTGCTCTTCGTCGTCGCCGACAACATCCAGCAGTAGCAAGTAGGTCGGGTTAGCGTAGCGTAACCCGACATTTGCGGCGCTTGCTGGCGTAGGTCGGGTTACGCCCTGCGGGCTAACCCGACCTACAGGTCTGCGGCAAAAATGCCGGAAATGGGGCGTTGACCGCAGTCATGCCGATTTTGGTGTGCCGGGAGTGCCGCCGGCCATGGGCTTGTCAGTACCGGGGCAATCGCTTGTTTCCGGGGATGGGTGATGGCGTCGCCGCCCATCCCCGGAACGCGGCATAGTTTACGGCCTGATATCGACAGGCAAGCAGGGGCGCTGGAAAATGGCCGGTTTTTTCAGATGCTTGGGCGAAACAAGGCCTTATTGCTTCGGGCGGTGTAGCCGGTGTATTTTTGTCGTGCACCGCAATTTCACCCTGGCCATTCCTCATGCTTACTCCACGCGTTCTCGATGGCGATCTCCTTGATCAGGATGTGGAGGTCATCGTCAATGCCTGGAACCGCAACATCATTCCCTGGTGCTTGCTCATTCCGCAGGGTGTGTCCGGTGCCATCAAACGTCGGGGCGGCTATCAGCCTTTTCGCGAACTGGGGCGCCTTGGGCCGATCCCGCTGGGCGGTGCAGTGCTGACCTCGGCGGGACGCCTTCCTTACAAGGCGATTATTCATGTTGCGGGAATCAGCATGTTTTGGCGCTCCTCCCGGGAATCGATACAAGGGGCAGTCGCCTCCGCGATGTCCTTGGTCCATCGCCAGCATTTCAGGTCCGTTGCCTTCCCGATCATTGGTGCAGGAACAGGGGGCTTTGGCGAAGAGGGCGCTTTGCAGCTGATGCTGGACGCCTTTTCCGCCATCGATAGCGCCGCTGACGTCGTTGTCGTTCGCTACCGCAAGGGCACGCTCAGTCGCTGAAAGTCTTGGCCTTGGCCCGGGTTTTTGTCCTGATTCATGGCGTGTTCAACTGCTGGACTGAATCTGGCATTCGCCAAAAATGCCGTAAATGGAGCGTTGACCGCAGGAATGCTGATTCCGGCCTGCCGGAGTATTTGGAAGGCATGTTTGTTCAGTACAACCGCATCGATTTGTTTCCTGGTGAGGTGCAAAAGACCCGCTTTTGTCGGAACCCCCTAGTTACGGTTTGATATTGCCAACGTCTGCCTCAGCGCTTTGTGCTATTCGACCGTGAGTCAAGACCTGCCGCTGCCTTGGGGAAAGGGAAGCCAGAAGGCACCCATCCCGGGCATCGCTGAACAGTTTATAACCGGAGACTTACATGACTGACTCACAAATATATGGTGAAGTTTTGGATCCACAGCAACAGCCTGTCTGGGATTCATATGAACATTTCAACCAAGAGCACGCGAACTGGTATGAGCAAATAGGTCTTGGTCTGCCGCCATTTATGGCGGAGATCCAAGCTACTGCGGAAAGCAGTTTGGTGCCGGGAATATGGCTGGGGACAGGAAGCCAAGCTTACATTTTCGATACCTGGTACGCCAATATCTACATCGATGCGCTGAGTGGCCCCGATGACCGGGATCATGACGGGTTTGCCGACGATAGCCTGAATGGTACGGACAATCTGGACATCATTTCGAGTGGTGCCGGTCAGGACTGGATTCAGGTGGCTGCTGGCAATGACCTGGTTTTTGCAGGGAGCGGCGATGACCATCTTTTCGGCGGGGATGGTAATGATTTGCTGAGTGGCGGTTCCGGTAATGACGAAATTCATGGTGGTGCCGGCAACGATGACATCGACGGTGGTGCGGGCAGCAACACGCTCGATGGCGGGGCCGGCATCGACCTGGTTCGCTTGGTCAACAATCACAACGGCGATCTCAAGTTTTCCAGGACGGAAACCGGATATGCGGTGGAATACAGTGATGGTGCAACGGATATCCTGAGCAACATCGAACGTGTTGATGTGGTGAATCACGGCCTCGTTGCGCTGGATGTTGAGGACGGCGGCAATGCCGCTGAGGCCATCAGTTTCATCGGCGTGGTTGCGCCGGCGCTGATGGAGGATCGTGGTGTTCGCGGCTGGGTGATTTCACGCTTCGATCAAGGGCACAGCATGGAAGCGCTGTGCCAGGTTGCGCTGGATTTACATCTCCTGCCGACGTTCAGCAACAGGGTTCTGGCACAGACTGTCTACCATAACGTCACCGGCGGCGACGCGAGCGAATCAGTCATCTATCAGCTTGAAAACTATATCGAGAAGAATGGCCAGGGCAAATTTCTGGCTGCTGCTGCCGAACTGCATCTCAACGTCGACCTGGTCGGACTGCAGCAGACCGGGTTGGCGTATTCCAAGTATTACAGTTACACCGATTTGTTTCCTGAGAGCTGGAAGACCGCAAATTTGTACGAAATCGTTGGTGTTTGATGATATCAGCGTAAAACTCAACGGCGTCGGGAAATAATGCTGCCTGGGGTTGGGGATCATTTTCTGAAATGAATATCCCAGACTCGAATGGCACTTACTTAAGTCAAAAACTTGCATGTAGGTGCGAATTCATTCGCACAAAATACCTTGACCGTGCGAATGAATTCGCACCTACGCATCATCGTCTTCCTCTAAA
>JAVBXO010000015.1 GCA_030824535.1 Azonexus sp. | reverse complement strand
CAGAAACCGCGCCTGGGAACGCTTCACCCCCGACGGCCCGCTGGCACTGCTGCCGCTTGGCGACGAGTTCTCCATCGTCTTCACGCTGCCGCCGGCCAAGGCCGACGCGGTGATGGCGCTCGACGACGCGGCCTTCATCGCCGCCCTCGAAAAACAGTTTGGCCGCCCCATGAAATTCGCCAAACCCGGCCCGCGCAGCCGCTTTCCGCTGGCGCTGCGCCTGCGCACGGCACTGGTCAAAGGCAATGAAGTCTGGGTCGGCAACAGCGCGCAAACCCTGCACCCGGTCTCCGGCCAGGGCTTCAACCTCGGCCTGCGCGACGCCTGGGAGCTGGCTGAAATCCTGCTCGAAAAAGGCGTCGACCGTAAAAGTCTGGCCGCCTACGCCAAGTCCCGCCGCCTCGACCGCGAAGGCGGCGCTTTCTTCACCGACAAGATCGTCAAAGCCTTCTCCAACGACAACGGCCCGCTGAAAGTCGTACGCGGCCTGGGGCTGTGGGCGCTCGACGTCTTCCCGCCGGCCCGCCACTTCGTCGCCAAACGCATGATCTGGGGCGCCCGGGCTTGGCCTTGATCTGCCCCAAAGGCAGGCGTGGCCGGCATCGGGTACAGTGCCGGCCATGAAAAAAAGCGCCGCCTGGTTCCTCGCCTGTCGCCCCAAAACCCTGAGCGTATCGCTGGCTCCAGTGCTGGTCGGCACGGCAGTGGCCTGGCACGAGACCGCCCGGATACTCTGGTTGCCCTTCCTCGCGGCGATTTTCGGTGCCGCCTGCATCCAGATCGGCACCAACCTGTTCAACGATGTCGGCGATTTCCTGCGCGGCACCGACAGCCCTGGCCGCGTCGGCCCGCGCCGCGCCACCGCCGAAGGCTGGCTGACGCCGGCCGCCGTGCTGCGTGGCGCCTGGCTGGCCTTCGCCCTGGCTTTCATTTGCGGCATTTACCTGGTCGGGCATGGCGGCTGGCCGATTGTCATCATCGGCCTGACTTCGTTGGCGGCGGGCTGGGCCTATACCGGCGGGCCGGCGCCGATTGCCTACCGGCCGCTCGGCGAACTGTTCGTGCTGGTCTTTTTCGGCCTCGTCGCCGTCGGCGGCAGCTATTACCTGCAGACCTTCAGCCTCTCGCCGCTGGCCGTGCTTGCCGGCGCCCTGCTTGGCCTGCAGGCGGCCGCCGTGATCACCGTCAACAACTACCGCGACCTCGATGGCGATGCCGCCAACGGCAAGCGCACGCTGGCGGTATTGCTCGGTCGCCCGGCGACCTGCCATGTCTACAGCGCCGAGATTTTTACCCCCTTTGCCCTGCTGCCCTTGCTCAGCAGCCTGGGCTGGCCGGCTGCCCTGCCGGCGCTGGCGCTGCCGCTGGCGCTGCGCCTGAACCGGCGCTTTCGTCAGGAGCAAGCGGGCGCCGTATTCAACAGCATTCTGGCCGCCAGCGCCGGACTGCAATTGCTGTTCGCCTTGCTGCTATCTCTCGCCCTGTCGATTTGACTATTTTTTAGGCAGCAGTTGAGGTAAAATCCTCCCCTTCCCCGTTTTGCCCTGCGCCCCGTTCACCCATGGAATTTGCCGGTTTCCAGCTTCGCAACAACCTGTTCGTCGCGCCCATGGCCGGCGTGACTGATCGTCCTTTCCGCCAGCTGTGCAAGAAGCTCGGCGCCGGACTGGCCGTTTCCGAAATGGTGACGTCGAACTCACTGCTCTATGGCAGCGCCAAGACCCTGCGCCGCGCCAACCACGAAGGCGAAGTCGCGCCGGTCTCGGTGCAGATCGCCGGCGCCGATCCGAAAATGATGGCCGAAGCGGCCAAGCACAACGTCGACAACGGCGCGCAGATCATCGACATCAACATGGGTTGCCCGGCCAAAAAAGTGTGCAACGTCATGGCCGGCTCGGCACTGATGCAGGACGAGGAACTGGTCGGGAAAATTCTCGACGCCGTGGTCGCCGCCGTACCGAATACGCCGGTGACGCTGAAATTCCGCACCGGCTGGAACCTGGCCAACCGCAACGCCCCGACCATCGCCCGCATTGCCGAAAGCGCCGGCATCCGCGCCGTCGCCATTCACGGCCGTACGCGTTGCCAGCAATACACCGGCGAGGCCGAATACGACACCATCGCCATGGTCAAAACGCTGATCCGCATCCCGGTCATCGCCAACGGCGACATCACGACGCCGGAAAAGGCCAAGCTGGTGCTGGATACCACCGGCGCTGACGGCATCATGATCGGCCGTGCCGCCCAGGGCCGCCCCTGGCTGTTCCGCGAAATCGAGCATTACCTGAATACCGGCGAAAAGCTGCCGCCCGCCCGCGCCGCCGAAATCCACGCGATCCTGATGGCGCATCTCGATGACCTCTATGCTTTCTACGGCGTCGAAACTGGCGTCAAGGTCGCGCGCAAGCACATCTCCTGGTACACCAAGGGCCTGATCGGCTCGGCCGCTTTCCGCAAGGTCATGAACACCTTGCCGACGCTGGACCTGCAACGCGCAGCCGTCGATGAGTTTTTCCAGCGCTACACCGAAGAACACGAACACCTGCACTACGAAGACCATAAAACATCAGAGGAGGCGTTGGCAGCATGAGCCAACAGGATATTTCCGCTTGCGTGCTGGGGGCACTCGAGCAGTATTTTCGCGATCTCGACGGCGAGAAACCCTGCGCCATCTACGACATGGTGCTCAAAAGCGTCGAAAAGCCGATGCTCGAAGTCGTCCTGTCCAAGGCCGGCAACAACCAGACCCTGGCCGCCGAAATGCTCGGCATCAACCGCAACACCCTGCGCAAGAAACTGACCGAACACCAATTGCTTTGAGGATCGAGGATCCAGCTATTAGCTATTAGCAAACCAGCCACTCAATCCTCGACCCCAAGCACTCGATCCTAACTACTAACTCCTCGATCCTAAAAACATGTCCATCAAGCAAGCCCTGATTTCCGTTTCCGACAAAACCGGCGTTCTCGAATTTGCCCAGGGCCTCGCTGCCCAGGGGGTGAATCTGCTGTCGACCGGCGGCACTGCCAAGATGCTGCGCGATGCCGGTCTGAGCGTTACCGAAATCGGTGATTACACCGGTTTCCCGGAAATGCTCGACGGCCGCGTCAAGACCCTGCACCCGAAGGTGCATGGCGGCATCCTCGCCCGTCGCGACCTGCCGGAACACCTGGCGACCATCGCTGAACACGGCATCCCGATGATCGATCTGGTTTGCGTGAATCTCTACCCCTTCGCCGCGACCATCGCCAAGGCGGGCGTGACGCTGGAAGACGCGATTGAGAACATCGATATCGGCGGCCCGGCCATGGTCCGTTCCTCGGCCAAGAACTACAACGGCGTCGCCATCGTCACCGATCCGGAAGACTACGCCCCGCTGCTCGCCGAAATGCAGGCCAACGGCGGCGCGCTGCAACTGTCCACCCGTTTCAACCTGGCCAAGAAGGCTTTCACCCACACCGCCCGTTACGACAGCATGATCGCCAACTGGCTGACCGGCCTCGACGAAGGTGCCGAAGCCCAGCCGGCTGAAGCCGCACCGGTGCCGGCGATTTTCCCGGCCAAGCTGCAACTGGCTTTCGACCGCACCGAAATCCTGCGCTACGGTGAAAATTCGCACCAGTCCGCCGCCTTCTACCGCGATACCACGCCGGTCGCCGGCAGCATCGCCGCCTACACCCAGCTGCAAGGCAAGGAACTGTCGTACAACAACATCGCCGACTCCGATGCGGCCTGGGAATGCGTCAAGTCCTTCGACGTCCCGGCCTGCGTCATCGTCAAGCACGCCAACCCCTGCGGCGTGGCCATCGACGGCAACTTGCTCGGCGCCTACGAAAAGGCCTTCAAGACCGATTCGACCTCGGCTTTCGGCGGCATCATCGCCTTCAACGGCGAAGTCGGCCTCGACGTCGTCGACGCCATGAATGCCCGCAAGCACTTCGTCGAAGTGCTGATCGCCCCGTCCTTCACCGCTGAAGCCAAGGCCGCCCTGGCGGCCAAGGCCAATCTGCGCGTGCTGGTGGTGCCGATCTCCCGCGCCCTGAACACGCTGGAATTCAAGCGCGTTGGCGGTGGCCTGCTGGTGCAGACGCCGGACAACTTCACCGCCCAAGCCAGCGGCCTGAAGATTGTCACCAAGGTCCAGCCGACCGCCCAGCAGATCGAAGACCTGCTGTTTGCCGAACGCGTCGCCAAGTTCGTCAAGTCCAACGCCATCGTCTTCTGCGGCGGCGGCATGACCCTCGGCGTCGGCGCCGGCCAGATGAGCCGTGTCGACTCGACCAAGATCGCCAGCATCAAGGCCCAGCACGCCGGTCTCGAACTCCAGGGTTCGGTCGTCGCGTCTGACGCCTTCTTCCCGTTCCGCGACGGCGTCGATGTGCTGGCCGAAGCCGGTGCCAAGGCCGTCATCCAGCCGGGTGGTTCGATGCGTGATGAGGAAGTCATCGCCGCCGCCGACGAGCATGGCCTGGCCATGGTTTTCACCGGCGCGCGTCATTTCCGTCACTAAAAGCAGTTATTAGTTATTGCTTGTTAGTCGTTAGCCAATCATCCCCCGGATACTTTGTTTTCGACTAACCTCCCACTACAACAACAAACCAGGAACAGCCCCATGAAATTACTCGTCATCGGTTCCGGCGGTCGCGAACACGCCATGGCCTGGCGTCTGGCCAAGACCCCCGGCATGCAGAAGGTTTACGTCGCGCCGGGTAACGCCGGTACGGCGCGTGAACACGAACTGGAAAATCTCGACATCACCGACCCGGTGGCCCTGGCTGATTTCGCCGAGCAGAACAAGATCTACCTCACCGTCGTCGGCCCGGAAGCGCCGCTCGCTGCCGGCGTGGTTAACGTCTTCCGTGCCCGTGGCCTGAAGATTTTTGGCCCGACCAAGGAAGCTGCGCAACTCGAATCCTCCAAGGATTTCGCCAAGCGTTTCATGGCCCGCCACAACATCCCGACCGCCGGCTTCGAGACCTTCTCGGACGCCGCTGCGGCGCACGCCTACATCGACAGCAAGGGCGCGCCCATCGTCATCAAGGCCGACGGCCTGGCTGCCGGCAAGGGCGTCGTCGTCGCCATGGACATCAACGAGGCGCATGCCGCGATTGACGACATGCTGTCCGGCAACAAACTCGGCGATGCCGGTGCGCGCGTCGTCATCGAAGACTTCCTCGATGGCGAAGAAGCCAGCTTCATCGTCATGGTCGATGGCAAGAATGTCCTCGCACTGGCCTCCAGCCAGGATCACAAGCGCATCGGCGACGGCGACACCGGCCCCAACACCGGCGGCATGGGCGCTTACTCGCCGGCCCCGGTCGTCACCCCGGAAGTGCACGCCAAGGCCATGCGCGAAATCATCCTGCCGACCGTGCGCGGCATGATGCACGACGGCATTCCCTTCACCGGCTTCCTCTATGCCGGCTTGATGATCAGCAAGGACGGCTCGGTCAAGACCCTGGAATTCAACTGCCGCATGGGCGACCCGGAAACCCAGCCGATCCTGATGCGCCTGAAGTCCGACTTTGTCGACCTGCTGAGCCACGGCATCGCCGGCACGCTCGACCAGGTCGAAGCCGAATGGGACCGCCGCATTGCCCTCGGCGTCGTGCTCGCCGCCGCCAATTACCCGGACACCCCGAAGAAGGGCGACGTCATCGGCGGCCTGCCCAAGGGCAATAGTTTCGGCGAAGACTGCCACGTTTTCCATGCCGGCACCGTCGACAAGGATGGCCAGGTCGTGACCAACGGCGGTCGCGTGCTGTGCGTGACGGCGCTGGGCGAGAACATCAAGCTGGCGCAAAAGGCGGCCTACGAGGCGGCCGCCCAGATCGCCTGGGAAGGCCTGCAGTACCGCCGCGACATTGGCTTCCGCGCTATCAGCCGCTAAGCCGCTTTTCCCGAAAAAACCGGCCGTTGGCCGGTTTTTTCATGCCTGTCAGCCGGCTGTCGTGCTTTTGACGTCCTGCTGTCGTGTTATTTTCGACGCCCCAAGGCCATCCTGCGCTTTTCAACAGCCTTGGGAGCAAGCCATGGAACAGGACATGAACGTCGATCCGCAACGCATCCGCCAACTCCGCGAAGCCCGCGCCTGGTCGCAGGAACATCTGGCCGAAATCTGCGGCCTGAGCACGCGCACCATCCAGCGACTGGAAACCAGCGGCGCAGCCTCAGCCGAATCACGGCTGGCGCTGGCCAGTGCCTTTGGGGTTGAAGCGGCGTCGCTATTGCCTGCTGCTGCCGCAGCGGCGACACCCGTTGCGCCCGCAACAGCAGCCGGTTCGCGCCTGACTGTTCATCTTCTGGCTTACGTTGTGGTCTGCGGTGGATTGGTGGCGCTGGATCTTGCGCAACACGGGGGGATTAGCTGGTCGAAGTGGCCTTTGCTGGGCTGGGGATTGGCTTTGCTGATTCGCACTGCCCGATCGCGGATTTTTACGCGTGTTGCTTGAACGGGTGGGGCTCTGCTTGGGCAGCGGGCTTGTTTTACCGCTGCTTTCCGCCCTGTGGGGCGTCTCACTTTCTTTTGCTTCGCCAAAAGAAAGTAAGCAAAGAAAAGGCGACCCCTGGTTCGGCGCCGGGCTGCGCCCGGTCCCTTGCGCTACTCGGCAGGCCGGGCGGCTGCGGAACTCGGGGCTACGCCCCTCAAACAGTCCTCGCCGAAGGCCCCCGGCCCGCCTGCGTTGCTCAGCGCCTCGCAAGGGGACCCCGGAAAAGCGTC
>JAVBXO010000280.1 GCA_030824535.1 Azonexus sp. | reverse complement strand
GAGACCCCGCATGAGCTATTTCCAGAAACACGTTTTCATCTGCACCAACCAGCGCGAAGCTGGGGAGCAGTGTTGTAATGCCGTTGGCGGCAGTGAGGCGTTTGCTTACGCCAAGGATCGCATTGGTGCGCTGAAGAAGAATGGGCCGGGTGCGGTGCGGATCAACAAGGCGGGTTGTCTGGGGCGTTGTGATCATGGCCCGGTGTTGGTCGTTTACCCGGAAGAGACCTGGTATTCCTTCATCGACAAGGAAGACCTCGAGGAAATCATCCAGGAAGACCTGATCAATAATCGCGTGGTTGCGCGTTTGAAGATCTGATCCTGAAAGGCGCTGGATTCCCGCCTACGCGGGAATGACGAGTCCGTCTGCCTCTGTACCACTCCCTACTCGCGAGCAAGAAAATGAAAGTCCCCGAAGAGAAACTGTTGATCGATGGCCCGGTGGGCAAGATCGAGGTCATCATGGAGCGCCCGGATGCGCCGCGCGGCATTGCGTTGATTGCCCATCCACACCCGATGGGGGGCGGCGCGAATACCAACAAGGTGGCTTATACCCTGGCGCGGACTTTCGTCGCCATGGGTTACGCGGCTTTCCGGCCGAACTTCCGCGGTGTTGGCGCTACCGAAGGCGTGCATGACGAAGGTCAGGGCGAAACCGACGACTTGCTGGCCGTGCTCGAAGATGCCAAGCGCCGTTGTGGCGACATCCCCGTCGCGCTCGCCGGCTTCTCGTTTGGCGCTTTCTGCCAGACGCGCGTCGCCAAGCGCCTGCAGGAAGCCGGCCATCCGGCGCAACGCCTGGTGCTGGTCGGCACGGCCGCCGGTTATGTCGAAAGCAGCCGCCAATACGATACCGAGGCCGTGCCGCACGACACCATCGTGATTCATGGTTCGAGCGATGAAACCGTGCCGCTGGCCAATGTCTTCGCCTGGGCCGAACCGCTCGATCTGCCGGTCGTCGTGGTGCCGGGTGCCGATCACTTCTTCCATCGCCGGTTGCACCACATCCGCGACATCATTACCCGCGCATGGCGGCACTAAGCGTCGGCGCACTGCGCAAGGTCTATGGCGGCACGGAAGTGGTCGCCGGCCTGTCCTTTGAGGTCGCCGCCGGCACCTGCTTCGGCCTGCTCGGGCCGAACGGCGCGGGCAAGACGACGACGCTGCGCCTCTGCCTCGGCCTGACCGCCCCCGATGCCGGCACGATCATGCTCAATGGCTGCGTGATTCCCGACGATGCCCAGCAGGCGAGGGCGCGCGTCGGGGTGGTGCCGCAGTTCGACAATCTCGACCCGGATTTCACCTGCGCCGAAAACCTGCTGGTCTTCGGCCGCTATTTCGGTATTCCGGACGCCGAGATCAAGGCGCGCATTCCCGGCCTGCTCGAATTCGCCAGCCTGAGCAGCAAGGCTGATGCCAAGATTTCGACCTTGTCGGGCGGCATGAAACGGCGGCTGACGCTGGCCCGTGCGCTGGTCAACGATCCCGACATCGTCTTCCTCGACGAACCGACCACCGGCCTCGATCCGCAGGCCCGCCACCTGATCTGGGAACGCCTGAAGCAGTTGAAGTCGCAAGGCAAGACGCTGATCCTGACGACGCATTTCATGGACGAGGCCGAGCGCCTGGCCGATACGCTGATCGTCATCGACCATGGGCGCAAGATCGCCGAGGGCAGCCCGCGCCAGTTGATCGCCGAACATATCGAACCGCAGGTGGTCGAGGTTTTTGATGAAGGCTGCGGTGAACTGCCGCAATTCACCGAAAACCACCGGACGCTGGCCGAGCGCGTCGAAACCAGCGGCGAAACCGCCTTCTTCTACTGCCGCGACCCGCGCCCGCTGCTCGCCCAACTCGCCGACAGCGACGGCCTGCGCTACGTGCATCGCGCGTCCAACCTCGAAGACGTGTTCATCAAGCTGACCGGCCGCGAGCTGCGTGACTGACAGGAATGGCACTTACTTAAGTCAAAAACTGGCATGTAGGTGCGAATTCATTCGCGCAAAATACCTTGACCGTGCGAATGAATTCGCACCTACGCATCATCGTCTTCCTCTAAAGATGGGGGCACAACATCGAGTTTTACAATGCCCTTCGCCTAAGCAAGTGCCATTCGTGACTAATAGGCGTGACAGAAAAGCGCGACTGAAAATCGTGCAAAAACCGAGGTCGACCGCAGAAATGGCTTTTCCGAGCACCACACCGCAATCATGAACGAAGCCAGCGCCCTGTCAGTCCTCGCCATGCTGTGGATAACTTACGCCGCGCTGCATTCACTGCTCGCGGCCAATGCCACCAAAGCCGCCGTCGCCCGCTACTGGCCCGGTTTGGCCAAGTATTACCGGCTGGCCTTCAATGGCCTGGCGGTGCTGCTCCTCGCGCCGCCATTGGCGCTGTTGTATGGCCGTGACTGGACGCCCTTGTGGTCCTGGCCCGGCGCCTGGGCCTGGCTCAGCCACGCGGCGGCGCTGTTGGCGGTGCTTGGTTTCTGGCATTCCTCGCGCCATTACAACATGGCGGATTTCCTCGGTTTCAAGGCGTCGACCGCAGCATCGGCGCTGTGCATCTCGCCCTGGCATCGCCATGTCCGCCATCCGTGGTACGCGCTGGCGCTGCTGTTGATCTGGACGCGGCCGATGGATAGCGGCTTTTTGCTGACGGCGGCGCTGCTGACGCTGTATTTTGTCGTCGGTTCGCGGCTCGAAGAGCGCAAGCTGGCCGAACTCTACGGCGCCGCCTACCGCGATTATTGCGCCCGCGTTCCCGGCCTCGTGCCGCTGCCCTGGCGCTGCCTCAGTGTTGCTGACGCCGCCGCCATCGCCGCGCGGGCACGGCCGCCACAGTGCTAGACTTTCCCGCCATGGCTTCTACCTCTACCTTCACCTCCCTGTTCGGCTGGCGTCCTGTCTGGCAGCGCAACTTTCTGGTCTGGCGCAAGCTCGCGCTGCCGTCCATTCTCGGCAACCTCGCCGATCCGCTGATCTACCTGCTCGGCCTCGGCTACGGCCTGGGGGCGATGCTGCCGAGCATCGATGGCCGGCCGTATATCGTTTTCCTCGCCGCCGGTTCGGTGTGCGCCTCGACGATGAACGCGGCGACTTTCGAGGCGCTGTATTCGGCCTTTTCGCGCATGCATGTGCAAAAAACCTGGGACGCCATCCTCAACACGCCGCTGGGCCTGGCCGACGTCGTCGCTGGCGAATTGTTCTGGGCGGCAACCAAATCGCTGTTCTCGGGGGCGGCGATCCTGCTGGTCATCAGCGTCATGGGCCTGACGCACGGCCCCTACGTGCTGCTGGCCTTGCCGGCGCTGGTACTGACCGGCCTGGCTTTCGCCGCGCTTGGACTGATCTGGAACGCGCTGGCGCCGAGCTACGACTTCTTCATGTATTACTTCACGCTATTCATCACGCCAATGACGCTGATTTCCGGCGTTTTCTTCCCGACCGACAACCTGCCCGGCTGGCTCGCGACCATCGGCGGCTGCTTGCCGCTGGCCCAGGGCGTGGCACTGATCCGCCCATTGCTCGCCGGCGAAATCCCGCCCGACGCGCTGCTCCACATCCTGGCCTTGCTGCTCACCGCCGCTGTCGCCTTCACCATCGCCCTGCGCCTGACCCGCCAGCGCCTGCTCAAATAGAGAATGCCATGGACGCCCTGCTGATCCTGACCAACTGCCCCAACGAAGAAATCGCCAACAAGATCGCGCTGGCCGTCGTCGAACTGAAACTCGCCGCCTGCGTCAATATCCTGCCGCGCATGCAATCGATCTACCGCTGGCAAGGCGTCGTCGAATCAGCCACCGAAATCCCGTTGCTGATCAAATCCACCAGCGAACACTACCCGGCCCTCGAAGCAGCCATCCGCGAACGCCACCCATACAAAGTCCCCGAAATCATCGCCCTGCCCATCACCCACGCCCTGCCCGCCTATCTTAAGTGGGTGCAGGCCGAGATGCAGGGCTAGGAGGACGAGCATGCTGATTACCCGAGTCAAACTCAAAAATTGGCGCAATTTCCGCGATGTTGACGTCAAACTCGGCCCGCGCGCTTATTTGATTGGCGCCAACGCCTCGGGCAAATCCAACTTTCTTGACCTCTTTCGCTTTCTGCGGACGATTGCCCAAAGCGAGGGCGGCGGCTTGCAAAAGGCGCTGAAAGATCGCGGTGGCCTGACCAAGTTGCGCAGCCTGCATGCGCGCAAGGATCCGGAAGTTCGCCTTGAAATCGAACTTTCCGACTCGGCGACAGCTGCCACACCCACCTGGCGCTATGCGCTGGCCTTCAAAAGCGAAGGGAAGGGCCAGCAACGGGTGTTGATTACCGAAGAATCGGTTGATCACGGTGACGAAGAAATCCTCCGGCGCCCCCGCCCCGAAGACTTGTCCGATCCGGCGCGCCTGACCCAGACGCACCTTGAGCAGATCAACAACAACGCCGATTTTCGCGACTTGGGCGATTACTTCGCCGCAACCACTTACCTGCACCTGGTCCCGCAACTTCTCAAGCACAGCGACGAAATCAGCGGCCGGATCATTGAAAGCGACCCCTTTGGTCAGGGCTTGTTGCAACGCATCGCCAAAACCCAGCCGCGCAGCCGCAAGGCCCGCCTGGATCGTATCCAGAAAGCGCTGGAAATTGCCGTACCGCAGTTCTCCGGACTGGAATTTGAACAAGACCCCGTCACCGGCAGCCCGCATCTCAAGGCCAATTTCAAACATTGGCGGGTGCATGGCTCCTGGCAAAGGGAAGACCAGTTTTCCGATGGCACCTTGCGCCTGATTGGTTTGTTATGGGCCTTGCAGGAAGGCGATGGCCTGCTCTTGCTCGAGGAACCCGAGCTGTCGCTCAACGATGCCATCACCGAGCGCATCCCGTTGATCATTGACCGCGTCTTGCGCCAGCGGAAATCCTCACGACAGGTACTGATCAGCACCCACAGCGACAAGCTGATTGGTGAAATCGGCGATCCCCAGGCGGTATTGCTGCTGCAACCGAGCGGTAATGGCTCGACCATCCGGACACCGAACGACAGCGAAGCCGAGGCCATGGCGCATGGACTGAATGCGGCCGAAGTCCTGCTGCCGCAAACCCGTCCGGAACAAATCGATCAAATGGCCTTGTTTCCAGCATGAAGCAAATCCTGGTCGTCGGCGAAGACCCCTTGACTTGCGCGCTGGGCGAGCAGCTGGTGACCGAACTGCTGCCGGGCTGGCGCATGCCGCTGCCTCCCATCAACAAGCGCGGCGTCACCAAGCTGATTCCGGAACTCCCCCGCTTTGTCGAGCAGGCCAGACATGTACAACCGGTTTTGTGCATTGCCGACACTGACGGCCAGTGCCCGAAAATGCTCTTGGCCCGGTGGTTGCCCAAGTCACTGCCGAAAAACTTTGCCTTGCGTTTGGCCGTGATGGAAGCCGAAAGCTGGCTGATCGCCGACCGCAAAGCCTTGGCCGAATTTTTCGATATTGCGGAAAAACACATTTCGACAACCCCGGACGAAGAGATCGATGCCAAACGGCACCTGCTGAATCTGGCGCGAAAATCCAGGAATCGCGACCTGCGCCTCGATCTGCTTTCGCAAACAGACGCCAGCAAACAAGGAAGCGGTTACAACCCACAACTTTGCCGCTTCGTCAAAATGCACTGGTCAGCGCAAAGAGCTGCCGAAAACTCCGCCAGCCTGGCCCGCGCAGTTCGCCGGATTGCCACCTTGGCCCAGACCACCGCCTGAATCGAGTCCCCGCATGCGTTTCCTAGTCCTCATCCTGTCTCTGCTGCTTTCCCTGGCCCACGCCGAGGAAGTTCTCGATCCGGCGCTGGCTTTCAAGCCCTCGGCGCGGGCGCTGGATGGGCAAACCATCGAAGTCAGTTACGAGATCGCCAAGGGTTACTACCTCTACCGCGACAAGTTCCGTTTTGCGGTCGACGATGAAAAAGTGGCCATTTCCACGCCGCAGTTTCCCAAGGGCAAGGAGAAGGACGACGACAATTTCGGCAAGGTCGAGGTCTATTACAAAGCGGTGGCGATTCGCCTGCCGCTCGAACGCAATATTTCCGGCCCCTTGTCGCTGCAATTGAAGGTGACGGCGCAGGGTTGCGCCGATGCTGGTGTCTGTTATCCGCCGCAGAGCCAGACGCTTGCCGTCTCGCTGCCTGATCCGGCGACGACGCCGAGCGTCAATGCCGCTGCTGCGGTCGACGGTGATGAAAGCGGCAAAATCGCCAGCACGCTGAAAAACGCCGGTTTCTGGACCAATCTCGCCTTCTTCTTCCTCGCCGGCCTCGGCCTGTCGCTGACGCCCTGCGTCTTCCCGATGATTCCCATCCTGTCCGGGATCATCGCTGGCCAAGGCCACAAAGCCTCGCACGCCCGTGGTTTCGCGCTAGCGCTGGCCTACGTGCTGGGCATGGCCGTGACTTACGCCGCCGCCGGCGTCGCTGCCGGGCTGACCGGCACGCTGATTTCCAGCGCGCTGCAGAATCCCTGGGTGCTCGGCAGTTTCGCGCTGATCTTTGTCGCGCTGTCCTGCTCGATGTTCGGCTTTTACGAGCTGCAATTGCCGACTTCACTGCAAAGCAAGCTCTCGGAAGAATCCGGCCACCTGCAAGGCGGGCGCGGCCTGGGTGTTTTCCTGATGGGCGCGCTGTCGGCGCTGATCGTCGGCCCCTGCGTCGCCGCGCCGCTGGCCGGGGCGCTGCTCTACATCGGCCAGACCGGCGACGCCGTGCTCGGCGGCACGGCGCTGTTCGTCATG
>JAVBXO010000069.1 GCA_030824535.1 Azonexus sp. | reverse complement strand
TGGCCGGACGCGGCCTGCAACTGGCGGTGAGCCGTCGCCTGGGCGCAGGTGAATTACCGGTGCAAATGGTCGAGCGCAGCCGCTTGCCGCACTTTGCTGACGAAGAACATCAGCCGGCCGTTGCCGCCGCACTACAGAAAAATCTCCGATGACTGCCCCCTGCCCTATTCCGCGCTGGACACTCGATCTCCGCCGCCTGCTGCCGATCCGCTCGCAGTTCATCATCTCGGGCAATATCCGCGACAACTTCCTCACCTCCTTGGGCAGCGGCCCGACGCTGGTCAATTTCACCCGCGGCCTGTGGGAAACCCTGCGTAACGAAAGCTGTCGCTGCCTGCTCATCTACGACCCGGCTGATGGCATTCGCGTCTACCCCAATGAAGCCGTGCAACGCGAGCTGGCCGAACGTCTTTTCGATCTCAAACTAGCCAGCGGCAATCAGATGATCAGCCTGGAAACGCTGGTCAATGTAATGAAAAACCTGAGTACCCAGCGCGAAGTCCATTGTGCGCTGATGCTCGATTTTGCCTCGCGCCTGACCCGCCAGCCCGATCATCTGAGCGAAGCCGAACACCGTTTTTTCGTCGCCGCAGAAAAGCTTTCGCTCGCCGCCGCACCCGTCGTCGCTCGCGACGGTGGCGGCTTGCCGGCCTTCAATCCAGTGCTCTGGCTGGTCAACCGCCCCCAGGACTTGCCCTCCTGGTTCGGCCTCGACAGCGAGCGCATCGCCAGCCTGAGTATCGCCCGGCCCGACTTCAGCACCCGCCAGGCGGCCGCACAATTGCTGGCGCCGCTATTTCAGGGTTTTGCCGAGGCTACTGCGGTCGACCGTGAAAAATTCATCAAATCCCTGAGCAATGGCAGCGAAGGCATGAGCCTGTGCGCCTTGTCCGACATTACCGAGCTGGCTTCCCGCCAGCAACTGGGCATCAGCGCCATCGACGACGCCCTGCGCTGCTACAAGATCGGCGCGCTGGACAATCCTTGGCGCAAGGACTACCTGCGCGAAAAAATCCGCGATGCAGCGACTTTCATCGAAGAGCGCGTCAAGGGGCAGCGCCCCGCCTGCATCAAGACGCTCGACATCCTCAAGCGTTCGGTGATGGGCCTGACCGGCGCGCAAGCGCGTAGCGGCGGCAGCCGGCCACGCGGCGTGCTGTTCTTCGCCGGTCCGACCGGAGTCGGCAAGACCGAACTGGCCAAGACGCTGACCCAGCTGGTTTTCGGCGACGAACGCGCCTATATCCGCTTCGACATGAGCGAATTTGCCGAGGAACACAGCAGCGCCCGACTGCTGGGCGCGCCTCCTGGCTACATCGGCTTCGACGCCGGCGGCGAACTGACCAACGCCGTGCGGGAAAAACCTTTTGCCGTGGTGCTTTTCGACGAAATCGAAAAGGCCCATCCGCGCATCCTCGACAAATTCCTGCAAATTCTCGAAGACGGCCGCCTGACCGATGGGCGTGGGGAAACGGCGTATTTTTCCGAAACCATTCTGGTATTTACGTCCAATCTCGGCATCTATATCGAGGATGAACATGGCCGGCGGGTGCAGAATGTCCGACCGGGCGACGATTACACACTGGTCGAAAGCCGGGTTCGCGAAGCCATCGGCGACTATTTCAAGTTTCGCCTGTCGCGTCCGGAAATCCTCAACCGGATCGGCGACAACATCGTCGTTTTCAACTTCATCACGCCGGAAGTCGCCGAACAGATTTTCACTGGCATGCTGAAAAACATCGCCCGCCGACTGCAGGAAGAATTCCGCCTGACGCTCAGCCTGAGCCGCGATGTGCATGCCGCCCTGCTCGCCCGCTGCCTGCGTGACCTGTCGAATGGCGGACGCGGCATCGGCAACCAGCTCGAATCGGACTTCATCAACCCCCTGGCCCGCGCCCTGTTTGCCAGCCAGCTCGAAGGCAAACAGCGGGTCACGGTGACCGAACTCGGCGAGCAGGACAAGATCGTGGCGCTGAGCATCACGCTGAGCTGAATAGCGCCGATGAAAATCGCCATCAACAAGGCCCACTTCCCAGTCACCGTTCTCGGTCCCGGCCGGCGCATCGGCCTCTGGCTGCAGGGCTGCTCGATTCATTGTCCGGGCTGCGTTTCACAGGATACCTGGCATACCGATCCCGGCCGGGAGATGACCGTTGCCCGCCTGCTGAGCTGGTGCAAGAAAGCCAGCAGCAACGCGCCGGATGGCATCACGATCAGCGGCGGCGAACCTTTCGACCAACCCCAGGCACTCGCCGCCCTGCTCGATGCGCTGATTTACTGGCGTCAGCACAGCGGTCTCGACTTCGACATTCTTTGCTATAGCGGCTATCCGCTGGCCAGGCTCGAAAAACGTCATGCGCGCCTGCTCGCCAAGCTCGACGCGCTGATTCCCGAACCCTATGTCGATACGCTGGCGCTGACCCACCTCTGGCGCGGCTCAGCCAACCAGCGCCTGATTACCCTGTCCGCCCGCGGTGCTGAACGTTACGCCCCTTACCTCGATGCGCCTGCTGATATCTTCGGCAAGCGCATCCAGATGCAGGTCGATGGCGAGCGACTATGGAGTATCGGCATCCCGGCACGCGGCGACATGGCCGAACTGGAAAGACTGGCGGCAGAACGCGGTCTTCGCTTCGCCCAGGTTTCCTGGCGGCAATGAGCGGCGATTACCTGCGTCTGTGCCCAACCTGTGGCGCAGAAAACGCCCCCGAAATCATGCGCTGTGCATGCGGTGCCCTGCTCGCCGGCGTCGATCTGACGACCCGCGAGAGCTTGCTGCCGGCCGGGGAATTAGCCGAAAAAACACCGTCCACCGCAGCAGGCAGCGAACTTCACCGCTGCCCGCACGCCGACTGTGGTCAGGACAATCCGCCGGGCAGTGAGCGCTGTCTGTATTGCGACCGGCCGCTGACGACGCCCGATGCCGGCCTGAGTCGGCAGCCTTCGCTCATGGCCTTGCCGACGGCGCTGCGCCAGCGCTACCGGATTGAACGCCCACTGCCCAGCCAGGGCGGCGAAGCAGATTTGCTCCTGGTCTCGTCATTGGCCGACAGCAGCAGCCGGGTGGCGAAAATCTACCGCCACGGCATCCATCCCGAACGCGAGGTCATGGCCCGACTGGCCAGCGTCGATCCGGCACATTGCATTGAAATCCTCGAAAGCGGCAGCTCCGACGGCTTTACCTACGAGCTGATGGAATATTGCCCACTGGGTTCGCTGCGCGATCTTTTGCGCCGGGGCCAGCCGGATGCCGCCGACCTGCGGACCATCCTTGCCGAACTGGCCGACGCAATCGCGGCCATTCATCAGCTCAGGCTGATCCACCGTGACCTGAAGCCGGAAAACATCCTGCTCCGCAGCACCACGCCGCTCGACCTGGTGCTCACTGATTTCGGCATCGCCTCGGTGTGCAAGGCCACGCTGCGCTTTACCGGACAGGCCCGGACCCTGGCTTACGCCGCGCCCGAGACCTTGTCCGGGATCATCGACGACAAGACCGACTGGTGGTCGCTGGGCATGATCATGCTCGAGGCTGCCAGCGGCCAGCATCCGTTCGCCGGTCTTTCGGATGCCGTGATCCTGCATCGCCTGAGCACCCGCCCTGTCGATGTTTCTGCGGTCAACGACCCAAAACTGGGCAAATTGCTGCGCGGCCTGTTGCTGCGCGACCCCAAGCCGCGCTGGGGGGCGGCCGAAATCCGCCGCTGGCTGGCCGATGACCCCGGTCTCCCCGAGGTCTTTGCCGAAGAAACCCGGCCGCCCGCCGGCAATCCCTACCAGATCGGCGATGCACTGTGTTTTACCCGCGAGCAACTGGCTGTCGCCTTGGCCCAACACTGGCCCAAGGCCCTTTCCGACCTGGACAATGGCTTGTTGATGAACTGGTTGCGCCAGGAATTGAAAGACCAGAACCTGGTCCGCTTCCTGATCGAACTGAATCACGAACGCAAGCTGCACGCCGATCTGCGGCTGCTGCACCTGATCATCGAGCTGGCACCGGGCATCCCGCCCGTCTGGCGTGGCACCAGCCTGGGCCTGCGGGAAATCCTCAAACATGCCGACCTGGCCCTGAAGAATGACGCGAGCGCCAGCCTGTGGCTGCAGGAACTCGACGAATTTGCCGTCCTGTCCACCTATGCCGCTGCCGGCAATGCGGAAATGGCCGATATCGACCAGCGTTGGCATGACGCGCTCGCGCAATTCAACACGACGTGGACGCAATTGCTCGAAGCGATCAAGGTCGCCCGCCACAGGCAGCAAAATGGCATCACGCTGTTCGACGATGCCATGTACGGGCCGGGCATACCGCTGCGCCCTTCACCACAGCAGCTGCATGCCCGGCTGCTGGCCCTTAGTTACGACGCGGCCTGGGTCAGCCGCTGGCGCCAGCACCTGGCCCACGAAACCGGCCTGCTGGCGCTCGACTGCCCCTGGCTGGAAACTTTTGGCGAGCTCGCCGAACTGCCGGCAAGCCGCTTGCTGGCCATTGAATGCCTGCTGCCGGAAGCGCGCAAGCAAGTCAAAAAGCAGCGCGAACGCGAGCACAACGATGCCGTGGAAGCCCTGGCACGCAGCCGACAACTGCAGCAGGAATGCCAGCTGGCGCTCGATGAATTAGCCCGGTTCGCCGGGCGCTGGCTGATCGACGCTGGGCAGTTCCAGGAACTGCAGCAGCGTATCGAGCATTTTTCCCAGCTGAGCAGGCAACTGCGCGCTCTGGGCCATGGCGATGCCGACTATCAGGCGACACGCCAAGCGATTGCCCGCCATGCACCGACGGTCAACCGGATACGGGATCGGATCGAAAACCTGCTCGCTCGCCAGACGGAAAATCGTGGCTGGTTCAGTGCGCCAAGCCTGGGGTTTTTCATGGCGGCGCTGATCCTGCTGCCGCTGATCGTCAGTGAGCGACTGTTCTATCCACTACTGCTCGGCGGCACGCTGCTCGGCGTCTGGCGCCTGCTGCCCAATTACTTCGCCCGCCGGGACATCAGGGAACTCGCCAGGCGTCTGGAGCGGCATTAACTCGCCGTCAGCGCCACCCAGCGCATCATCCAGCCAGGCATGCAGCAGAGTCCAGGTTACGGCCAGCGCGACCGGACCGATGAACAGGCCGATCAGGCCGAAGCCCAGCATGCCGCCGATGACACCGGCGAAAATCAGCAGCAGCGGCAGATCAGCGCCGCGGCGGATCAGCATCGGTCGCAAAAAGCTGTCGAGGCCGCCAACAACCAGACTCCAGACCAGCAAAAAGCTGCCCCAGCCCGACTCGCCCTGCCAGAACAGCCAGCCCACCGCCGGCAGTAACACCGGCATCGGCCCGATCTGGGCAATGCACAGCATCAGCATCAGTGCCGACAGCAAGGCAGCAAAGGGCACGCCGACCAGCGCCAGGCCCAGGCCACCCAGCACGGTCTGGACAATGGCAGTGACGCCAACGCCGAGAGCCACGCCACGTATCGCCTGGCCGGCGAGAATCACCGAATTTTCGCCACGCTCACCGGCCAGACGACGCCCGAAACGCCGCAGCAAACGCGCGCCGGCTTCGCCGCTGGCGTACATGATCGCGGCAATGGTGACGATCAGCAGGAACTGCACGAGCATGCCGCCCAGACCGCCAACCTGAGAGAGCAGCCATTTGCCGGTATCGGCGGCATACGGGGTGAGCTTGGCCAGCAAGCCACGCGCGCCGTCATCAGCCAGTTGCGTCCAGAAAGCCGCCAGTTTTTCACCGACCAAGGGCATGCCGGCAAGCCAAGCCGGTGGCCGGGGCAGGCCATTTTCGGCGACATTGCGCAGTTCTGCGGTCAACTCGCCAAAATGATCGAAAATGGTGTCGATGGCCAGCCATAGCGGCAGGACCAGCAACAGCAGCATGGCCAGCGTCATCAGCACCACCGCCAGCGAACGCCGCTGCCCGAGACGGGTTTCCAGCGCAATGAACAGCGGCCAGGTAGCGACGACTATCATCGCCGCCCATACCGTTGCTGCCAGAAATGGCCGCAACACCCACAAGGACAAGGCCAGCAGGCCGACGATGACGATAATCGCCAGCGTGTTGCGCACCAGATCGCGGCGGATATCGCTCAACACTGGCGCCCGGGGGCAATACCCGGCACTGCGGCACAGCAGGCTGCGGGCCCGGGCAAACAGCCCATTGCGTCATTGAGCCCGGACAAAACCCAAACAAATGACATCAGATGTATTCCATCCCCGTTTGCTGCAAACCGACCAGATTGACATGTTGCTGATTGAAATCCGTCGCTGCCAGCGTGGACAGGAAGCTTGCCTGAGTAAAGACGCCCTGCTCCAGCATGGACAGGCAGGCAGCCTGAAGTTCGCTGCTCGGCGCTGCATCCTGGAAATTACCAGCCAACCAAGCAATGAAGTCAGTGTTATCGGCACCGCCCGCCAATTGCGCCGTAATCCCGGAAGAGACCAGGAAGTCGGCAGCAGTGTTCAGATCATTTCCGGCATCGAAGTAGGAAAGCACCAAGCCTGTCATCACCTTGTCCGACAAGCCGGCCGTTCCGATACAGGCAGCAATCATCAAGGCGGTTTGCCCCCCGGCCTGATTCGCCCCCATGTCCAGGGCGACTTTTTTATCATCAAACTCCAGGCGCTCTATATTGGCCACGGTATCGAGCCCGACAGTGAAAACACCACCACCCCCAGTAGTGAAGGGGATAAGGTCACCGTCATAGGCAAGGATATCCTTGCCATCGCCACCATCGATACGCTGCCCATAACCGCCAAACAGCACATCATCATCCGGTGTCCCCGTCTGCTCGCCAGACTCTCCGCCATTGCTGATCTCCAACGTTTTATCAGCAAACTGGATATTTTCAACATTGACCAGGATGTTATCGGTGTAGGCATACGGCGAACTCGCGCCACTCAGCGCCTTGACGTGGGTGACGCCAGCGAGCGTGAGTACGGAAAAGTTGGCGCTGTCCTCAAAAAACAGGACCGTATCCGTGCCGCGGCCACCATTGATCTGGTCACTGCCACCCAAGCCGTCGATGATGTCGTCCCCGGCCGTTCCGGTGATATGGTCTGTCCAGTAATCACTACCTAAAATAAGCTTGGCATTGACGTCCGCTACAGACAGGCTGACGCTGGCGTCGGCGAATTGAATGTTTTCGACGTTGAGCAGAATCGAGTCAGAGTAGCGGTAATACGCGTCGCCCGATACCAACCCCCGGACATGCGTGACCCCGGACAGGGTCGTCACCGAGAAATTACTGCTGCTATCGAAGAAGAGGACGGTATCGCTGCCACTTTCACCATCGATCCGGTCATTACCGCCCAAGCCGTCAATGATGTCGTCCCCGGCCGTTCCGGTGATTTGATCCATCCAGTAATTGTCGAAAATCACCTGAGAACTCGTGCCAGACAGCGCGATACTGGCATCGGCAAACTGGATGTTTTCAACATTGACCAGGACTGTGTCAGGATCGCCAAAGTAAGCATAACCAGAACTGCTGGAAATCGTCAGATCCCGGACATGTGTAACCCCGTGCAAGGTCGTCACGGAGAACTTGCCCATATCGTCGAAAAACAGCGCGGTATCGGTGCCTGCACCGCCATCGATGCGGTCAGTTCCCCCCATGCCATCGATAGTGTCATCCGCCGGACTGCCGACAAGTTGATCCCTCCCGGAAGTCCCAAACATCACCGGCCCCGCAGTGGCAGCCAGGGAGAGTGTCGTATCGGCAAACTGGATTGTTTCAACATTGATCATGACGGACTCGTTGTAATAGGCGTAGATAGAGGGAGGCATGAGGCTATCCGCTACCTGCCCCTCCTCCGAAAAAGCTAACAAGTTGTCGATATGTGAATATGACTCAACCGTTTCCTTGACATGCGTCACACCTTGCAGCGTCGTAACGGTGAATTGACTGCTGTCAGAAAAAAACAGCACCGTATCCACGCCATCACCACCGTCGATCCGATCACTACCGCCATTGCCGTCTATCGTGTCATTAGCTGAACCGCCAAGCAGTGAATCAGTCCAGCTGCCACCCATGATGATTGACATATAAATATCCCCTGAAGACACCAAAAATTACGTATCACGCATTATCTGCCATGAATATGTGGCACGCAGACAAAATTCTGAGCATCGCTCGCCAAAAACGATGGCTTGTCAGAAAACTGATCCGCGAACAAGCCAATACCGAAGCCTCTGATAACTACAGTAGATGCTTATTGTCAGCAGTCAATCGAACATCAAAACCGGTACAAAAAAAGCCCGCGTTCAAGCGGGCTTTGCGGAACAGTCAAAACAGGCTAGCTGCGATAATCCGCATTGATCTTGACATAATCATAAGAAAAGTCACAGGTGTAAACGCTGGCCGATGCCTGACCACGGCCGAGGTCAACCCGGACGGTAATTTCCGCCTGCGCCATCACCCGGGCACCGTCCTCTTCCTTGTAGGCAGCCGCCCGGCCGCCGTTCTCGGCGACCAGCACCTCATCCAGCCAGACCTTGACACCATCGACATCGAGATCGGCGATGCCAGCGTAGCCGATGGCCGCCAGGATACGGCCAAGATTCGGGTCGGAGGCGAAGAAAGCTGTCTTGACCAGCGGTGAGTGGCCGATGGCATAAGCAACCTGCCGGCATTCCTCACGCGTCTTGCCGCCTTGTACGGCGACGGTGATGAACTTGGTGGCACCTTCGCCATCGCGCACGATGGCCTGCGCCAGTTCAACTGACACGGCGATGATGGCAGCCTTGACTTCGGCCCAGCCAGCATCGCTGGCGTCGGCAAAACTCGCGCCGGATTGGCCGGAGGCAATCATCACGAAAGAGTCGTTGGTCGAGGTATCGCCATCGACGGTAATGCAGTTGAACGAGGCGTCAGCCGCTTCCTTGACCAGTTGCTCGAGCAGCGGCTGGGCGATGCCGGCATCAGTCGCGAGGAAACCGAGCATGGTGGCCATGTTCGGCTTGATCATGCCAGCGCCTTTGGACAGCCCGGAAATGCTCACTTTTTTGCCGTTGACCGCAACAACGCGCGAAGCGGCCTTGGCGACGGTGTCCGTGGTCATGATCGCGTGTGCTGCAGCATGCCAGTTATCGGCCTTCAGATCGGCGAAGGCCGCCGGCAGACCGGCTTTTAGGCGCTCGACCGGCAGCGGCTCGAGAATGACCCCGGTCGAGAACGGCAGCACCTGCTCGGCAGCAATCCCCAGAATCCCGGCCACCGCCTCGCAACTGGCCTGCGCTGCCTGCCGTCCCGGCTCGCCGGTGCCGGCATTGGCGATGCCAGTGTTGATCACCAAGGCCCGCATTTCCTGTCCGGTCGCCAGATGCGCGCGGCACAGTTGCACCGGCGCGGCGCAGAAACGATTCTGCGTAAATACGCCGGCAACCGTGCATCCGCTATCCAGCGCAACCAGTGTCAGGTCGCGACGGTTTTTCTTGCGAATTTCGGCTTCGGCAACCCCGAGACGAACACCGGCTACCGGCAAAAGTTGATCGGCAGCGGGCGTAGCATAATTAACAGGCATTTTCTTGGCTCCAATAGCATCAAGGCACCGCCGGGGTGCCTTGGGGAATCAGGACAGTTTTCCGTGACAGTGTTTGTATTTCTTGCCTGAGCCGCAGGGACAGGGGTCATTGCGGCCAACCTTGGGTTCGGCCAGGGCGGACACCGCAGGCTCAGCAGCAGCGACCTCTTCGCCACCACCCTGGACCTGGTCGAAATCGGCGTGCTGGTACTGGACGTTCTGCACATCCACATGCGGCACGGTTTCCTCGACGTCTTCCGGCGAACGAATTTGCACGGTAAAGACCACCCGCGTGACTTCCTGGCGCACCAGGTCGAGCAGACCTTCGAACAACTCGAAAGCTTCGCGCTTGTATTCCTGCTTCGGGTTCTTCTGCGCATAACCACGCAGATGGATGCCCTGGCGCAGATGATCCAGCGCGGCAAGGTGCTCACGCCAGTGGGTATCGAGGCTCTGCAACATCACATTGCGCTCGAATTGCAGGAAGGTATCGGCGCCCACCAGCTCAACCTTGGCCCGATAAGCCTCATCGGCACTATTCAGAATCCGCGCGAGGATATCGTCGTCCGCCAAAGCCGGCTCGTCCTTGACCCACTGGCTGATTGGTGCAGCGATCAGCAACTCGGTCGCCAATTCGCGCTCGAGGCTTTCCAGATCCCACTGTTCCTCGACTGATTCGGCCGGCACATGGCGACGGAAAATATCGTTAATAACCGAATGGCGCATCGCCGAAATGGTTTCGGAAATATCGTCGGTTTCGAGCAACTCATTGCGCTGCTGGTAAATGACCTTGCGCTGATCGTTGGAGACGTCATCGTATTCAAGCAATTGCTTGCGAATATCGAAATTGCGGGCCTCAACCTTGCGTTGTGCGGACTCCAGCGAACGGGTCACGAGCGGGTGCTCAATCGCCTCGCCTTCCGGCATCTTGAGCTTGTCCATGATCGCGCGCAGACGCTCGCCAGCAAAAATGCGCAGCAACTGGTCATCCAGCGACAGATAGAAACGCGAAGAACCGGCATCGCCCTGGCGACCAGCACGACCACGCAGCTGGTTGTCGATACGGCGGGACTCATGGCGCTCGGAGCCAATGATGTGCAAACCACCCGCCGCCAGCACCGTTTCGTGCACCTGCTTCCACTCGGCCTTCACGACATCGAGTTTGGCCTGCTTGTCAGCCTCGCCGAGACTTTCATCTTCGCGCACGGCATCGAGTTGCTTTTCAAGATTACCGCCAAGGACGATGTCAGTACCGCGACCGGCCATATTGGTAGCGATGGTGATCATCCCCGGTCGACCCGCCTGGGCAACGATTTCCGCTTCGCGGGCATGTTGCTTGGCATTCAGCACCTGGTGCGGCAGCTTTTCCTGATCGAGCAGGCGGGAAAGCAGTTCGGAATTCTCAATCGAGGTCGTACCAACCAATACCGGCTGACCGCGCTTGGCGCAATCCTTGACATCGGCAATGATTGCCGCATGTTTCTCATCAGCGGTCTTGTACACCAGATCATTCATGTCCTTGCGGGTCATGGGACGATTGGTCGGAACCACGACAGTTTCCAGGCCGTAAATTTGCTGGAATTCGTAGGCTTCGGTATCCGCCGTGCCCGTCATCCCGGCCAACTTGCCGTACATCCGGAAGTAGTTCTGGAAGGTGATCGAAGCCAGGGTCTGGTTTTCCGACTGGATCGCCACGCCCTCCTTGGCTTCAACCGCCTGATGCAAACCATCGGACCAGCGGCGACCGGCCATCAAACGGCCGGTAAATTCGTCAACGATCACCACTTCACCATTCTGCACCACGTAGTTCTGATCCTTGTGGAACAGCGTCAAAGCGCGCAGCGCGGCATTCAAATGGTGCATCAGCGAGATGTTGGCAGCGTCGTACAGGCTGCTGCCTTCACGCAACATGCCATGCTCGGCCAGCAAACCTTCGGCATGTTCGTAACCGCTTTCGGACAAATGGACCTGATGACCCTTTTCATCGACCCAGTAGTCACCCTCGGCATTTTCTTCCATCGCCTGCGTCAACTGCGGAACGACATCTTTCATGCGCAGGTAGAGGTCGGTATGGTCGTCGGCCTGACCGGAGATGATCAGCGGCGTACGCGCTTCATCGATCAGGATCGAATCCACTTCGTCAACGATGGCGAAATTCAGGCTGCGCAGTACCCGCTGGTCAGCGGCATAAACCATGTTGTCGCGCAGATAGTCGAAGCCGAATTCGTTGTTGGTGCCGTAGGTGATGTCGGCAGCGTAGGCCTGCTGCTTGGCCTCATGATCCATCTGCGACAGGTTCACCCCGACCGAAAGTCCGAGAAAACGGTGCAAACGCCCCATCCAGGCCGCATCGCGACTGGCCAGGTAATCATTGACGGTAATGACATGAACCCCCTTGCCGGAAATGGCATTGAGGTAGGCCGGCAGCGTGCCAACCAAAGTCTTGCCTTCGCCGGTACGCATTTCGGCAATCTTGCCGTTATGCAGGACCATGCCGCCAATCAACTGAACGTCGAAATGGCGCATCCCCAACACCCGCTTGCCTGCCTCCCGAACTACAGCGAAAGCCTCCGGCAGCAGGTCGTCGAGCGACTCGCCAGCGGCATGCCGGCGGCGAAACTCGTCGGTCTTGGCCTGCAAAGCCTCATCGGAAAGTCCCTGCATCTGAGGCTCAAGCGTGTTGATGCGCTTGACGGTCAGGGAGTATTGCTTGATCAGCCGGTCGTTGCGGCTGCCGAAAATTTTCTTGAGTAGGCCGGAAATCATCGCGTTGGAATGGTTAGTCGCGCAGTGCGGCAAAGCGCGGATTCTAGCACGCCCCCCTCAGACGACGATGACGACCTGGATCAAGGGGTCAACGACTTTGTGCGAACATCTGTCCATTCTGTCGCAAAAACAGTGCTGGATTCTTGGCGACGCCAAACAACCTGACCTCAAAATGCAGGTGAGGTCCTGTCGAACGTCCCGTGTTACCGACAGCGCCGATCCGCGCCCCGCGCTTGACCAGCGCCCCGGTCTGCACCTTGATCGCTGACAGATGGGCATAGCGTGAAACCAGCCCTTCACCATGGTCGACATCGATTACATTGCCGTATTCCGGATGAGCACCAGCAAACAATACAACGCCATCGGCAGCAGAAAAAACCGGTGCTCCGACCTCGGCAACAAAATCAAAACCTTCATGCAAGGCCCGAACACCAACGATGGGATCCTGGCGATAGCCGAAGGTCGAACCGACCTGGGCATTACCGACGGGCAAGGTGGTTGGCAGCAAACGATCCTTGACCCGTTGATCCTGCAAGGCAAATTCAAGGAATTCGAAATCCTCCCCCTGACGACTTACCTCCTGCGACAAGCGATCAATCTCTTCCAACAAATCCGTCGCCGACAATGACTCTGGCTTGAAGGGGCCACCGCGCCCGCGTGACACATTGCTCGGCTGCATCGCATCAAGCTTGACCCCTGCAGCCCCCGACAAGCGCTCCCCCAGGGTATCCAGCTGCAAAACGCGCGCCTGCAACTCGCCCAGTCGGGTCGCCATCAGTTGCAGGTTATTTTCCAGATAATGACGGTTTTTATTGGCTTCCTGAACCTCAAAGCTGGTCAGCATCTCTTCGACCAGCGGTAAACGCAGACGAACGGACAACCAGGAAAATGCGGCGGCGCTTGCAATTACCAGGATCAGAAACGCCAGTGCCGCCATAACCAGGTGGCGAGGCATAATATCGATTGTTCGTGCTGCCTTGAGATGGCGCGATACAACAATTATCTGCACGGAAACTCCTATGTATTACGGGCCTGAACACTATCTCAGCAAAGATGCCACTGCCGGCCGGGTGATGGCCCATGCCCGATTGCTGCTCAAACTTTCACGCCGCTTCGAAGCGGTCGCACCTGCAGCCTTGCGCGATCTGGCGCATGTTGCAAACTACAAATCAGGGATGATCATTATCCACGCCGACAATGGCGCGGTTGCCGTCAAACTGCGGCAGATGAGCCGCCGACTATGCGACGAGTTATCTCAGGAAGGCTGCGAGTGTAGCGATATCGAGGTAAAAGTTCAACCTCGCCAGACCCTTTGCCAATCAAGCACTTCGACGCCACGTCCGCTGTCAGAAATGGCTCAATCCATGCTTTCGGCAACCCGCGACAAACTGCCGGAAGGCCCGCTGAAAGCGGCTTTGAGCAGACTACTTTGCCGCGCGCTTATAAAAGAATAGTGCGCAGGCGGTAAAGCCAGCGCGGGTCAAACTGCTTGTGCCAGCCAGCGTAGCACGCCACCAGGAGCGGCCTCGGCCTGCGCAAAACTGGCAAGCTCCCAGGCATCCTGTTGCTCAAGCAGCGCACGCGCCAGCTGGTTGTTCAGCGCATGCCCTCCCTTGTGGGAGGAATAGGCCGCCAGCAGCGGATGGCCGATCAGATAAAGATCACCGATGGCATCGAGAATCTTGTGTTTGACGAATTCGTCGCTGTAACGCAGGCCATCCTGATTCAGCACGCGAAACTCGTCAAGGACGATAGCATTTTCCAGACCTCCGCCCAGTGCCAGCCCATTTTCCCGCAAATACTCGACCTCCTGCATGAAGCCAAAGGTTCGCGCACGGGAAATTTCACGGATATAGGATTGCTCGGCGAAATCGATTTCAGCAGTCTGCGCTGACTTGTCGATGGCCGGATGATTGAAAACGATGGAAAAACTCAGGCGATAGCCATCATAAGGCTCGAAGCGCGCCCATTTGTCGCCATCACGAACCTCGACCTTCTTTGTAACGCGAATGAATTTCTTCGCGGCATTCTGTTCCTCGATCCCGGCCGACTGAATCAGGAAAATAAAAGGGGCTGCCGAACCATCAAGAATGGGCACTTCCGGCGCATCCAGATCAATCCATGCATTATCGATACCCAGGCCGGCAAGCGCTGACATCAGGTGTTCGATCGTTCCAACCTTGACCCCGTCCTTTTCGAGACAGGAGCACATGCGCGTATCACCAACCATGAAGGCTTTGGCGGGAATATCCATCGGTTCCGGCAGATCAACACGACGAAAGACGATGCCGGTATCCGGGGCAGCCGGACGCAGCGTCAGACTAACCTTGACACCACCGTGCAAACCCACGCCGGAGGCGCGAATGACTGTCTTCAACGTGCGTTGTTTGAGCATGCGAAGGAACTTTCCGGGGGAAGGCGGCGCATTGTAACACAGTGCGCCGCCGCCCTTTTTCAGAGTAGGTTTGCTGCCTTAATCGGCCTGTTTCCTCAAAAATGCAGGAATATCGTAGCGATCAACACCACTGTTAGCCAGTGCCTCGACCGTGACGTTGTTGCGCTTGGAGCGCGCAACAGCAGGCTCGCGAGCCAATTGGTCATAGTCGGGAAGTGTGCCCGCAGAGAAAGCTACCGCATCATTAGTGCCGGTCGCCGCGACCTGCACCTGCGGCACTGCCACAACCTCCAGGCTCTGACGACGGGTTGCAGCCAAACCAAGGCCGGTTGCGACGACGGTGACACGCAGCGCATCGCCCATCAGATCGTCATAAACGGCGCCGAAGATGATATGTGCTTCTTCGGCGGCGAACTCCTTGACGGTGTTCATCACCTCGTTCACCTCTTTCATCTTCAGGTTGCCACGCGCAGCGGTGATGTTCACCAGCACGCCACGGGCACCGGAAAGATTCACACCTTCCAACAAGGGTGAGGCAACGGCGCGCTTGGCCGCTTCGCTAGCCCGATCCGTCCCGGAGGCGACGGCAGAGCCCATCATGGCACGACCCATTTCGCCCATCACGGTGCGCACGTCTTCGAAGTCGACGTTAACCAGACCCGGATAGGTAATGATTTCGGCAATGCCGCCAACAGCATTCTTCAGGACATCATCGGCAGCCTTGAAGCAATCGACGACATCAGCATCTTCACCAACGACTTCCATCAATTTGTCGTTGAGAATGACGATCAACGAATCGACATGCTTGGCAAACTCGGCAATCCCGGCTTCTGCCGCCTTCATCCGCTTGCCACCCTCAAAGCTGAAGGGCTTGGTTACCACGCCAACGGTCAGGATGCCCATGTTGCGAGCAATTTCTGCCACCACCGGCGCCGCCCCCGTGCCCGTGCCACCGCCCATGCCAGCGGTAATGAAAGCCATGTGCGCCCCTTCGAGCGCCGCCCGAATGTCGTCGCCATGCGCCAGCGCGGCTTCCTGGCCCTTTTCCGGCCTGGCTCCCGCGCCAAGACCGCTTTGCCCCAGTGCCAGCTTGGTCGAAGCGGCATTGCGCCCCAGCGCCTGGGCATCGGTATTGGCGGCGATGAATTCAACGCCATTGACCCCTTCACAGATCATGTGCTCGATGGCATTACCACCAGCGCCACCGACACCGAAGACCTTGATCACGGTCCCGCTTTCCTGCTTGTCGATAATCTCGAACATAACCATCTCCTCTGAAAAACCGTTCAAATCACAAATCAGAAATTCTTCGAAAACCAATCTTTCATGGCGGCAAGGACTTCCTTGAAGCCTTGCTTCTCCTGGATCTTCTGCCCCCGCTTACGCTGCGCCTGCGCCTCCAGCAGCAGTCCGTAAGCCGTCGAAAACCGCGGATTCTGTACAACGTCAGCCAAACTGCTCGAATACTTAGGATTACCCAGGCGCACCGGCATATGGAAAATCTCTTCGCCCAGCTCGACCATGCCCGGCATTACGCTGGCACCTCCGGTCAGCACGATGCCCGAGGAAAGTACTTCCTCGAAGCCGGCGCGCCGCAGCTCGTTCTGAATCAGTTCGTATAACTCCTCAACACGCGGCTGGATGACATCGGCCAGCGCGCGGCGGCTCAATTTCCGGCTGGGACGGTCGTCCACCCCGGCAACATCAAGAATTTCGGCAATATCCGCCAGATCAGCCAGTGCGCAACCGTACTTGCACTTGATGTCTTCAGCTTCGCGCGTCGGCGTGCGCAAGGCCATGGCGATGTCGTTGGTCACCTGATCACCGGCAATTGGAATCACCGAGGTGTGACGTATGGCCCCCTGGGTCCACACGGCAATATCGGTCGTACCACCACCAATATCGATCAGGCAAACCCCGAGATCCTTTTCGTCCTCGGACAACACGGCATAACTCGAGGCCAGCGGCTGCAATACCAGATCGCTGACTTCCAGACCGCAACGACGCACACATTTGACGATATTCTGCGCCGCAGAAACAGCACCAGTGACGATATGCGTCTTGACCTCGAGCCGCATGCCGCTCATGCCGATTGGCTCGCGAATGCCATCCTGACCATCGATGACGAATTCCTGAGTCAGGATATGCAGGATTTCCTGATCGGCGGGAATGGGCATGGCCTTGGCAGTTTCGATGACGCGATCAATATCCGCCTGCGTCACTTCCTTGTCCTTGATCGCCACCATGCCGTGCGAATTGAAGCTCTTGATATGGCTGCCGGCAATGCCGGTATACACATCCTTGACCTTGCAGTCCGCCATCAATTCGACTTCCTGGACGACCCGGCTGATGGTCTGGACCGTATCCTCGATATTGACCACGACTCCCTTTTTCAGCCCGCGCGAGTCTTGCGAGCCCATACCGATGACACTGAGGTTACCCTCCGACGTAATTTCTGCCACCAGTGCGACGATCTTCGAAGTGCCAATGTCCAGGCCAACGATCAGATCCTTGTTGTCTCTGCTCATAGTTTTATTTTCCCTTCCCCTCACCCGCGACTCGCATCGCAAACCCGTTTGGATAGCGCAAATCTACAACCGCCGGTTTCACCGCCCGTTTGGCGATACGTTCCGGATAAATCCCGATAAAGCGTTGCAGGCGCGATTCGATCGAGATTTTCGGCTGCTCCCGCCCGAGATCCACCAGCATGCCATTGGCCAATTTCAGCTGCCAGGCCAAACGCGGCGAAAGCGTCAACTGTACGGGTTTTTCGCCCAGTGTTCCGAAAGCTTTCAGTATTTCCCCATACTGTTTCAAGACTTCCGGCGCAGTTCCCGGCGGCCCGAACAACTGCGGCATGGTCGCCGTCTCTTCCGGCGAAGGTTCTGCCGAAAACACCTCGCCCCGGGTATTGACCAGTTCGCCGCGCCCCTCCCCCCATCGCGCGACAGGCTGATGCTCCTCGACACTGACTGCCAGCTTGTTGGGCCAGACCCGGCGAACTTCCGCCTGGCGCACCCAGGGCATGGCTTCCAGACTGGCGCGGACTTCCTCCAGATCGAGGTTGAAAAAATTGCCCTGCAGAGCCCTCGGCAGAACTTGTTCGAGATCCTCCCGGTGCGTATGAGTCAACACATCCGCAAACACCACTTCGCGTATCGGCAATGCCGGGACGCGCAATAGCCACTGCGCCCCTGCGAGCAGCAGGGCGACAATGCCCAACAGCGTCAGCAGATCGGCAATGGCATTGAGTTGTTGCGGTTTGTGCCACATTCATCGCCTCAATCGTTGGTCGCCAGTTCCAGCACCCGGCGCACCAGCGCCGGATATTCCATACCGGCAACCCGCGCGCCCATCGGCACCAGCGAATGGTCGGTCATGCCCGGTGCAGTATTCACTTCCAGGAAGTAATGATTACCCGCTTCATCCATCAGGAAATCGACCCGCCCCCAGCCGCGCCCGCCGAGTATCCGGAAAGCTTCCAACGCCTGTTTGCGAATCACCATCTCACGAGCTTCGGGCAAGCCGCAAGGACACAGGTAACGGGTGTCATCGCGGTTGTACTTCGCTTCATAGTCATACCACTCGGTCGCCGGCTCGATCTTGATAATTGGCAAGACTTCATCACCCAGGATACCCACCGTGTATTCCCCGCCCATCACCCCCTTCTCGGCAATGACCAGCGGGTCGTGGCGAGCGGCTTCTTCATAGGCCGCCTTCAGGGCACCCGGCGTTTTGACCTTGGTCACGCCAATCGAGGAACCTTCGCGCGCCGGTTTGACGAAAAGCGGCAGACCGAGCTCTTCTTCGATGTCGTTGAAATCGGACTCGGCGGTCAGCAAGGCGAACTCGGGGATCGGCAGGCCGGCCGCCTGCCACATCAGCTTGGTGCGGAACTTGTCCATGGCCAATGCCGAAGCCAGCACGCCGGAGCCGGTGTAAGGGATATGCATGACTTCAAGCGCGCCCTGGATCGTCCCATCCTCGCCATGACGGCCATGCAGCGCGATGAAGGCGCGGTCATAGCCTTTCAGTGCATCAAGCGGTTGCTCGGCCGGATCATAGGCATGCGCATCGATACCCTGGCCCAGCAAAGCTGCCAGCACCCGGGAACCACTGTTCAAAGAAACTTCGCGTTCGGCGGACGTGCCACCGAAAAGTACCGCGACCTTGCCGAACTCGTTCATTTGCCATCCACCAGCTTGCCGGGTACCGCACCAATCGAACCGGCCCCCATCGTCAAAACCACGTCGCCATCGCGGGCAACGTCCAGAATCGTTTGCGGCATTGCCGCGATATCTTCAACAAATACCGGTTCGACCTTGCCAACGACGCGCAAGGCCCGCGCCAGCGCCCGACCGTCGGCTGCGACAATCGGCGCTTCACCGGCCGCGTAGATTTCGGCCAGACACAACGCATCCACCGTGGACAGCACCTTGACGAAGTCCTCGAAACAATCGCGCGTCCGGGAATAGCGGTGCGGCTGAAAAGCCAGTAGCAGACGCCGACCGGGGAAAGCGCCACGAGCTGCCGCCAGGGTTGCCGCCATCTCGACCGGATGATGACCATAGTCATCAACCACCGTGCAATGTCCGCCCGAGGGCAAGGCGACTTCACCATAACGCTGGAAGCGCCGGCCAACGCCCTTGAATTCAGCCAGTGCCTTGATAATCGCCGCGTCGCTGACGCTGACTTCAGTGGCCACGGCAATGGCCGCCAGGGCGTTGAGGACATTGTGCATGCCCGGCGTATTCAGTGTGATGGGCAAGCGGGTCGTCGAACCATTGACCCGCACGCAGTCAAAACGCATCTGCCCGCCATCGGCGACGATGTTCTCGGCGTAGAAATTGCAGTCGGACGACAGGCCGTAGGTGATGATCTGCTTCGGTACCTGCGGCATGATTGCCCGGATATTCGGATCGTCGCCGCACAACACTGCGACACCATAGAACGGCAGGCGTTTCAGGAAGTCGATGAAGGCGCCCTTGAGCCGCTCGAAATCGTGGCCGTAGGTTTCCATGTGGTCGGCGTCAATATTGGTGACGACCGAAATGACTGGCGACAGGAACAGGAAGGAGGCATCCGATTCATCAGCCTCGGCCACCAGGAAATCACCGCTGCCGAGCCGGGCATTGGCGCCCGCCGCATTCAGGCGGCCACCGATGACAAAGGTCGGATCAATGCCGCCTTCGGCGAGAATACTGGTCACCAGGCTGGTCGTGGTGGTTTTTCCATGCGTGCCGGCAATGGCGATGCCGCGCTTCAGGCGCATCAACTCGGCAAGCATCAGGGCGCGCGGCACAACCGGAATATGGCGCTCACGGGCCGCCACAACTTCCGGATTATCAGCCTTGACTGCCGTCGACACAACCACGGCATCAGCCCCGGCGATGTTTTCGGCGGCGTGGCCGATCATCACTTTCACGCCCTCGCCTTCCAGGCGGCGTGTCGTCGCGCTGGCGGCGAGATCCGAGCCGCTGACGGTGTAATCGAGGTGAGCCAGAACTTCGGCAATACCACTCATGCCGGAACCACCGACCCCGACGAAGTGGAGATGTTTAACCTTGTGTTTCATTTTGCGATTTCCGAACAAATTTGTGCGACGTCTGCCGTGGCGTCAGGTTTGCCCAGGCTGCGGGCTTTTTTGGCCATTTCCAGCAGTTGACCGCGGGAATAGTTGCGGATCAGCGCAATCGATTCGGGCGTCAGCTCGGTTTGCGGACAAAGGAAAGCACCGCCAGCATGGACCAGGAATTTGGCGTTGCCAGTTTGATGGTCATCAACCGCATGTGGAAAAGGCACCAGGATACTCGGCACGCCGGCTGCGGCCAGCTCGGCGATGGTCAGGGCGCCAGCACGGCAAATCACCAGGTCAGCCCAGGCGTAAGCAGCCGCCATATCGTCGATAAAAGCCAGGCACTCGGCATTCACGCCAGCAGCGGCGTAATTGGCGGTCAGCGCAGCGATATGCTTTTCGCCGGCCTGATGGCGAATTTCCGGCCGCTCGTCGGCCGTGAGCAAGGCAACGCCTTGGGGAATGATTTCGTTGAGCGCCTGGGCGCCCAGGCTGCCGCCAATGACCAGCAAGTGCAAGGGACCGCTGCGTCCAGCCAAGCGCTCCTCTGGCGCGGCGATGGCGGCGATTTCCGGACGCACCGGATTGCCCAGCCAGCGTCCCTTGGCAAAGACTTTGGGGAAGCCGGTGGCAATACGGTCAGCAACAACTGCCAGCACGCGATTGGCCAGCCCGGCCACAGAGTTCTGCTCATGCAGGACCAGCGGCACGCCGGTCAGTGCTGCCATCATGCCGCCAGGAAAAGTAATATAGCCGCCCATGCCGAGAACAACATTCGGCCGGACCTGGCGTATCGCCTTCAATCCCTGCCAGAAACCGCGCAACAGGTTGAGCGGCAGCAAGAGCTTGCGCATCAGGCCCTTGCCACGCAGGGCGGCAAATTCAACGCTGACCATCTCGAAGCCATGCTGCGGCACCAGACGCGCTTCCATACCCGAGGGATTACCCAGCCAGACCACCCGCCAGCCGGCATCGCGCAATTCGCGCGCCACTGCCAGGGCCGGAAAAATGTGGCCGCCGGTGCCGCCCGCCATGACCAGGATGGTCTTGCTCATACCCTGCCTCCGCGCATCAGTTGCCGGTTTTCCCAATCAACCCGCAACAGGATCGCCATCGCCACGCAGTTGGCAAGAATGCCGGAACCACCAAAACTCATCAGCGGCAGCGTCAGGCCCTTGGTCGGCAACAGCCCCATGTTCACGCCCATATTGATAAAGGATTGGACGCCCAGCCAGATGCCGATGCCCATGGCCACCAGCGCCGGATACAGGCGATCCAGCTGGACCGATTGCCGGCCGATGGCAAAAGCTCGTTGCACGATCAGGGCAAACAGGAAAATTACGGTCAACACGCCAAAAAAGCCCATTTCCTCGGCGATCACCGCCAACAGGAAATCAGTATGGGCTTCCGGCAAATAAAATAGTTTCTCGACGCTCGCCCCCAGACCAACGCCAAACAGTTCGCCACGACCGAACGCGATCAATGAATGTGACAACTGATAGCCTTTGCCGAAGGCGTCGGCCCAGGGATCCATGAAACCGAAGATGCGGTCACGGCGATAGGGCGAAACGATGATCAGTGCCGCAAAAGCCAGCAGCAGGCCGACGATCAGCAAAACGAACAGCCGCGCCCGCAGGCCGCCGAGGAAGAGGATGCCCATGGCAATCGAAATGATGACGACGAAGGCGCCAAAATCGGGCTCCTTCAGCAGCAGCATGCCGACCACGGCCATGGCGCAGAACATCGGCAGAAAAGCCTGCTTGAGATCGTGCATGACATTGATCTTGCGCACGGCGTAGTCGGCAGCATAGAGCACGGCAAACAGCTTCATCATTTCAGACGGCTGGAGGTTGGCAATGCCCAGCGGCAACCAGCGGCGTGCACCATTGACGTCACGCCCGATACCGGGGATCAGCACCACCATCAACAGCAACGCACCGGCCATGAACAGATAGGGCGCATATTTCTGCCATTGCACCAAAGGCACCCGGAAGGCCAGCGCCCCGGCAGCCAGACTAATGACCAGGAATACGGGATGCCGGATAAGGAAGTAAGCCGGCTGGTGATTGGTGAAACGCCCGCCTTCGGCGGTGGCGATTGATGCCGAATAGACAAACACCAGACCGCCAAACAGCAGAGCCAGCACACCCCAGAAGAGCAGGTGGTCAATTTCTGCCATTTGCCGACGCGGTGCGTCAAGGGCGCCAATCAGCATGCCAGCTCCTTGACGGCGTCGATGAAAACCTGCGCCCGGTGGGCGTAGTTGCGATACATGTCGAGACTGGCGCAAGCCGGTGATAACAGCACGCAATCACCAACCTCGGCCTGGGCCGCCAACCAGCGCACGGCAGCCGCCATGTCGCCGACGATGCAGGTCGGCACGCCGCTACCTTCGAGAGCCATGCCAATTGCCGCCGCATCGCGACCAATCAAGGCCACCGCCCGCCCATGCTGCATCAGCGCCGGCTTGAGCGGCGAGAAGTCCTGCCCCTTGCCGTCGCCACCGAGCACAATGGCGACCTTGCGCCCCATGCCTTCGATAGCCGCCAGCGTTGCCCCGACGTTGGTGCCTTTGGAGTCGTCGACATAAATGACGCCAGCGATTTCAGCAACCGTCTCGACGCGGTGCGGCAAGCCCTTGAAAGTCCGCAAGGGCGCGATCAGCCGGTCCGCCCCGACGCCTACGGCTTCGCACAAGGCCAGCGCCGCCATGGCGTTGGCGGCATTGTGCAAGCCGGCCAGTTGCAACTCGTCGATTACAACAATGCGCTCCTTGCCGCGCCAGATCGCCCCATCGGCATAACCGTAATCGACGGCTCGCGGCGACGGGTTGAGGCCAAAGGTGATCATTTTCCGCCCGCAGCGACCATTGGCCATCGACCAGTCGTCGTCACGATTGAGCACCATCGTGCCCTTGCCCTGGAATACGCGCGACTTGGCAGCGGCGTAATTGGCCATGCTGCCTTCGTAACGGTCGAGATGATCCTCGGAGACATTGAGCACAGTGGCGGCAACGGCATTGAGATGGTGCGTCGTTTCGAGCTGGAAGCTCGACAGTTCGACGACCCAGACCTGCGGCAAAGCCCCGGCATCCTGGGCATCCATCAAAGCATCAAGCGCTGACGGCGAAATATTTCCACAGGCGATGGCCGGTACGCCGGCGCCATTGAGCAGATGAGCGGTCAGTGCCGTGGTCGTGGTTTTGCCGTTGCTGCCGGTGATACCGATGATCTGCGACCCCGGCACCTGCTCACGCACGCCTGCGGCGAAGAGTTCGATTTCCGAGACAATTGGCAGGTCGACCGCAGAAATGGCTGGCGTCGCCTTGGGCACGCCCGGCGACAGGGCCAGCATCTCGATACCGACAAACGTTGCCGCACTGAACGGCCCAGTCAGCAGTTCGGCACCCGGCGCCAGGCGTTGCAAGGCCTCGACGTTCGGCGGATTGTCCCGCGAATCGGCGACGCGCACGACAACCCCCTGGCGATGCAGCCACTTGGCCATCGCCAGCCCGGACTCGCCGAGTCCGACCACCAGTATCCGTTTGCCCCGGAGTTCCATCATGGTCTCTGGCTCACCGCAACTTCAGCGACGACAGGCCGATCAACACCAACATGATGGTGATGATCCAGAAACGGACCACAACCTGCGTTTCCTTCCAGCCGGTCTGCTCGAAATGGTGATGCAAAGGCGCCATGCGCAGGATGCGCCGGCCTTCGCCATATTTTTTCTTGGTGTATTTGAAGTAGGACACCTGCAGCATTACCGACAAGGTCTCGATGACGAACACCCCGCCCATGATCAGCAGCACAATCTCCTGGCGGACGATCACCGCCACCGTGCCGAGTGCCGCCCCCAAAGCCAGCGCACCGACGTCGCCCATGAAGACCTCGGCCGGGTAGGCGTTGAACCACAGGAAGCCGAGCCCGGCACCAGCAATCGCCCCGAGCAGGATGCACAGTTCGCCAGCGCCCGGCACATAGGGAATGAGCAGGTATTTGGCGTAGACCGCATGACCGCTGACATAGGCGATGATCGCGAAGGCCGCAGAAATCATCACCGTCGGCATGATCGCCAGACCATCGAGGCCATCGGTCAGATTCACGGCATTACTGGTACCGACGATGACGAAATAGGTCAGCGTGATGAAGCCGATGACCCCCAAGGGATAGGAAACCGTCTTGATGAAGGGAATGATCAGCTCGGTCTGCGCTGGCACCGTCGCGGAAAAGGCGAGAAACAGCGCCGCCCCCAGGCCGAGCAGGGACTGCCAGAAATATTTCCATTTGGCGGACAAACCAGCCGAATCACGGTAGACGACCTTTTTCCAGTCGTCGTACCAGCCGACAACGCCATAACCCAGCGTCACCACTAGCACCGTCCATACATACTTGTTGCTCAGATCGCCCCACAGCAACGTGGTCACGGCAATGGCGATGATGATCAGCACGCCGCCCATGGTCGGCGTGCCGGACTTGACCAGATGTGTTTGCGGGCCATCGCTACGCACCGCCTGGCCGATTTTCTTGGCCGCCAGCCAGCGGATGACCTTGGGCCCGGCGGCCAGCGAAATCAGCAGCGCGGTCATCGCCGCCAGCACCGTCCGCAAGGTGATGTAATTGAAGACATTAAAAAAACGAACGTCCTGCGCGAGCCATTGGGCAATTGCCAGCAGCATCAATAATTCTCCTCGGCGACCAAGGCATTGGTCACCCTTTCCATTTTCATGAAGCGTGAGCCTTTGACCAACACCGTGGTTTCCGGCCCCAATTCCTTGTCGACCGCAGCAATCAGCTTGTCGATATTGCAAAAGTGACGGGCGCCTTCACCGAAGTTGCGCACCGCCTGCTTGACGGCATCACCCAATGCAAACAGCACATCGATGCCCTGACTCTTGGCGTAGCCGCCGATTTCATCGTGATATTGTCCGCAAGCCTCGCCGATTTCGCCCATGTCGCCTAAAACCAACAGTTTTCGCCCGATGGTCGAGGCCAGCACGTCGATCCCGGCCCGGACCGAGTCGGGATTGGCGTTGTAGGTATCGTCGAGAATCTCGGCGCCATTTTTGCCGGCCCGCCGCTGCAAACGTCCCTTGACACCAGCAAAAGCCTGCAAGCCTTCGACCACGGCCGCCAGCGGAATACCGGCGGCCAGGCAGGCAGCCGCAGCAGCTACGGCGTTGCGGGCGTTGTGGCGCCCCGGCACCTGCAGGGTGATGCTGGCCACGCCTTCCGCTGCGCTCAGCTCAACAAGCTGCTGCAAACCGTGCTGACGCACCTTGCCACGCACATCGGCCGGATGGTCGATGGCAAAACTGCGCACCGTCCGTCCTCCAGCCATCGTCCGCCACAGCCCGGCATAGGCATCATCGGCATTGATCACCGCCACACCATTCAGCGGCAGACCGGAGAAAATCGCCCCCTTCTCGTGCGCCACCTCGTCCAGATCGCCCATCCCTTCAAGATGAGCGCGCTGGGCGTTGGTGATCAAGGCTACCGTCGGCGCGCCCAACGGGGCCAGGTAAGCGATCTCGCCGGGATGATTCATGCCCATCTCGATCACTGCCGCACGATGGCTGCCATCGAGCCCCAACAGGGTCAGCGGCAAACCAATGTCGTTGTTGAGATTGCCACGCGTGGCCAGGACCGCGTCGCCGAAAGCCGCCTTGAGGATGGCGGCAATCATTTCCTTGGTTGTTGTCTTGCCATTTGAACCGGTCACGGCGATCACCGGCAACGCAAATTCCGCGCGCCAGGCAGCCGCCAGCCGGCCAAGCGCCAGACGGGTGTCGTCGACCAGCAGCGCCGGAACGTCTGCCGGCAGCTTGGCAACATCGGCGACCATCAGGGCACTCGCGCCGCTGGCCAGGGCCTGGTCGAGAAAATCATGGGCGTCGAAGCGCTCACCGCGCAAGGCAACAAATAACTGCCCCGGAGCAATCGCCCGCGTATCGGTAGACACCCCGGTAAGTGACAAATCCGCCCCCACCAGACGAGCATCAACCGCTGCTGCGATACGTGACAATGACCAGTTCATGCGGCCTCCTCGATAGCCCGGCGTTGCAACAAGGCGGCTTGCGCCTGTTCGATATCGGAATAGGGATGACGAACGCCGGCAATCTCCTGATAGGGCTCATGCCCCTTGCCGGCCAATAAAATGACATCACTTTTTTCGGCCTCGCGAATCACGCGCGTGATCGCCAAAATGCGATCCTGTTCAACTTCCGGATGGGCCATGCCGGCAATGATTTCCTGAATGATCGCCAAAGGCTCCTCGCTGCGTGGGTTATCGCTGGTCACCAGCACCTGATCAGCCAGACGTTCGGCAAGCTCACCCATGATCGGTCGCTTGCCGCGATCACGATCTCCGCCGCAGCCAAAGACCACCCGCAGCTGCCCGCCACGGGTAGTAGCCAGTGAGCGCAAGGCGCGCAAGGCGTTGTCCAGAGCATCCGGGGTGTGCGCATAGTCGACCACCACCATCGGCTCGCCATTGCCCCCCAGGCGTTCCATGCGCCCCGGCGGCGGCGTCAGGGAAGCCAGGCGCAGCGCGATATCCTCGACCGCCAGGCCAAAATCGTAGAGTACGGCGGCGACAGCCAGCAGGTTATGAATGTTGTAACGGCCAACCAGGCCCGTTTCGACAAAGGCCTCGCCATTGGGCAGCACCAGCGTGAACGCCTGCCCGTTATAACTATCCATCAGTTGTTCGGCACGCACCTGTGCCCGACTAGCTCCCGGCGCATCGGCGATGGCATACGTCAGAACCCGCCGCGCCGTCGTTTTCTGGAGCAGTTCCAGGCCTAACTGATCATCAAGATTAATGATCGCCGTCCGCAAACCTGGCCAACAGAACAAACGGGCCTTGGCTGCGGCGTAATATTCCATGCTGCCGTGATAGTCGAGATGGTCGCGGGTAATGTTGGTAAACACCGCCACATCCAGCATCAGACCATTCATCCGGCCCTCTTCGATGCCAATCGAACTGGCCTCGATAACGCAGGCATTAGCGCCCTGCTTGCGGAAAGCAGCCAGATAACGCATCAGCGTCGTCGCCTCAGGCGTCGTGAAACCCGTATCCTGCAAGGCCCCGGGAAATCCCGCCCCCAGCGTGCCGATGACCGCGCAGGACTTGGGATAAGCCCGCGCCAGGCACTGGCTGACGGTGGTCTTGCCGTTGGTGCCGGTGATGGCGATCATCGACAAGGCTTCGCTCGGACGGCCATAAATGGCATGCGCCAGCGGCCCGGCCAGCGCTCGCAAACGGGTAACAGCCAGGTTGGGCACCGCCGCCCACTCGGGATTCCAGACAAAATCCCCGCCAGGCTGCCACAACACGGCAATGGCCCCTCGCGCAATAGCCTTGGCAATATATTGGCGACCGTCAGCCAAATCACCCGGATAAGCCAGGAAAACATCGCCGGGCAAAACCTGGCGACTGTCATCCGCGACACCGCTCACCGCAACCCCCAGCGAGGCCAGGGAATCGAGAATATCGAGGAGCACACTCACAAGCGTCTCCCGTCATTTTTCATTGGCGCCGTTGGCACCGGTGCATCCGGGTCGACGCCCAGCGTCCGCAGCGCCCCCCCCATGATCCGGGAAAAGATCGGCCCGGCGACATCGCCCCCGAAGTGACCACCTGCACTAGGTTCGTCGATCATCACCGCAACTACCAGGCGGGGCGCACTAATCGGCGCAACTCCGACAAACGAAGCAATGTATTTTTTGACGTAGGCACCATTTTCCAGCTTGTAGGCTGTCCCGGTCTTGCCGCCGACCCGATAGCCGGAAACTCGCGCCTTGGGCGCCGTTCCTTCGGGTTGCACTGCCATTTCAAGCATCGTGCGCAGTTCTTTCATGGTTTGCGAAGAAAATATCCGGTTGCCCGACGCTGATCCCTGATTCAGGCGAACCAGGGACAGCGGCAGAATCTCACCGTCATGAGCGAATACGGTATAAGCCCGCGCCAGCTGTATCAGACTGACTGCAATCCCGTGGCCATAGGACATCGTGGCCTGTTCAATCGGCCGCCAGTTTTTCCACGGGCGGAGACGACCATTGACCTCACCGGGGAAGCCAAGACCCGGAGCCTGACCAAAACCCAGACCGGAGAACATCTCCCACATTTCCTGAGGAGCGAATCCCAGCGCCATCTTGGCCGTACCTACATTTGAAGACTTCTGGATTACCTGAGCCACCGTCAAGACACCATGGGGGTGGGCATCGGAAATTGTGGCGGGACCAATCGACAATCTGCCGGGCGCTGTATTGATCAGCGAATCAGCGCGATATTTACCGCGTTCCAGCGCCAGTGCCGCTGTAAACGGCTTCATTACCGACCCTGGTTCAAAGGTGTCCGTCAGGGCACGGTTACGCAACTGCGCCCCAGTCAGACTGTCCCTGTTGTTAGGGTTGTAAGTAGGCCAATTGACCAGGGCCAGCACCTCACCACTTTGGGTGTCGATCACGACTGCGCCACCGGCCTTGGCCTTGTGCTCCTCAACCGCACTTTTCAACTGGCTATACGCGATGTACTGAATCTTCGAGTCCATCGCCAGATGAACATCCTGCCCATCCTGGGGAGCCAGGCTCGCACCGATATCCTCGACAATATTGCCGCGGCGGTCACGAATCACCGTCCTGCTTCCCGGCCGACCCAGCAGGCTCCGCTGATACGCCAGTTCAACGCCCTCCAGCCCCTTGTCGTCGATGCCGGTAAAACCCACGATATGTGCCGTCATTTCCCCGGTGGGATAAAAACGGCGATATTCCTTTTCCTGGTATATCCCCTGAATTTTCAGGGCAGCCACGCGCTCGGCCACCTCTGGAGACACCTGGCGGCGGATATAGGCAAAGGTTTTTTCCGTTGCCAGCTTGGCATCAAGGTCACTGATGCTGAGTTCAAGCAAGGCCGATAGTTGCTGGTGCTGCTCGCCAGTCATCTTTTTGGCATCGGCAGGAATTGCCCAGATCGACTTCATCGGCGTCGAAACCGCCAGCATTTCCTCATGGCGATCCAGAATCTTGCCGCGCGAAGCCGAGATTTCAATTTCCCGGCGATAACGGGAATCCCCCTTCTCCTGCAGGAATTCGTTATTGATCACCTGCAAATAGAAGCCGCGCAAAACCAGGGCCAGGAAAGCCAGCATCAGCAGCAAGCCCACCATGCGCGAACGCCAGCCTTGCAAGGCCAATTGCAAGACCGGACTTTCGATATAGCGATGCCCCCGCTGGAGACGCCGGCGAACCACCATCAACGCCCCCCCTTCGCGACTTCGGAGCGCGTCGGCACCCCTCGTCCGGAAGCATCAGGCGTCACCATATGCAAATTTTCGCGCGCGACCTTTTCAATTCTGGGCGACGTCGCCCAGGTCGACATCTCCAGCCGCAACTGACCAAACTCGACCTCCAGCTGGCGGCCACGCTCCTGCTCGGCTTCCAGATCCTGAAAAAGCTTGCGTGCACGATGCTGTGAAGTCACCACGCCCAGCGCACAGACCACCGCCACCACCAAGAGAAAAACATTGACCCGGAGCATTACAGCTTCTCGGCAACACGCATCACTGCGCTACGGGCGCGCGGATTGTGAGCGACTTCAGTAGCCGACGGCTTGACGGCCTTACCCAGCAGCTGCATTTTCGGTTTTGGCAGCTGATCCGCCCGCAAGGGCAGGTTTTTTGGCAGCGCATCTGCGGTAGACAGCTGGCGCATGAAGTTTTTGACAATGCGATCTTCCAGCGAGTGGAAGGAAATCACGACCAGACGACCACCCGGTTTGAGCAAATCAAAAGCCTGCGGCAAGGCTATCTCCAGCTGGCGGAGCTCCTGGTTGGTATGAATCCGAAGAGCCTGAAAGCTACGCGTCGCCTGGTCCTGCCCTGGTTCACGGGTGCGCACGGCCGAGCGTACAAGGGTCGCAAACTGCCCCGTCGTGACAATAGCTTGTTCGACTCGAGCAGCCACAACCTTCTTTGCAATCTGGAAAGCAAACCGTTCTTCGCCATAGTTTCTAATAACCTCTGTAATTTCTTTTTCGTCGGCGCGCGCCAGCCACTCGGCAGCAGTCTCGCCGCGCGTCGTGTCCATCCGCATATCCAGCGGTGCGTCATAGCGAAAACTGAAGCCTCGCTCCCCGTCATCGATTTGTGGAGACGACACGCCAATGTCGAAAAGGATGCCGTCTACGGCAGTAATACCGGCCTCGGATGCAGCCTCGCTCAATTCTCCAAAAGCGCGGTGCACAAGATGAAAACGTGAGTCCGCAATTTGCGCACCAACGGCAATCGCCTGTGGATCACGGTCGAGCGCAACCAGATGCCCCCCCTCACCAAGACTGGAAAGAATTCGCCGGCTATGCCCGCCTCGCCCGAAAGTAGCATCAATGTAGGTACCGCCGGGTTTTACCGACAGCATTTCCACCGCCTCTTCGAGGAGCACCGTTACATGGGCGCTACCCTGGATCACAAAATCAAGTCTCCAAAACCCGGCGGCAAATCACCAGATAAAGCTTCTGTCGCCAAATCGTTCTGGCGACGCCAACCGGCCTCACTCCAGATTTCGAAATGAGACCCCATACCAACGAGGTAAACGGTTTTTTCAAACTGCGCGTAGTCGCGCAACTCAGGTGCAATAAGAATTCGACCCGCAGAGTCAGGCGTGTCGGTCCGGGCATTCCCGACCAGTACGCGCTTTATTGATGCCGAACGCGGATCGAGGCTGGATGCCTTGAGGATCTGGTCACGAATTGGTTGCCAGACCGGCGCCGGATAAAGCAAAAGACAACGATGCGGATGAGCCGTCAGGACCAGCGACCCCTCGCCGGCGGCGAGCAGGGACTCGCGATGCCTTGCCGGAATGGCAAGTCGCCCCTTCGCATCCAGACTAAGTGCCGTTGCGCCCTCGAACATTCCCCGAACCCTTGCAAACCCACTTTTTCACACATTTACCCACTTTAAAACAAGCCCCCACCCCAGTCAACAAAAAAACCGGCAGCTTTTACTTAAACAACAAGGACTTAGACAAACTTTTCAAAAATATTCACAAAACGGAATAACCTTAATAATCAAAGAATCCACCCAAGAAGTTAAAGTGACTTGTAAGGAATTTGAGGCACATCAAAAACCTGCAAAAATTATGCCAATACGGTTTTTTAAAACGCTAAACACCTGCCAGGAATGGCAAATCATGAAATGCACACGCCAAAAAAGAAAAGGCAGCCGAAGCTGCCTTTTCGGGGGAGCAAATAGTTTTACTTGAGCTGCCCGAGCTTCTGTTCAATTTTCGCCAGCGGCACAGCCCCGGGAACCCGTTCACCATCCCCAAAGAACATCGTTGGCGTCCCCTGGATATTCAGCTTCCGGCCATATTCCTGATTTTTGACAACAGCAGTTGTGTCGCAGTCTTCCTTCGCTGGCGGCGCCTTGGCATCAATCATCCAGTCGTTCCAGGCCTTGGCCCGATCCGTCGCACACCAGATCTGCTTTGATTTACGCACCGAGTCTTCCGACAGGATGGGATAAAGGAAGGTATAGAGAGTCACGTTATCGAGCTTCTGCAAGTCCTTCGCCAGACGTTTGCAATAGCCGCAATTAGGGTCCTCGAAGGTTACCAATACCCTCTTGCCATCACCACGCACCTGTTTGATGGCCCGATCCAGCGGCAAATCGGCAAACTTGATCGCCGTCAACTTGCGCATGCGCTCTTCAGTAACGTTTTTCATGGTTTTGCCATCAATCAGTTGTCCATTGAACAACAGCGCGGAAACCTTTTCGTCGGTATAGAAAATACCGCCTTCACCATAGACTTCGTACAAACCAAGATAACCGGACTTGGTAACACTCTCGACCTTTGCGCCCAACTTCGCCTCGACAGCCTTCTTCACTTCGGCCTCGTCGGCCATGGCGGCACAGGAAAACATCATCGCCAAAGCGACAGGCAATACTTTACGCAACATCCAGATCTCCTAAATAGCACCCAGCGCATAGCGCACCAGTGAATTCTTCATAAAGGGCAAGGCGTTGGTCAGACCCAAACCAAAATTTCTCAGCCCGCCCAAAGCCTTGTTACGGGTTCTGAACAAGCGCCGCAACTGATCCGTGGCAGTCTGCATCAACACGGTTTCTTCACGACGCGCGCGTTGATAACGCTCGAGAAAGTGCACATTGCCGATATCCCGCCAAGGCTGCGCTGCCAGCAATTGCGTCGCCAGCACACGCGCATCCTGAAATCCAAGATTGATGCCATGCCCTGAAAGCGGATGAATTCCGTGGGCAGCATCACCAACCAGAGCCAAGCGCGGAGCAACAGTATGCGGCACGCGCATCAGGCGCAAGGGAAAGGCCTGCGCGGGGGTCAACAGCGCCAGATCACCCAGCATCTGACACCCCGCCTCGGCAACAAGTTCGCACAGCGCATCGGGCGACAGCGAACAAAGGTGATCAGCATGCTGATCAGGTGTAGACCAGACGATCGAAATCCGGTTTTCCGGAAGCGGCAGATAGGCCAGGACACCATCGTCACGAAACCATTGGTAGGCGATATTGCGGTGTGCTTTCGTGGTCGAAAAATTGGCTACCACGCCTTTTTCGCCATAAGGCGTATTGATCGCTGCCAGACCGGCCGTCTGACGAACCCATGAATCACGCCCATCGGCACCAACCAGCAAGCGACCGGAAAGTACCGTGCCATCCGCCAGTGTGAGCACCACCGCTTCCTGGCGGAACTCCAGAGCCTGCGGACGCGCCGGGCAAAAAAGCGTCAGATTGCCCTGACGCTTGGCACTTTCCCAAAACTCGCAGGCCATCAGCGACGATTCAAGAATCCAGCCAAGTTCGGGAACACCAGTCTCGTAAGCTGAAAAATCCAGCCGCGCCCCGCGGTCACCAAAAATCTGCATGCCCCGGATAGGCGCCATGCGGGACTGGTCGAGATGTCGCCAGGCACCTATCGACTCAAGAAACTCGGCATTGGCCGGACTGACGGCATATATCCGCGCATCCCAGGTAGCCGGCCGTTGCGGCGGCTGATTCTCGATCAGGGCGATACGCAAGGAACTGGCGCGCAAAGCCAAAGCCAGACTGGCACCTGCCAGCCCACCACCCACGATGATCAGGTCAAATTGTTGCATGCCGGTAATCACGCCGCCTCAAGGGCGAAAAACAACGCCGATCAGGCCGCTGGCGTACCGCCGCCATTGCCACCGGATTGTGGCTTGGGCTGACGTGGACGGCGATTGTTGTTATTGGTGCGAGGCCGATGCTTTTTCTGCTGCCCGGCACCTAGGCCAGGACCCGCGTTTTTGCTTTGCGGCGGACCGCTACGGCCGGTGCTCGGCGCACCCGGTTGTTCATTGGGAGAAATGCGATTGCCCGGAGCGAGCTGAATTTCGAGCTCGATGATCTCGTCCCATTGCTCGTCGGTACGATCACGTTCGGGAATCGACAAAAGCTCACGCAGACGACGACGGGTATCAATCGGCTGCGGTGCTGTGGATTCGTTTTCGGGAGGGGTGTCGATATTCGGATTTGTCATTGCAAAATCAAAAAGCGGAGCATGTCAAAGACCTGCCCCGCATTCAGGAAAGGCCGGATTATTTCTTCTTGGCGGCTGCCTTCTTGGGGGCAACAGCGGCCTTGAAGGCCGTACCTGCCGTAAATTTCGGAACCGTAGTCGCCGGGATCTTCAGTGTCGCACCCGTCTTCGGATTTTTTCCGGTGCGTGCAGCGCGCTTTGCAGATTTGAAAGTCCCGAAACCAACCAGCGTTACGGACTCCCCATTGGCCACGGCGCCTACCACCGCACCGACTATGGCCGACAGCGCCTTTTCGGCAGCAGTCTTGGTGATACCAGCTTCTTTTGCAGCAACTTCGACCAACTCGGATTTATTCATCTAAGCGCCTCCTGTTACTCATTAAATTATAAGAAAACTGGCCGCTCTAACGGCAGTAATGGAAAAGTAGCACACCTTGAACAATAAGTCTTTTGCAGCCGCTCTTTTATTCAATAAAGCGCCTGAATCTGTGCCGTTTTCGCCATTTTTTGGCCAAGTAGAAACAAAAAGGCGCCCCGGCAATCGCCAGAGGCGCCCAAACTCGACAGTCACGAGCTTACTTCTTCTCGACAGCCTTCTCTTCCGCTGCCGCTTTCTTTTCGCCATGTGAAATTTCCAGGGCGCCTTCGTTCTGCTTGCCAATATGCTGGTCGATCGCCGGCAACTGGTGGGCAATGCCCTTGTGGCAGTCGATACAGGTCTTGCCTTCGTCAAACGCCTTGGGATGCACGCGTGCCGGGCGATCACCCTGCTCGGTGTAGTCCATGTAGTCGTAACGATGGCAGTTGCGGCATTCGCGGGAATCGCTGGCCTTCATGCGGTCCCATTCATGCTGCGCCAGTTCGTGACGTTTCTTGTTGAACTTTTCCGGCGTATCGATGGTGCCGAGAATCTTGTGCAGCACTTCGTTGGAGGCCTGGATCTTGCGGATCATCTTCGGGCCCCACTCTTTCGGCACGTGACAATCCGGGCAGGTGGCACGCACCCCGGTGCGATTGGTGTAGTGCACCGTGTTCTGGTATTCCTTGAAAACGTTTTCTTCCATTTCATGGCAGGAAATACAGAAGGATTCCTTGTTGGTCGCTTCCAGCGCCCAATTGAACCCGCCCCAGAAAACGACACCGGCAACGAACAAGAGCAGCGCGCTCACGGCGCCGATGCGCTTCAGCCAGCCCGGCATAAGATTAGTCAGACTCATCATTCCCCCTTGTTGGCAGCTGGCTTGTAGATATTTTCGACGAGCGGCTTGGCGTCATACTGCGGCACGTGGCATTGCATGCAGAAATAACGGCGCGGCGAGATGTTCTTCAACTTGTTGTCTTCGCGATCCAGATAGTGCGACTTGGCGACCTTGGTGGCGCCGGTTTCATCGGCCCGTTCCTTGGAATGACAATCCATGCACTTGTTGAAATTCTGGGTGATGTTGTAGCCCTTGATGCTGTGCGGAATCAGCGGCGGCTGCTTCTGGAAGTTGCGCGGAATGCTGGCCTGATCCTTTTCCGGACGGAACATGTTGATCTTGGAATTACCCTCGATCGTCACCCCGCCGATTTCGTTGACCAGTTCCTGCGCGCCGGCCAGCCCCATCCCCCCCAGGGCGATGCCGGCAGCCAAGGCCAGTGTGGTAAGCAATTTCATCTTTTTACCTCCGATTGACGACCGGCTTCGCCAGCCGGCCGCTATTCGTTGTTATGGTTGTCGGGCTCAGGCCTTGGTCACCTTGACCGCGCACTTCTTGTAATCCGTTTCCTTGGAAATCGGGCAGGTCGCGTCGAGGGTCAGTTTGTTGATCAGGCGTCCGGCATCGAAGAAGGGGACGAAGACCAGGCCACGCGGCGGCTTGTTGCGACCGCGGGTTTCAACACGCATCGTCACCTCGCCACGGCGAGAGGCGATCTTGACTTCCATGCCGCGCTGCAGCCCACGCTCCTTGGCATCGTCCGGATGCATGAACACCACGGCATCAGGGAAGGACTTGTACAATTCGGGCACGCGGCGGGTCATCGAACCGGTATGCCAGTGCTCAAGCACCCGACCGGTGCACAGCCACAGGTTGAAATCCTTGTCCGGCATTTCCGGTGGATCCTGATAAGGCAGCGCGAAAATCACTGCCTTGCCGTCCTTGTGGCCGTAGAACTTCACGCCCTCGCCCTTCTTGACGTAAGGGTCGTAGCCTTCGCGGAAGCGCCACAGGGTTTCCTTGCCATCGACCACCGGCCAGCGCAGGCCACGCGCCTTGTGGTAAGTGTCAAACGGCGCCAGATCGTGACCATGACCGCGACCAAAGGCGGCGTACTCTTCGAACAGACCTTTCTGCACGTAGAAACCAAAGTACTTCGATTCGTCGTTGTCAAAGCCCGCCGGGATTTCGCTGTTCTTGTACTTGTCCACCGTACCATTGGCATAAAGCACATCGAACAGCGTCTTGCCCTTCCACTTCGGCGCCTTGGCGACCAACTCGGCCGGCCAGACTTCTTCAACCTTGAAGCGCTTGGCGAACTCCATGACTTGCCAGAGGTCGGAGCGCGCTTCGCCCGAGGCCTTGACCTGCTGCCGCCAGAACTGGGTGCGGCGCTCGGCATTGCCGTAGGCGCCTTCCTTTTCGACCCACATCGCGGTCGGCAGGATGAGGTCAGCGGCCATCGCCGAAACGGTCGGGTACGGGTCGGAAACAACGATGAAGTTATCCGGATTACGCCAGCCTGGATACAGCTCCTGGTTGATGTTCGGCCCGGCCTGCATGTTGTTGTTGCACATGTTCCAGTAGAAATTGACCTTGCCATCCTTCAGCGCGCGGGCCATGGCCACGGCGTGCAGGCCGACCTTGTCGGGAATGGTGCCATCCGGCAGTTGCCAGAGCTCTTCGGTGTGCTTGCGGTGATCCGGATTGGTCACGACCATGTCGGCCGGCAGGCGATGGGAGAAGGTGCCGACTTCGCGCGCCGTGCCGCAGGCGGACGGCTGGCCGGTCAGCGAGAAGGGGCTGTTGCCCGGCTCGGAAATCTTGCCGACCAGCAGGTGCACGTTGTAGATCATGTTATTGACCCAGGTGCCGCGCGTATGCTGGTTGAAGCCCATGGTCCAGAAAGACACGCACTTGACCTTGGGATCGGCGTACAGATTGGCCATGGCGATCAGATCCTTGGCCGCCACACCGGAAATCTTCTCGACCTTTTCGGCCGTGTATTCGGACACGAATTTCTTGAACTCGTCAAAAGTCATCGCGTCGGCCTTGGCCGGGTTGCCCTTGGGCTTGCCATCGGCGTCCGGATAACCGTTGTTGCTGACCTTCTTTTCCAGATCGTGATTCGGACGCAGGCCAAAACCGATATCGGTTTCGCCCTTCTTGAAATTGACGTGCTTGCTGACGAAGTCCTGATTCACCTTGCCGGTCGAGATGATGTGATGGCAGATGAAATTGAGGATGGCCAGGTCGGTGTTCGGCTTGAACACCATGGGGATGTCGGCGAGTTCGAAAGAGCGATGTTCGAAGGTGGACAGCACGCCAACCTTGACATTGGTATTCGACAGCTTGCGGTCGGTGATGCGCGTCCACAGGATCGGATGCATCTCGGCCATGTTCGAACCCCACAGGAAGAAGGCGTCGGCATGTTCGATATCGTCGTAGCAGCCCATCGGCTCGTCGATGCCGAAGGTGCGCATGAAGCCGGCAACGGCCGAGGCCATGCAATGGCGGGCATTGGGGTCGAGGTTGTTGGAACGGAAGCCGGCCTTCCACAGCTTGGAGGCGGCGTAGCCTTCCCAGATCGTCCACTGCCCCGAGCCGAACATGGCAATGCCGTTCGGTCCCTTGGCCTTGAGCACGGCCTTGCACTTTTCTTCCATGATGTCGAAGGCCTGCTTCCACGAGATCGGCGCGAACTCGCCGTTCTTGTCAAATTTGCCGTCCTTCATACGCAGCAGCGGCGTCTTCAGGCGGTCGGCGCCGTACATGATCTTCGACAGGAAATAACCCTTGATGCAGTTCAGGCCACGATTGACCGGCGCATCCGGATCACCCTGGGTGGCCACCACGCGGCCTTCCTGGGTGCCGACCAGCACCCCGCAACCGGTGCCGCAGAAACGGCAGGCGGCCTTGTCCCAGCGGATGCCGTCCGTACCGGCGGCAACGGCTGCCGTCGGCACGGCCATGCCGGCAGCCGACATCGCTGCCGCAGCGGCGTTGGCCTTGATGAAATCGCGTCGATTGAGTTTCACGCTGCTACCTCCTCGGTATCTTCTGATTCGTCGTCGCTGAACTGATAAACCATGGCCACCGATGCGACGCCGGGGACACCATGCAGGGCTACGTATTTATTGGCAGCCGCTTCGAGATCGTCATCCTCCAGAACGACGATCAGCTTTCCTTCCGGACTGGCCGCGTGAATTTCCACACCGGACATGCCGCGAAGGATGGCAGTCGCCTCGGCGAGATGCGCTGGCGCGACGTGCAGGATGGCGCTGGAAATGTTCATTGCGGTTCGACCTCCGGGTTGCCGACAGCAGCAAATGGCCGTCACGGGGGTCAATCTCTCCGATGCGGGAAGGCATTCACTTGACCCACATCAATTCCATACCCTTGGAGAATGGCCCGCCATACCAAGGAACTAGACGGCGAATAGTTCTTTGGTAGTAGCCTGTCGCCAGTCGATAGCAAAATTTAATCCACGCTATTGCAGCAATCAATTGGAGCAATCGCTCCAGCACGCCTAAGATGCAATCCGTGTTCAACGCAACGCCACCCAACTCACCCAGGAGAAACCCATGTCGCTCATCAATACCCAGGTTCAACCGTTCAAGGCCCAGGCTTTCCACAATGGCAAGTTCATCGAAGTCACCGAAGCCAGCCTGAAGGGCAAGTGGTCCGTCGTGATCTTCATGCCGGCCGCCTTCACCTTCAACTGCCCGACCGAAATCGAAGACGCAGCCAACAACTACGCTGAATTCCAGAAGGCTGGCGCCGAGATCTACATCGTCACGACCGACACCCACTTCTCGCACAAGGTCTGGCACGAAACCTCGCCAGCCGTCGGCAAGGCCCAGTTCCCGCTGGTCGGCGACCCGACCCACGCCCTGACCCGCGCTTTCGACGTGCATATCGACGCTGAAGGCCTGGCCCTGCGCGGCACCTTCGTCATCAATCCGGATGGCGTGATCAAGACCGTTGAAATCCACTCCAACGAAATCGCCCGTGACGTCTCCGAAACCCTGCGCAAGCTGAAGGCCGCCCAATACACCGCCTCGCACCCGGGTGAAGTCTGTCCGGCCAAGTGGAAAGAAGGCGCCGAGACCCTGACCCCGTCGCTCGACCTGGTCGGCAAGATCTAAGTAGTTGTTAGCTAATAGGATCGAGGATTGAGCACAAACTCGCTGAATCCTCGATCCTCGATCCTAAACGCCAGCTGGATTCCAGTCCTTTTTTGCGGTCAACCGCAAAAAAGCAGTGAAATTCAAAAAAAGAGAGAACAGCCATGCTCGATGCCAATATCAAGGCCCAATTGAAGGCCTACCTCGAAAAACTGCAACGCCCCATCGAACTCGTCGCCAGTTTCGACGACAGCCTCAAGGCCCAGGAAATGCGTGGGCTGCTGGTCGATATTGCCGAACTTTCCAGCAAGATCAGCCTGCGCGAAAACGGCAGCGCAACGCGACGCCCGTCCTTCGCCATCGGCCTGCCCGGCGAAACGCCGCGCATCCATTTTGCCGGCATCCCCATGGGCCATGAATTCACGTCGCTGGTCCTCGCGCTGCTGCAAACCGGTGGTCACCCACCCAAGGTCGAGCAGTCGGTCATCGAGCAGATCAAGGCCCTGCCCGGCAACTTCAAGTTCGAGACCTACATCTCGCTGACTTGCCACAACTGCCCCGACGTCGTCCAGGCGCTGAACCTGATGGCCGTACTCAATCCGAACGTCAGCAGCACGATGATCGACGGCGCGATGTTCCAGGACGAGGTTAATGCCCGCCAGATCATGGCCGTGCCGACCACCTACCTGAACGACGCCGAATTCGGCGCCGGCCGCATGCTGATCGAGGAAATCCTGGCCAAGGTCGACACCGGCGCTGCTGCCCGCGCTGCCGAAGAACTCGGCAAAAAAGAAACATTCGACGTATTGGTTGTCGGCGGCGGTCCGGCCGGCGCGGCTGCGGCGATCTACGCCGCGCGCAAGGGCATTCGCACCGGCGTCGTCGCCGAGCGTTTTGGCGGCCAGGTCATGGACACCATGACCATCGAGAACTTCATTTCGGTCAAGGAAACCGACGGCCCGAAACTGGCCATGGCACTTGAACAGCACGTCAAGGCCTACGACGTCGATGTCATGAACCTGCAGCGCGCCACCAAACTGCTCCCGGCCAGCGATGTTGGCAAACCCGGCGGCGGCCTGATCGGCATCGAGCTGGAAAACGGCGCGCGTCTGCAAGCCCGCTCGGTGATCCTGTCGACCGGCGCTCGCTGGCGTGAAATGGGCGTTCCTGGCGAACAGGAATACAAGGCCAAGGGCGTCTGCTTCTGCCCGCATTGCGACGGTCCGCTGTTCAAGGGCAAGCGCGTCGCCGTCATCGGCGGCGGCAACTCCGGCGTCGAGGCCGCCATCGACCTTGCCGGCATCGTCGCCCATGTGAGCTTGCTGGAGTTCGACGGCCAATTGCGCGCCGACGCCGTTTTGCAGAAGAAGCTGTTCAGCCTGCCCAACGTCACGGTCATCACCCAGGCCCTGACCACCGAAGTCACCGGTGACGGCCAGAAGGTCAACGGCATCACCTATCAGGATCGCGTCAGCGGCGACAGCCGGCATGTAGCGCTCGAAGGCATCTTCGTGCAGATCGGCCTGCTGCCCAACACCGACTGGCTGAAATCTGCGGTCGACCTGTCAAAAAGGGGCGAAATCGAAATCGACGCCAAGGGCCAGACCAGCCTTCCCGGTGTTTTCGCCGCCGGCGACTGCACGACCGTGCCGTACAAGCAGATCATCATCGCCATGGGCGCCGGCGCCACCGCCTCGCTCAGCGCCTTTGATCACCTGATCCGCAGCTCGGCCCCGGCCTGAAGCCCGCCTGAACTAAACTTCGGCCAGCGACGCTCACCCGTCACTGGCCGTTTTTCATTTTCTGGAGCGATACGATGCATCTGCCCAAACACCAACTCGCCATGACCGTGCTGATGACCCCGGACATGGCCAATTTTTCCGGCAACGTCCATGGCGGCACCATCCTGAAATTGCTCGATCAGGTCGCTTACGCCTGCGCCAGCCGTTACGCCGGCCAATACGTCGTGACCCTGTCGGTGGACCAGGTGATGTTCCGCCAGCCCATCCACGTCGGCGAACTGGTGACCTTCCTGGCCTCGGTCAATTACACCGGCAACACCTCGATGGAAATCGGCATCAAGGTGCTCACCGAGAGCATTCGCGAACAGATCGTCCGCCACGCCAACAGCTGCTTCCTGACCATGGTCGCCGTCGACGAGCAGGGCCAGCCAACCACCGTGCCGCCGCTGCTCGCGCAAACCCCGGATGAAATCCGCCGCCACCGCTCGGCCCTGCTGCGCCGCGAACTGCGCAAGGAATTCGAAGCCCGTCGCCAACAACTCAATCAACCGCCCGCCAACCCGGCCTGACAACCCCGGCTTACATCTCGACACAACTCCGTACACCACGCAGTCAGGCCATCCTGCCGCTGGCGCGTTATTACAGTCATCAACACCACGGAAAATATCATGTCGAAATGCCTCAAAACCCTCGCCCTGCTGACTGCGCTCTTCAGCCTTGGCGCCTGCACCGTCGTGCCGCCGCGCGTTGCGTATGTCGGACCACGCATTGAGGTCGTCCGGCCGGCACCCTATTACGCCCCAGCCCCCTACTATGCCCCGGGACCGCGTTATTACGGTGGTGAGCACCGCCATCATGGTCACCGTTGGTAAAAACCGATGTCTCTTTGGCGCAAAAATTGCTAACCACAGAAAGTCTCGTTCGGTTTACGCCAATCATGAAAATTGCCATCGCCACCAAGGATTTCACCGAAGTCAGCGGCCATGCCGGGCAGACCCGTCAATGGTTGCTCTACGACTTGGCGGAGCATCGCTCCAACCAATTGCTGCCGGCGCCGCAACGCATCGACCTTGCCAAGGACGAAGTGCTGCACGTTTTCGCGGATGACCGCGCCCATCCACTTGACGGCGTCGACATTGTCGTTGCTGCCAGCGCCGGCGACGGCTTCATCCGCCACCTGCGCAAGCGCGGTACGCAGGTGCTGCTGACCGGCGAAAAGGATCCGGCCTGCGCCATCACCAGCATCCTTGCCGGCCAGGCCCTGCCCGACCCGCGCTTCGACGTCACGACCACCCTGTGCAAGATTCGCGACCTGTTTTCCCGGCACTAAGCTGGCAATAACATTCCCGTCAGGCGCTCGCTAATCGCTCCCTGAAGCACCAATTGACAAGGCATAATTAACGATCCTGCCGCATGAACGCTCATTGAGTTCATGCGCAGTCCGTCAAAACCAGCCTTGGAATCAGGAATGAATGCAGTCGAGATTTTTCCATGGAGCGAAAGTTTCAATATTGGACTGCCTGCCATCGATGCCCAGCACCAGCATCTGGTCGAGCTGCTCAATGCCTTGGCCCGGCAAAGCATCCTGCAGGAACAGCGGCTGGACGCCGAGCAGTTATTGCAGGAGCTGGTCGCCTACACCGTTTACCATTTTCAGACCGAGGAAGGCGTCTGGCACGCGCACTTTCCCGACAATGAACTGGAACGCCTGCATCGCGCCGAGCATGAGGCCTTCATCCTCAAGGTCCAGGCGCTGACGGCCGAGCGCCAGAGCGACCCGGAACTGTTTTTCGCCGATGCCCGCGCCTTCCTGACGCAGTGGCTGGCCGCGCACATCCTCCAGTCTGACCGCAATCTCGGCCTCATCGTGCTCGGCCTGCAGGACGGGCTGTCCTTCCCCGAGGCCAGGCTGCGCGCGGAAAAAATCATGAGCAGTTCGCACCGGCTACTGATCAGCCTGGTGCTCTCGACCTACGAAAAGCTCTCCGGTGTCGCCCTCGAACTGATGCGCGAAATCGAGCAAGGCAAGCAGATCGGGGAAAAACTAGCCTACTCGCAAGCCCAGCTCAAAGCTACGCTGGACAGTTCCTCCGACCTGGTGTGGACCGTCGATATCGACAACTTCGCACTGACCATGCTCAACCGCGGGCTGCAACAGTATTGTGAACGCCAGGGTCACCCCCCCGTGGCCCTCGGCACGCTACCCGAGGCCTTGTTTCCCGGCCAGGCCGAGATCTGGCGCGCGCTTTACCGACGAGCCATCAGCGAAGGCGCTTTCAGCTGCGAACACGAGTTGCTCGCGGAGCAGCGCACGCTGGTGCTCAGCATCGCCCCGGTGATCGGCGAAGGCCGCAGTACACCCTACTGCATCGCGGTGTTCGCCCGCGACATCACCAATAATCGCCGGATCGAACGGGCACTGCGCAACAGTTACGAATCCCTGCGCAGCATCCTCGACACCACCCTCGACGGTTTCTGGCATAGCGATGGCGAAGGCCGGCTGCTTGAGGTCAATCCCACCTATTGCCAGCTGTCCGGCTACAGCCGCGAAGAACTGCTGCAATTGCGCATTCCTGACCTCGACGCCAATGCTCAACCCGGCTTCGTCAACGAGCGCATCGACTATCTCATGGCTCATGGCCGGGAGCAGTTCGAAACCCTGCACCGGCGCAAGGATGGCTCGCTCTGGCCGGTTGAAGTCAGCACCACCTACCTCGCTGTCGACGGCGGACAGATTTTCGTCTTCATGCGCGATATCAGCGCCCGTAACCGCAGCAAGGCGGAACTCGAGCAATACCAGCAGCAACTTGAACAGCTGGTCGAAAAACGCACCCAGGCGCTGGTCGTGGCCAAGGATGCCGCCGAAGCCGCCAACCGCGCCAAGAGTTCCTTTTTGGCCAACATGAGCCATGAAATCCGCACCCCGCTCAATGCCATCAGTGGCATGGCCCACCTGATCCGGCGCGAGGGCATCAGCGCCAGACAGGCCGGATATCTCGACAAGCTCGAAGATGCCAGCAGCCACCTGCTGAACATCATCAATGCTGTTCTCGACCTTTCCAAGATCGAGGCCGACAAACTGCTGATCGATGAGATTGACCTGAATATCGGCCAGCTCCTTGAAATAGTTGCCTCAATGTTGCAACACAAGGCCCGGGCCAAAAACCTGAGCCTGCACTGCGAAGTCCCGCCGCTGCCCAGTCGGCTGCGTGGCGACCCGACCCGGCTGCAACAAGCCCTGCTCAATTACGCATCCAATGCCCTCAAGTTCACTGAACAAGGCAGCATCATTTTGCGTGTTGATACCCTCGAAGAACGCCCGGACGATCTGCTGTTACGCTTTTCCGTCAGCGATACCGGCATCGGTATTCCGCAAGAAACCTTGCCCAAGCTATTTTCCGCCTTTGAACAAGCCGATAACGGCACCACACGCAAGTACGGCGGCACCGGCCTGGGCCTGGCGATCACCCGCAAACTGGCAGAACTGATGGGGGGCAGCGCTGGCGCAACGAGCACCCTGGGATTGGGTAGTTGTTTCTGGTTTACGGCACGCCTCAAAAGAGCCAGCACCGCCGTGCACGAGCTATCACCCTCCGCCAATGTGGATGCCGCACCGCTCCTGCGCCGGGACTTTGCCGGCCGACACCTGCTGGTCGCCGAGGATGATCCGATCAATCGCGAAATCACCCTGATCCTGCTTGAAGATGCCGGCCTGACCGCGGATATCGCCGAGGATGGCGTGCAGGCCGTGCGTCTGGCGACGGAAAATCACTATGACCTGATCCTGATGGACATGCAGATGCCCAATCTCGACGGCCTGGAAGCCGCCCGCCGCATCCGCCAGTTGCCGCAATACGCCAGGGTGCCGATCCTGGCCATGACCGCCAACGCCTTCGTCGAGGATCGCCGGCGCTGCCTGGCGGCCGGCATGAACGACTTCATCACCAAACCCGTCGCCCCCGACGCGCTGTTTGCCAAGCTCCTGGCCGTGCTCAGCGAAGCCGAGAGCACGCCCGAGGAGCCAGCGCATTAACCGCGCACCGTATGGTTGGCCGCCCCGCCACTCAGGCAGGCATAACGCGAAGGCAAGTCACCCGGCAGTTTCCAGCCGAACAGCAACTCTTCGGCATCGCCCACTGAGGCCCCGGACGCCAGCACGTGCTCGGCAAGATTGGCAAAGGCCGCGAGGCGCATCCAGAACAGCATTTCTTCGTTGATCGCTTTGGGCATGATGTGCTCCTTTGGCAAACGGGGCGCGCTTGTGGCCGCCCATGTCTGCTTAGAAGCAATTCACGGACCAGAAACCCCGTCATCCAGCGCGCTGGCCAGTAATACGGCAACGTGCATGGCCTGCCGGCCGGTGCCGTCGGCAATCTGGTGACGGCAGGAAAAACCGTCGGCAATAATCGGCGCATCGGCGGCCGCAGCCCGGACGGCCGGTAGCAAGGCCAGTTCGGCCATTTTCTGCGAGGCGTCGTAGTGTTCAGCCTCGATGCCGAAGCTGCCGGACATGCCGCAACAACTGGCATCGACGATCTCGAACTCGAAGCCGGGAATCCAGGCCAGCACCTTCTTGACTGACTTCATTGCACCAAAAGCTTTCTGGTGACAGTGGCCATGCACCACGGCCTTGCCCCCCGGCAGAGCTTTCAGCGGCAACTTGAGCCCCTTGTTGCCTTCGCGCATGAGGAATTCCTCGAACAGGAAGGCCTGCTTCGACAGCTTGCCGACATCCGGCCCGAGCGACAGGCTGTAGAACTCGTCGCGCAGCGCCAGCAGGCAGGAAGGCTCCAGTCCAACGATCGGCGTGCCTTCGGCCAGCGCCGGCGCGAGCGCCGCCATGACGCGCTGGCCTTCAATTTTTGCCGCATCGACCAGGCCTTGCGACAGATAGGTGCGACCACAGCACAACGGCCGTTGTGGCTCGGCGTCGGTTTTTGCCGGCTGCAGCACGTCGACCGCATAACCGCCGGCTTTCAGCACCTTGATCGCCGCTTCGGCGACTTCCGGCGTGTAGTAATGGGTGAAGGTATCGACAAAAAGCAGCACTTTGCCGCGTTGACCGCAGGATTCGGGTAAAGGCGCGAGGAAAGGCGCTTCGACCAGTTGCGGAATCGGCCGGGCGGCGGCGATGCCCCAACGCTTCTCGGCGAACTTCGCCAGCCAGGGCGAGGCATTGCGCCAGCGCACCAACCAGGACAGCGGCGCGCGCCAGCGATGCAGCCATTGCGGCAGGCCGGCAAACAACTGCACGCGGCGCGACACGCCGAGGCGGGCATTCTTCTGCGCCAGGTATTCAGTCTTGATCAGCGTCATGTCGACGGCGCTCGGGCATTCTTTCTTGCAGCCCTTGCACGACACGCAGAGATCCATGGCCGCCGCCAGATCAGGGTGAGCAAAGGGATCTTCACCCAGCTCGCCATTCAAGGCCGCCTTGAAGGCCCTGACCCGCGCCCCGGTCGAATGCCCCGGATCCTGCGTGACGCGGTAACTCGGGCACATCACGCCCTTGCCTTCGCGCTGGCATTGGTGATTGTTCATGCACACGGCAACCGCCTTGGCGTAATTGCCGCCGGTCGCCGGAATGCCGGCATAGGCGTCGCCGACGCCATAAGTGTCGTAGGCCGACCAGTCGAGATAAGTTTTCATGGTCTGGAACAAGCAAGACGAACGCCAGAGGCCAAAACCGGCTGATCCGGGTGCCGGCTAGGCAATTCTGCGGTCGACTGTCAGAAAGACGACAAAATGCGCCGTGCTGCCCGGACAATTGGTGCAATGCACCACAAGCCAGCCCCCGCCGCGCTCAACGATGCAAATAGTGGTAGGCCGACGGGCTGCGGCTGGCTATCATGCCCGACCTCCCAGAAAGTTCCGCTCATGATCCTCCTCAAGAACGTCACCCTGCGCCGCAGCTCGAAAGTGCTGCTCGACAAGGCCTCGGTCACCATCAATCCCGGTGAAAAGGTCGGCCTGGTCGGCCGCAACGGCGCCGGCAAATCGACCCTGTTCGCGCTGCTCAACGGCACGCTGCACGAGGATGGCGGCGACTATTCGATCCCCAAGAGCTGGCACATGGGCCAGGTGGCGCAGGACATGCCGGAAACCGGGCAAAGCGCGACCGATTTCGTCATCGACGGCGACACCAAGCTGCTCGCCGCACGCAATGAAGTGCATGACGCCGAAGCCAGCGACGACGGCATGCGCATGGCCGAAGCCTACATGGCGCTGCACGACGCCGGCGACTACGATGCCGAAGCCCGCGCCCAGGCGCTGATCCTCGGCCTCGGCTTCAAGGTCTCGGAACTGCACAACCCGGTCGACAGCTTCTCCGGCGGCTGGCGCATGCGTCTGCAACTGGCGCGCGCGCTGATGTGCCCGTCCGACATCCTGCTGCTCGACGAACCGACCAACCACCTGGATTTGGACGCGCTGGTCTGGCTCGAAGCCTGGTTGAAGCGTTATCAGGGCACGCTGGTGATGATCAGCCACGACCGCGAATTCCTCGACGCGATTACCGGCGTCACGCTGCACATCGACAACGCCAAGCTGGTCCGCTACGGCGGCAATTACAGCAAATTCGAAGACATGCGCGCCGAGCAGATGTTGCTGCAACAGGCAACGATGGCCAAGCAAGCGGAAAAGATCGCCCACCTGCAGTCCTTCATCACCCGCTTCAAGGCCAAGGCCAGCAAGGCCAAGCAGGCGCAGAGCCGGGTCAAGGCGCTGGACCGCATGGAAAAGATCGCGCCGATACTGGCCGATGCCGAATTCACTTTCGAATTCCAGGAACCGCAAAACCTGCCCAATCCGATGCTGTCGATGGTCGATACCGCCATCGGCTATCCGCCGCCGGCCGATGCCCCCGCCGGCACGCCGCCGACGGTCATCGTCCGCGGCATCAACCGCTCGGTCATGGCCGGCCAGCGCATCGGCATCCTCGGCGCCAACGGCCAGGGCAAGTCGACGCTGGTCAAGACCATTGCCCGCGACCTGCAGGCGATTGCCGGCGAAGTCACCGAAGGCAAGGGCCTGAACATCGGCTACTTCGCGCAGCAGGAACTCGACGTGCTGCGGCCGCAAGACACGCCGCTCGAACACATGATCCGCCTGGCCAAGGAAGCCATCGCCAACGGCCGCAGCAATGTGCCGGGCCGCGAGCAGGAACTGCGCAACTTCCTCGGCACCTTCAATTTCGGCGGCGACATGGTCAAACAGCCGGTCGGCACCATGAGCGGCGGCGAAAAAGCCCGCCTGGTGCTGTGCATGCTCGTCTGGCAACGCCCCAACCTGCTGCTGCTCGACGAACCGACCAACCACCTCGACCTCAACACCCGCGAAGCCCTGGCCGTCGCGCTCAACGAATTCGAAGGCACGGTCATGCTGGTCAGCCACGACCGCGCCATGCTGCGTTCGGTCTGCGACGAATTCTGGCTGGTCTCCAAGGGCGGCGTCGAACCCTTCGACGGCGACCTCGAGGATTACCAACGCTACCTGCTCGACGAAGCCAAGCGGGTACGCGAAGAGGCCGCGGCGGAACTCAAGCGGGCGGCCTGAAAAACACGGGGGATATTCGTCATCCCCGCGCAGGCGGGGATCCAGTGGTTTGGTTTTCTGGATTCCCGCCTGCGCGGGAATGACAAACTTAAGAGAGCGCTAGCGCATTGAGCTATCAGTAGAAACCAGCCATGAACATCACCGCCTTCACCGCCCTCGCCTGCCCGCTCGACGGTGCGCCGCTCGTGCGCGATGGCATGAGCTGGCGCTGTGCCAGCGGCCATTGCTACGACGTTGCCAGCCAGGGTTACACCAACCTGCTGCCGGTGCAGCACAAGCGTTCGCTCGATCCCGGCGACAGCAAGGAGATGGTCGCTGCCCGCCGGCGCTTTCTCAATGCCGACCATTACGCGCCCATCGCTGCTGCGGTCAACGCGGCCGTACTGGCCAATTTGCCGGAGACCGGGCGCATCCGCTGTCTCGATGCCGGCAGTGGCGAAGGCTATTACCTGCGCCAGCTCGCCGCCGCCCCCGGCCAGCGCGAACTGTCCATCCTCGGCCTGGACATCTCGAAATGGGCGGTGCAGGCCGCCGCCAGACAGGACCAGCGGCCCAACTGGGTGGTCGGCAGCAATGCCAAGTTACCCGTTCCCGACGCCAGCCTCGACCGCATCCTGTGTCTGTTCGGTTTTCCGGTCTACGGCGAATTTGCCCGGGTTTTGCAGCCCGGCGGCGAACTGATCCAGGTCGACGCCGGCCCCGAGCACCTGCGCGAATTGCGCGAAGTCATCTATCCGAGCCTCAAACCCGAACGCAGCGGTGAAACACAGGCGCCACCGGGCTTTGCCCTGCTCACCAGTGAAACCGTCCGCTTCCCGCTCGAGATCCAGGGCGCGGAACAAATCGCCGACCTGCTGGCAATGACGCCGCACCTCTACCGCGCCACCGCCGAAGGCCGTACCAGAGCCGCTGCGCTGACAGAGATTGCCTTGACGGTCGACGTAAAAATCCTGCGCTGGGAAAAAGTCAGCGACTGAAGCTTGGCGCGGCTGCTGCGGTCAACGCAGTAAAAAGGGCAAAAATCAGCGGATCACCAGACTCTCGTCCTCACGCCCGACCGGCATGGCAAAGTTGAAGCGGTCGACGTCGGCGGCGAGGTCGAGGTCGGCCAGCGGCAGGTTGGGCCAGGTGCCGGCGGTGAAGCGTTGGCCGAAGTCGGAATCGCGCACCCGCTGGGCGTAATGCGCGGGATCGACGGCATCGCCGCGCAACAGGGCTTCGATGTAGTCGGCGCAGGCGATGTCTTCGTCGCCGTCGCGATCGACCCATTCGCCGGTAATCACGAAACACACTTCCTCGGCCCCGGCGGCCCGGATGGCATCAGCCGTGGCGCGGGCACAGACCAGGCTGGTGGCGTAGAGCTGACGGGCCTGGCGAAAACGCTGCAGACCACGCACGCCGGCAGCGGTGCTCATGACGATTTTTTTCCCGGCCAGATCAGCGTCGAGCAGTTGCGCCGGTGAATTGCCGAAATCGAAACCAGGCGCCGGGTCGCCGCCGCCAATCGCGCCGATGGACAGGGCCTGGTCGAGCCTGTCGGCCAGAGCAATCGCCGCCGCAATGCCTTCGACCGGGTAAATCGCCTGCGCCCCGCGCTGCAGCGCCACAGCGGCCGTGGTGAATGAGCGCAGCACGTCGATGACGACGACCGTGTCGTTGGCCATGCTCTGGTTTTGCAGGCGATTGAGGAAGAAACGGGAGAATTTCATGCGTGTTTCGTCTTCTGTGCGGGATTTCCCGGATCATAGCCTGAGCCTGCGCCAGAATGCTCTGCCGCAACGATCCACCCTGTGATCCACCCCAGCACCGAAGCCATGCATCCAACATTCATCATCCCCGCCGACGAAATTGAAATCACCGCCATTCGCGCCCAAGGGGCCGGCGGGCAGAACGTCAACAAGGTCTCGAATGCGGTGCACCTGCGTTTTGACATCAAAACCTCGTCGCTGCCCGAAGAAATTCGCGAACGCCTGCTCAAGCTCGGCGACCACCGGATCAGCAAGGACGGCGTGGTGGTGATCAAGGCCCAGGAGTTTCGCAGCCTCGAGAAAAACCGCGCCGAAGCCTTACGCCGGCTGGAGCAGCTGGTCGCCAGCGTGGCCGTCGTGCAACGGGCGCGGCGGCCGACCAAGCCGACGCATGGTTCGGTCAAGCGCCGCCTCGAACAAAAAGGCCGGCGGGCAGCGATCAAGACCGGCCGACGCTCGCTCGACGATTAGTGGGCTAGGGCCTGGCGCGCTGCTGCAACCAGTCAGCGAAAGCCGCCGGCGGCATCGGTCGGGCGATGAAATAGCCCTGGGCGATATCGCAATCGGCCGCATTCAGCCAATCCAGGTCGGCCTGGGTCTCGATCCCTTCGGCCACCACGGTCAGGCCCAGGGCGTGGCCGAGGGCCACGGTCGAGCGAACAATCGCCGCGTCCTTGGACGACGACGACAGCGAGCTGATGAAGCTCTGGTCAATTTTCAGCTCGTGCACCGGCAATAGCTTGAGATAGGACAGCGACGCCTGACCGGCGCCGTAATCGTCAATCGACAGCTTCAGCCCCAGGTCGGCCAGCGCCGCCAGATGCGCCAGCGCCAGCGTCGGGTCTTCCATCAGGGCGCTTTCGGTAATTTCCAGACAAAGCGCTGCCGGCGCCAGATCATAGGCGTCGAGCAATTCGCGCATCAGCGTCACCAGTTGCGGATTAAGCAGGTCACGCGCCGAAAGATTGGCCGAGATCACGACATCAAGCCCGGCATCGCGCCAGGTGGCGGCCTGGGCCACCACCTCGCCGAGCAACCAGGGAGTGATTTCACGGATGAACCCGGTCTGCTCGGCAAACGGTATAAACCGTCCGGGCTGGATCAGCCCCTGCTCGGGATGCTGCCAGCGCAGCAGTGCCTCGACGGCAACAATGCGCTGCTCGGCGAAGGAAAACTTCGGCTGGTAATACAGCACAAATTCGCGCTGTTCCAGCGCCCGGCGCATTTCACCAACCAGCGACAGATGCTCGGGCGGCGGCCCGTCGCCGACATCGGCAGCAAAGACATAGCCGCATTGCCGCCGCTTGGCGGCGTACATCGCCAGCTCGGCCCGGCGCAGCAGATTGTCAAGATCGCGACCGTCGTCAGGAAAGAAGGCCAGCCCCAGGCTGCCAGCGACATCGAGTTGCTGGCCATCGAGCACGATGGGTTCGCGCAACAGGGTCAACAGGCTGACAGCGAATTCCGTGGCCGCCGGGCGATCAATCCGGTCGATGGTCATCGCAAATTCGTCGCCCCACAGCCGGGCCAGCATCGCTCCCGCCGGCATCTGTCCGGCCAGTCGGGTGCCGACCCGTTGCAGCAGGGCGTCACCGACGGGATGACCGAGGGCATCGTTGATCGCAGCAAAGCGGTCGAGATCCAGCACCGCGACCAGCGCCCGATCGTCAGTACCGAGCGCCGAGATCCGCTCGGCCAGGCGGATGCGGTTGGGCAAGCCGGTCAGGCTGTCTTCGTAGGCCAGACGCATGATTTTCTGTTCGCGCGTCGCGATATCGATACGCATGTTCTCAAAACTGGCCGCCAGCTGGCCGATTTCGTCGCTTGAGCTGCTGCTGATCGGCTGACTGTAATCGCCCCCCGCGATCTTGCGCGCCGCCCTGGCCAGTTGGTTGACCGGCCCGGCAATCCGCCGCGCCAGCCCGAAGCTGCCCACAACAAACAGCGCGATGCCGGCAGCGGCAATAATTTCCAGTACGTGCTCAAGATCACGAAAAACCGCTTCGCTACTGTCCAGCGAATGCAGCAGCAACACCCGGGCATCCGCGCCAAAGGGTAGCGCCATCGCGTGATAGTGACGCCCGGCCAGCGACAGCGGGCGCATCGTCGAGGCGGCGCTACGCCATGTCAGTGGTTTCAGTTCGTGACGCAAGGCCGGCGCCAGCGAACTGGCATGGATGCCGCCGGTAGCGGTCAGCAGACTGACATCCAGGCCGCTGGCCTGGGCAAAGGTTTCGGCCCAGGCATCTTCGAGCGTAAAGCCCATAACCACCCAGGCAATACGCACCGGCGCCATGATCGGCACAATCACGATCTGGTAGAGCTGCCCATCCTGCATTTGCACGACACCGCTACCCCGCCCCGCCTGTTGCGCCGTCGTCAGCAATGCGGCGAAGGGAAAAGGACGCGGCCCGGTACCGGGATGCTGGGTATCGGCGATCACCGTGCCATCAAGGGAAGCAACCATCATGACCCGCGCACCGATGCGCGAGCCATGATTGCGCAGCACCGACAGCACCGTCGCCCGGTCCTGGGTAGCAATCGCTTCGCGAAAACCGAAATCGCTGGAAAGAACGGTCGCCGCCAGTTCCAGCTGGCGTTGATCACGCTCCAGCAGATTGGCAAAATTGCGCGCGCCAGCTGCCAGTTGCCGCTCCGACTCGGCACGGATGATCGCCTCGCCACTACGCGAGACAAAAAACAGCATCAAGAGCATCACG
>JAVBXO010000294.1 GCA_030824535.1 Azonexus sp. | reverse complement strand
CTGTTCGTTGCCGCTGATCATCACGATGGGAATGGCACGGGTCAGCGGATCCTTGCGCATGGTGCGCAGCGCGGCGAAGCCGTTCATGCCGGGCAGTACGATGTCGAGGAAGATCAGGTCGGGTTTTTCCATGCGTGCGACACGGATGCCGGTTTCGGCGCTTTCGGCGTAAATCATGTTGTAGCCGGCCGGCTGGAGGATCTTGCGGAAGACGGCGATGACGGTCGGCGAATCGTCGATGACCAGTATCTTGCCGTTGTCGGCTTCCTGGAAAAAAGGTTTTTCGTTGCCGGAGATCACCGTAGGCGCTTCGCTGGCGGGCTTGGCGACGGCTTTTTCCGGGGCCGGGGCGGTGTGATTACTTGCGGCTGCACTTCCACCCAGCAGCCGTTTCAGCCATGTGAACATTCCCATTACCGACTCCATCAATTAATTGGCATTTTTGTGTGACGATTGTATGTCACGGGGCGTCTTTTTGCTCGCCTGATCGGGTGCCGAGCAGGTATTTTCCGGCAAAATGCGGTGATTGACGGCGATTTCTGCTCAGCGAGAACGCCGGCGCGGGTCCGCTGCCGGCCGTTTTTGCCTTGGGCGGGCAGCGGAGGCTTTGCTGCGGGCCAGGGAGGAAAATGCCCTGTTTTTGCGGTCGACCGCAAAAACAGGGCATTTTTCATGGGCCCGAGCCGGACCCCGGCTGCGCCGAGTTGGATCATAATTATTCGTACAAAACGGACCGGGAGAAGACGATGAAACGGATGCTTTCAGGACAGGACGACGAACCCGCCGGCGACGAGGAGAACCGTTTCCGGGGCTTGATTCGTTACGAGCAGCATTTGCCGGTGCGCCAGGTGTCGTATTACCTGTGTGGCGAGATCCGCGAACCGCAGTATTACACCGAGATGTTCTACACGCTGCGCACGGCGGCGGATACCGACCTGGTTTATCTGCACCTGAACTCCTCGGGCGGTGATTTCAATACCGGCTTGCAGATCATCAACAACATGCTGGCGTCCAACGCCCGCGTGGTGACCATCCTCGAGGCGCGGGCTTTTTCGATGGCGGCGCTGATTTTCCTCTGCGGCGACGAGTTGATCGTGCACGACAACTGCCAGCTGATGTTCCACATTTATTCGGGCATTTTTGCCGGCAAGGGCAATGAGCAGCAGGCCGAGGTCGTTGCCGTCAGCAGCTGGTTCGAGAAGGTCTTGAGTCACCTGTGCTCGCCTTTTCTGACCGATGGCGAGATCGCCAACATCCTTCGCGGTGCCGATTTGTGGATGGACTCTGATGACATTCAGCGTCGTCTGACACGCATGAAGCGGGCGGCCCTCAAGGCCCGGCAGAAGAAAAGCAGCAAGCCGGCGAGCAAGGCGGCGGCGGCCCAGTCCGAGTAATTTTCGGCATTCTCTTCCCGATGATTTCTCGCCGCCGACACGACAGTGTCGGTGGCTGATGGTTCCAGCTTTTCTGCCCTTGTCCTTGAATTGATTTCGCCGTGTTCTATGCTGAAGGTAATAGAGCGGGATGAAGTCAATATTACAAACGATCAGGAGAGAGATCATGACACTCGACGCCAACAACAATGTCTTTTCCGCCGTCTTTTCCCAGCAAAGCTCGGCCAATGGCCTGGAAGGGCTTGATACCTTGGTGATGGACTGGTCGGCAGCGACCGGGCCGATCCGCTGGTTTGACGCAGGTTACGGCTGGCAGGGGTATACCGACGATGCTTATAGCTCGCTGACGCAGGTCAATTTCGAAGTTTTTCAGCTGAGTGGTGGTTCGGGTAGCGACGATCTGCGCGGCGGCAATAACGCCGACATACTGCTCGGCGGCGCTGGCAACGATGTTTTATCCAGCGGTCTGGGCAACGACAGCCTGGATGGCGGCAGCGGCCAGGATCGCTGGATCGTCAATTATTCGCCGATTGCCATGGCGATGGACGTGCAGCTGCAAGCTGGCGGTGTTGCCTGGACCGTGCCGGCCACGGGCGCCGTCGTTCGCAATGTCGAGGCGCTGGAAATCACCACCGGTATCGGCTCGGACAACATCGATAGCAGCGCCGTGACCGGCAACGATGCGATCAATACTGCGGGTGGTGACGACACCATCAGCGGCGGCCTGGGATCTGACTGGATCCAGGGCGGTGACGGGACTGACCTGATGGTGCTGGATTACAGCGGCCAGACGGAAGACATCAGTCGTAGCGATATCGGTTATGGCTGGCAGCGCTATCAGGTGGGCAATGACGCCGTGGCGCAGGCCGATTATTACGGCATCGAGCGCTTCATGCTGGCTGGCGGCGCCGGCCAGGACCAGCTGTTTGGCGGTGGCCTCGACGATACCCTGAAGGGCAACGACGGCAATGACACGCTGTACGGTGGCGCCGGGGTGGATCAGATCGACGGTGGTACCGGCAAGGACACCTGGGTCATCGATTACACCAGCCTGCTCAGTGTCGCGCTCAACCTTGGCAGCGCGGTCGATACGCTCAGCGGTTTCCAGTCCGCCAGCACCGGCGCGCAGTTCCGTGGCATCGAGCAATTGAACATCAATAGCGGCGCGGGTAACGACATCATTACCGCGCAGGCTGGTGTTTACGATGATGTCGTCAACAGCGCAGGCGGCGACGATAGCGTGTCGCTTGGTCGCGGTCGGGATTCGTTCAATGCCGGCGACAATGGCGTCAATGGCGACAAGATGATCCTGAACTGGACGGCGGTGACGAGCAATATCAGCTGGTCCGACATCGGTTACGGCTGGGGGCGCTATGCTTCCGGGCAGGGCGACATGGCTGACTATTACGGGGTCGAGCATTTTGTGCTGACCGGTGGTAGCGGCAGTGATGATCTGCGCGGCGGCAATGCGGCCGATACGCTCAATGGTGGTGCTGGCAACGACTGGCTGCGTAGCGCTGCAGGTGATGCAACGATCAATGGCGGTACCGGTACTGATTTCTGGCAGGCCGATTTGTCGGCGAGCATCGCCAACATCAGCATCAATGCCCTGAACAGCCAGACTGCGGCGCAGGGTGGTGTCGGTTCCGGTTTGTCGGTGCGCGCCATCGAAGGTCTGAGCCTGGTCACCGGGGCGGGCAACGATGTTCTCAATACCGCCAGCTATGCCGCCGACGATACGGTCGAGACGCGCCAGGGTAGCGATACCGTCAATCTCGGTCTGGGCCGCAACAGCGCCAATGGGGGCGATGGCGTGGATACGCTGGTAGTTAATTACAGTTCGCTGACCAGCGCCATCCACCGGGTCGATGAAGGTTATGGCTGGCAGGGTTATTACGACAAACTGGCAACGACCTCGACCAGTTACTACGGCTTCGAGAAGTTCAACATCACCGGCGGTTCGGCCAGCGATGTGCTGTACGGTGGCGGCCTGAATGACAGCTTGTCGGGCGGCGCCGGCAACGACATTCTTAATGGTGGCGCGGGTCTTGACACGATTGCCGGCGGTGCCGGGAATGATCGCTGGACTGCCGATTACGGCGGCCTGACCAATGGCCTGTCGCTGACCCTGACGGCGGCCGGCAATGCCACGGTCAGTGGCGTAGGGACGTTATTGACCAGCATCGAGAACATGACGCTGACGACCTCGTCGGCCAATGTGCCCGACAGCATCGATACGCTGCTGGTGCGCGGCAACAACACCATCAACACCCAGGCCGGTGATGATGTGGTGCGTGTCGGCGCCGGTATGCACCAGATCAACGGTAGTGATGGCAATGACTTGCTGCAATTCAATTTCGCTACTTCCAGCGAAGCCATCACTGGCTGGGATACCGGTTACGGCTGGTACACCTTTGCCGATGCGGCGCGCCTGAATTCGGTCAATTTCTATGGCTTCGAGAGCTTCCGCATCACCGGTGGCAGCGGCGCTGACCGCTTGTACACCTGGGGCGGCAGCGATGTCATCAATGGTGGTGCCGGCGATGATGTGCTCAGCGGTGGTGGTGGTGACGACAACCTGAGCGGCGGTAGTGGCAGCGATATCTTTGTCTGCAATGCCGGCGCGGGCCTTGATCGCATTACCGATGCCGCAGCAGGCGACGCGATTCGCGTATCCGGCGCGGTGTTCGGGGGCGAAGTCATGAGCGGTGACGGCACGACGCTGCTGGCCGGACAGGTGCAGGCGAGCTATGTCTCGGCGACCAATACGACCAGCCTGTTTGTCGGCATGGATAACAGCGCCGGTGCTGATCTCAGCATCAACCTGACCGGTAATTTCGCCACCAGCGCCTTCACGCTTGGCGCTTCGGACATCACGCTGGTCGGCAACAGTTCCACCGGTACGGCCGGCAACGACGCCTTGCTCGGCACCTCGGGCAAGGACAATCTCGCTGGCGCAGCTGGCAACGATCAACTGAGCGGTCTGGCCGGCAACGACGTCTTGTCTGGCGGCGTAGGGCTAGACACGCTGACCGGTGGTCTGGGCAGCGATCTGCTGAGCGGTGGTGCAGGGGCCGACGTGTTCAAGTATGTGGGCGTCAGCGACAGTGCGGCCGGGACCAATTTCCACGACATCATCAACGACTTCCTGACTGCGCAAGCCGACAAGATTGATTTGTCCGGCCTTGATGCCAATCCGGTGATGAGTGGCGATCAGGCCTTCAGCTTCATCCTCGACAGCTTTACCGGGGCGGCCGGCCAGCTTCGCTTCTACGTCGATGCGCAGCAGGGCGTCGGCATCGTTGCGGCGGATATCAACGGTGATGCAATTACCGACATCGAAATCGCGCTGGTTGGTGTGACCGCGCTTAGCGCCAGTGATTTCATCTTGTAGCAGCAGGTCAATAAAGCTCAGCGATTCAGGCGCGCCGGCAGACAAGCAGTACCGGTGCTCCTGAACATCCCGCCAGGGTGCTTTGCCCGGAGCTGTCGCCAGCTTCGGGCTTTTTTTGCGCTGCCGACCGGGTCTTGGGCAAAAGTGCCGGATTTTTTTAACCGGGGGGCAAGCAGCCGTTAAAATCCCGCCCTTGTCTGATTTTTGGGGTTTTTCATGCGTCGACCGCGGAATTTGTTCATCCGTCCCGATAGCGAGGCGGTCAGCGGGCGGCTGCTGCTGTCGGTCGAGACGCTGACGCTGATCGCCTGCCTGTTTTTTGCGTTGTTCTGCAACCGCATGTTTCTCGAAGGCATGCTCGCCAGTTATCAACTGACGCAGCCGGCGGCCTGGTGGTTTGCCCTCTGTCTGGTGCTGGGGGTCGCGGCGGCGCATTTCGTGCTGCTCGGTCTGGTCATGACGTGCTGGACGGTCAAGCCCTTGTTGGCCGTGCTGTTTATTGCAACAGCGTTTGCCGTGCATTTCATGAGCCGCTACAAGGTCTTTCTCGATACCAGCATGTTGCGCAATGTGCTGGCCACCGATGTTCGCGAAGCCGGTGACCTGCTGACCTGGTCGCTGGTGCCGCAATTGCTGCTCTATGCCGCCCTGCCGATCTGGCTGCTACGTTATGTCGAGATCCGCCGGCGCCCCCTGGGGCGGGCGCTGCTGGTGCGTGTGGCCGTGCTGGCGGGGGCGTTGGTGGTCATGGCCGGCGCGGTTTTCGCCAATTACCAGGATTTCGCCTCGTCGATGCGCAACCAGCGCGAATTGCGTTTTCTTGTGACGCCGGCCAATTACCTTTACTCAATCGCGCAAGTCACGCGCAGCCAGGCACAGGCCATCGAAAAAGTCCGCGAACCCATCGGTGTCGATGCCCTGGCCGGCGCCGGCTGGAAGAACCGCAGCAAGCCGGTGGTCATGGTCATGGTCCTCGGTGAGACGGTGCGGGCGGCCAATTGGGGCTTGTCCGGCTATGCCCGGCAAACAACGCCGGAACTGGCGGCTGAGGCTGGCGTGATCAATTTCGCCAAGGTCAGCAGTTGCGGCACCGACACCGAAACCTCGCTGCCCTGCATTTTCTCGCCCTGGGGGCGGCGGCATTACGACGAAGCGAAGATCCGTGGCAGCGAATCCGTGCTCGATGTCTTCGCCCGCGCCGGTTTCCGCGTTGTCTGGATCGACAACCAGGCCGGCTGCAAGGGCGTGTGCGACGGCGTCGAATTCACCCGTCCCGATCCCGCGCTGTCGCCGAAACATTGCAGCGATGGTCAGTGCCAGGATGCGGCGTTGGTCGACAAGCTGCAGAAAGTCGTCGCTGAAACACCGGGTAATCTGCTGGTCGTCATGCACCAGATGGGCAACCACGGCCCGGCCTACTTCAAGCGCTATCCCGACGAATTCAAGCAATTCACCCCGGCCTGCGAAGACCCCGACCTGCCGCACTGCTCGCCGGAAAGCATCGTCAACGCCTACGACAACGCGATCCGCTACGCCGATCACGTGCTGGCGACGACGATCCAGTACCTGCGCGGCCACACGGCCCACGACTCAGCGCTGCTTTACGTCTCGGATCACGGCGAATCACTGGGCGAAAAGGGCTTGTACCTGCACGGCATTCCCTACGCGATTGCCCCGGAAGTGCAGACGCAGGTGCCGATGGTGATGTGGTTTTCGGATGCTTTCCCGCGTAGCCTCGGTGTCGATCCTGCCTGTATTCGTCGGCAAGCAGCGACACCACTGAGCCATGACAACCTGTTCCACAGCTTTCTTGGGTTGCTGGATGTGAAAACTGCGGTGTACGCCCCGGAAATGGACTTTTCCGCGCCTTGCCGGGCGGGGGGCGGGCGCTGACCAGCTTGTCATTCCCGCGTGATTTACCGCTGCTTTCCGCCTTGAGGGCGTCTTACTTTCTTTTTGCTTGCCCAAAAAGAAAGTAAGCAAAGGCGGGGTTTATCGCTAGCGAAGCTAAAAAGGGCCC
>JAVBXO010000339.1 GCA_030824535.1 Azonexus sp. | reverse complement strand
TTCTGTACCGACAACGGCGCGATGATCGCGCTCGCCGGCTGCTTGCGCCTGATGGCCGGCTCGCCGAGCAAACCGGCCGGCGCCTTCGCTGTGCAGCCGCGTTGGCCCTTGATGGATATCTCGGCCAAGCAGCCCGGCTGAAAAATGCCTGGATTTTGCGGTGGACCGCAGGAAATGCGGAATATTGCGTCAACTGATCACTGATTTGCGTCACGTCTGAGCACGGAAATCATTTGCTTTGCCATTCTTGTTTCATCAGGCGGCAATCGGCCAGAAGCCGCCGGCCGAGACGATCATCCCATTTGGGTATTAAAGGCATCAACGACCCATCTTTGGATGACCGCTATCCGGCTACCGAACAGGGCTCCGGACTTTAATCTCTCCATTCGAGTGTGTTGGCTACCACACCGACTCAACTGCGCAGGAGTGGGAGATTCCCCCATCTGAAAACGAACAATAACGTTCCCAACTTCTGTAGTGACATCATTCGCTGCTTCCTTGCAATGGCCAGTGACCAGTTAACCCTTGCTTAAGCTGGGAAGCGCACTATTGATGAATAAAATATCTAAGGTAGGCAACGTGTCATTGCAATCAGCCCATTGCTCGGCCCATAAAGATATCCCAGACCAAGCGGCCAAATTGCTGGACGAGAGCGTCGTAGCATGACCTCGCTGTCATTATTCCTTTCGATTTGCGCAGGAATATTTTTCCAGGTTGCCATCTTTCTTGGTATTGGCTTCTGGCGCCATTGGCAGAAGTTCCTGGCTTTATCCAGCGACAATGTGGGGGCTTGCCAAGCGGAAGTTGTTGATGGCAAGACAGATGTCGAGAATTTTTACGTCGCAGCTTGGCAAGGCTACCGAGCATTCAGAGTTGACCATCGCGTCATTGAAGATGCCATGCAGTCGGTTTGCTCTTTTTATCTCATACCAGAAGATGGACAAAAGTTGCCCAACTTTCTCCCTGGGCAGTTCCTGACTTTTCGCCTTGACTTACCGACGGAGGCAGGTGGAAGCGAACAAATCATCCGTTGTTATTCGCTCTCGGATGCACCAGACCGCAACCGCTACCGTGTGTCAATCAAGCGAGCACCAGCCCCAAGCGGCAGCCTCGTTCCACCAGGGCGTTCATCCGCCTACTTCCACGATCAGGTGGGGGTCGGGGACCTTCTCCAGGTACGGGCCCCGGCCGGACATTTCCACATTGATCGCAGCACCGCGCCAGTGGTCCTGATCGGTGGCGGCATCGGCATTACGCCCATGCTGAGCATGGTGAACTGGTGCCTGTCCGAACAGCCGGAACGCGAAGTCTGGCTGTTCTACGGCGTGCGTCATGGCCAAGAACTAGTCATGCAGGCGCATCTGGAAACCCTGGCCACAGCCCATCCGAATTTCCATCTGCGCCTATGCTTCAGCAACCCACAGCCACAAGACACAGCCGACAGAGCCTTCAATTACCACGGCCGGATTGATGTTGCGCTGCTGCGCAAGGAGTTACCCCTCAAGCCTTATCACTTCTATATTTGCGGCCCGACGCCAATGCTGGTAAGTCTGGTGCCCGGACTGGAAAATTGGGGGGTCCCTGAATCACGCATCCATTTCGAAGCTTTCGGACCCGCGTCGATCAAGCGCAAAAGGTCTTCTGCTGTCCAAACTTCGGAAGCGCCTGGCTCAAGCGCAGAGGACAGCATCGTCGTCACCTTTGCGCAGTCCGGCAAACAGATTCCCTGGCAAGCCTCTGCCGGCAGTTTGCTCGACTTCGCCGAAGCCAACGGCATCTCGGTCAGCTCCGGATGCCGGGCGGGTGGTTGTGGCAGTTGCCAGACAACAATCCGGCACGGTGAGGTGACCTACCGTCAGCCGCCGGAATTCGATCCAGAACCGGGAACCTGCCTGCTCTGTGTCTGTACGCCAAAAGCCAACGTGACTCTGGAGGCATAGATGACGACTTCACTCTGGCGCCAACATATTCTGCCCTTCACCTTGCTGCTCGGCGTGCTGGCCATTGCCGCGCTGGCTGGTGATTTTTTTCTACATCGGCTGAACCTGGTCTGGGTCGGTCGCTACCTGGGCATTCCCGGAACACTCCTGATCATTGGCTCACTGGTCTATTCCCTGCGCAAGCGCAAGCTCATCACTTCAGGGAATCCCAGATCGTTGCTGACCTTCCACGAACTCACCGCCTGGCTGGGTTCCTTGATGGTTTTGATCCATTCAGGTATTCACTTCAATGCCATCCTTCCCTGGCTGGCAACGATTGCCATGGGCGTTAACGTGATCAGCGGGCTGGTCGGCAAACTGCTGCTTGATCGCTCACGCCGCCATGTTCAAGGCGAGCGCGAAAGCTACCAGCTACGCGGCCTTTCGCGCCCCGAGGTGGAGCAGGCGGTTTTCTGGGATGCGGTCAGTCTTGATGCCATGACCCAATGGCGTAAGGTTCACATACCGATCTTTATCGCCTTCGCCGTGCTGGCCATCGGTCATATCGTCAGCGTCTTCCTGTTCTGGGGCTGGGCATGAGCAGAGTTCTCAAGTTCCTGCTGGCCGCCAATTTGATTGTTCTGGCGGTACTGGTATTCATCTATCCCCACCTGATGGTGGGGCCGGGCAAGTTGATTCCTGGCCACAAACAGTTGGAATCAGACTGCTTTGCCTGTCATGCGCCGCTATTGGGCGCTGACTCCGGGCGCTGCATGACATGCCACAAGCCAGAGGAGATCGGGCGCCTGACAACGGCCGGACTTCCCATTGTCAAACCGCTGAGCGCCGTGGCGTTTCACCAGAAGCTGATCACCCAGGAATGTGTCGCCTGCCATAGTGATCATGCGGGGGTAAAACGTTTCCGCCAGCAAGGCCATTTCAACCACGCCTTGTTGCAGCCAGTCATGCGTAAAGCTTGCCAGTCCTGCCACAAATCACCCAACGACTCGTTGCACCAGCAGATCACCAGCAACTGCAGCCAATGCCATTCTCAAGATAAATGGACACCAGCGACCTTCGACCACGACCAGCATTTCAAACTAGACCGTGACCACAACACACGCTGTGCAACCTGCCATACCGGCAATGACTACAGTCGTTACACCTGCTACGGATGCCATGAGCACACGCTTCAGAACGTTCGTCGGGAGCACATCGAAGAAGGTATCCGGAAGTTCGACAATTGTGTCGAGTGTCATCGCAGCGGCAATAAACATGACATCCGCGGCGGCGAAGGCAGAGGCAAGAAAGAACATGATGACTGATCGATCATGAGCATAGAACTCCCCCTCAGGGCTAACTTCGGGCAACGGACGGGATGGGCGACGCTGGACCGTCTGCTCAGACGCATCCGGCAGCACAAGGGCGACCTGCTGCGGGTACTGACGCGACCGGACATGCCGCTGCACACGAACGCCAGCGAAACCGACATCCGGGACTACGTGAAGAGGTACGCAAAATCAGCGGTGGCACTCGCAGTGACCTTGGCCGACAGTGCCGCGACACCTTCGCCAGCCTCAAGAAGACCTGCCAAAAGCTCGGTGTTTCGTTCTGGGCCTACTTGACCGACCGCCTCTCCGCCGCCAGCCTGGTGCCGCCCCTGGTCGACCTCATCCGCCAACGCGCCGCATGAGCCGCTCCACCACTTAGAAAGCACTCAGCAATTCTCAGCCGAGACAAGCAATTGAGTAATGGCGGTTTGAGGTCGCCAACGGCCGGTTCAGAGTCGTCCAGTTTGCAGAACGTGGGTTTGGCTAAGCGGCTGCTTTCGGGAAGCCGCGATGACCGGATTGGGTCGGCTGTTGCTGTTTAAGCTGCTCAACTTCCCGCGCCACCCTCCCCAATCCGCATCGCCCGAAACTCCCCCGTATACCGAAACACCTCACCAAACAGCGGATGCGTCAGCCGGAAATCCATGCGGAAGCGTTCCTCATCGATGGCTTCCTCAACGATGGTCGTGTGACCCAGCACCAACCATTCCGGAATCGGCAAGCGCCAGCGCCCGAGGCGGACCACGAAGCGGACGCCTTGGTAATGCAGGCGGCCGGCGATGACTTCCGGGCGCATCTGCAGGCCGAGCAGCGGATTGACGTATTCGATCAGGGTGTTGTCGGGGGCGGATTCCCAATGGCTGTTGAAGCGAATTTCCTGACCATCGGCGAAGCGGATTTTGCGTTTCCAGAACTGGCGTTCGCCGACCACCGATTTGTCGACCACCGTCGCCACCTGTTTGCCCCGGCGCGGGACGAGGGCGCCGACCAGGTGCAGCAGGCTCAGGCAGGGGTGCATCCAGCGGGGAAACTCGATGTCCAGGGCGCCGACGTCGCGCGTGTGGCCTTCGCAGTAATGGGTTTGCAGCGCGGGCGGCAGTTGTTGCCAGTGGTCGCCAAGGGCAATTTGCATTGGGGTAAGCATGTTCAGACTCCGGGAAAGTGTTTGATAACCATCAGCGCAACGACCAGCACCATCGCCGTGAAGGCTGGCACGCCGAGCCAGAACCAGGCGCGGGCCAGGCGCCAGTAAGCCGGCGACAGCGGCGTGCCATCGTGCAGCGCGGCGGCGGCGAGATCGCGCATGCGCATTTGCAGCCAGACCACCGGCAGCCAGCAGACACCGGCCAGCAGGTAAAGCCCGAGGCTGGCCGCGACCCACGGCGTGCTCAGCGGCATGTCCAGCAGATGCAGCATCCACAGCCCGCTCAGGGGCTGGAAGATCACCGTCGGCGTGGTGAATAGCCAGTCGGCGAGCACGACATGGCGGTTGGTGACGGCGATGTGCGCCAGATTGCCGCTGCGGTCGGCCATCCATTTGTAGAAGGCACTGCCCAGGCCGGTGCCGAACAGCAGCACCATGCTCAGGATGTGCAGGGTCTTGATCAGGCTGTAAGTCATGATGGTTCTCCGAGAGCATCGGTAAACAGCAGCTCGGGCGCGTAATCCTGCGGTCGACGCCCGAGAAAGGCACAAAATGGCTGGGCGTCGGCGTGGTAGCCGGCCAGTAGCATGCGCAAGTTGTCGGGCTGGAACAGCGGATGCAGTTGCCCGGCGAGGCCAAAGGCCAGGTGCGCCAGCTTTGGCGGAATCGGCAGCAGCGGGGCGGGCGCCCGGCCTTGCGCAGCACGCAGGCTTTGCAGCCAGGCGGCGAAAGTCAGCGTCTCATTCCCGACCAGATCGAGCGTCAGCCGGCCCTGCGGCATGGCCAGGCAGCGCAGCACGCTGGCCAGCACGTCGCCCAGCGCCACCGGCTGCAGCATTTGCTGGCCGTCGCCGATCACCGGCAGGCAGGGCAGGCGGGCGAGCCGGAGGAAGAGCTCGTTGCTGCCGCCGCCCTTGCCGTAGATCAGCGAGGGGCGCAGCACGAACCAGTCGAGATCGAGGCCGCGCAGCACCTCATCGGCGGCGCGCTTGCTCAGGTGGTAGGCCGAAAAGGCGCTGGCATCGGCGCCCAGCGCCGAAATCTGGATCACCCGGCGCACGCCGGCCTGGGCGCAGGCGCGGAACAGCGCGGCAGGTGCTGCGTGGTGCAGTGTTGCGAAGCGCTGTTGCCGCGTTTCGCCGATGATGCCGACGCTGTTGATCACGACGTCGATACCCGAGAGCAGTGGCAGCCAGGCGGCGGGCGTGCTCATGGCGCGGAAATCGACGCCGCTGCGCCGCGACACCGGGATCACGCGATGCCCGGCGAGCGTCAGCACGGCGGCGAGATTGCGCCCGATAAAACCGCTGGCGCCGGTGAGCAGGATGTTCATTGCAGGCTCCGCAGTTGCGCGGCGATTTCGGCAAAACGCCCGAGGCGCTTGCCGACGATCCACAGACCGAAAAGCAGGCCGCCGAGGCTGGCGATCAGGCCGTAGCGCAGCCGGGCCAGCGGGTCGTCGGTACTGACCATGGCATCAAACAGCAGCACGCAGAGCAGCGGCGCCAGTGCCAGCATCAATTGCGTATAGCTGCGCCAGAAGCCGGCCGACTGCATGTCCGGGCACTGGCGTTCAAGCAGGGCAAGCAAGGGTTGGTCGAGCAGACGTATTACGGCAAGGCTGAACAGGGCGCTGAACAGGCATTCGCCGAGCAGGGTCAGCGGGGTGAGCATGGCAATCTCCAGTGAGTGACAGGAGCCCTCACTGTGCGCGGCGCGTTGGGGGTTAAGCTTCCGTTTTGATCGAAACGGAGCGAAAACCGGCTCCGGAATGATCATTCCGGAAAGAAAAGCCGCAATTTCAGGCGGATTTTGCCGTGTTGTGGAGCTTGCGGTACTGGCCGGGCGTCATGCCTTCGATCTCGCGGAAGGCCTCGTAAAAGTTCGATTGCGACGTGAAACCGACATTCAGCCCGACCGACAGCACCGAGGCCGAGGCTTCGGCACAGAGCATGTCGCGTGCGGCCGCGATGCGCCATTCGCGCAAATAACGCGCAAAGGATTTGCCCAGCTGGGCATTGAGCAATTCGGACAGCTGGTGCGGGCTGAGTTCCAGGCGCTGTGCCAGCGTCGCCAGATTCAACTCGGGATCGGTGTACAGCCGCTCGTCCTGCATCAGCACCGCCAGCCGCACCTGTACCGCCGGGCAATCCACCTGCGTCAGCGTCGACACCGCGTAAGTCGCGCGGGCCACTTCGCTGACTTCCGCCGACAGCGCCGGGCGGCGGCCGAGGGCGAGCTGGACGAGCAGGAAAGCCAGGCCGATGGCCGTGGCGTAAAGACTATGGAACAACTTGCCGGCCAGGCCTGCCTGAAACACCCCGAGGCCGGCAACGCCAAGGGCAATGCTGAAAATGCCGCCGAGCAGCAGCAACTCGCGGCGATAACTGCCGCGCATCGCTCGCAAGGCATACAGGCTGCGCG
>JAVBXO010000299.1 GCA_030824535.1 Azonexus sp. | reverse complement strand
GCAATAAAGTCGGCTTTTTCCGGGGCACTGCAGGCGCGGCCCACGACCTCGCGGCAATTGCGGCCGAACCATTTTTCCACCTTGGCCAGATCGCTGAAGCGTTCGCTGTTGGCGCTCGGGGCCATCGGGGCAATACGCTTGCCGGTGACGGCATGGCGGCCGGGCTGCAGCGGATTGTCGGTATGGCAGCTGGTGCACGACGGCATTTGCTCGTTGACGGCAAAGGGCTGGCGGAAGAAGTTGGCACCACGTTTGGCCGAGGGGGCGAAGCCTGATTGCTCAAGGCTGGCCTGAGCGGCGTAATGCTGGCTGATTTGCTGCGGGGTTTCGGCGTGCAGACTCAGGCTGACGAGCAGCAAACTTGCGGTCAACAGCGTTTTCATGGCGATTTTCCCGGTGAATTGAACAGGCTTTTAGTTTGAACCTGTAGTCTTAAGGGAAAATTAGGGCGGGCCTGGCAGATTCCTGAAATAGAAAAAACAGGTGATTTTTACGGTTAACCGTAAAAATCACCTGTTTTGCTTGGTCGAGCGATGAAGCTGGCTGGCCGTTTCCCGCCTGGCGTTCAATAGGCCGGCAGATAGAGCGGGTAAAGGTTTTCTTCTTCGTTGCGAACGCGCTGGACCAGTACACCGCCCACGGCTTGCAGATCAGCTGCAAAGCTTTTGACCAGTTCCGGATTTTTGGCCAGATCGGCATATTTCGCCAGGAAGGCAATGACGGCCTTGCCGATGCCGTCCATTTCGTGGCGGAACTGATGCACCAGCGCGTGGCTGGAGGCATCGCCGGCCAGGGCGTGTTCGAGATAGATATAAAACCTGACATTTTCCTTGAGCAGATGGGTCAACAGGCCGCCACGGAAATTGTCCATATGTCGGCAGGTTTCGGCCAGGTCGCCGTCGTTGAAGGCAACGCCGATCTGGGTGAAACATTCGACCAGTTGCCGATGTTCCTGCTTTAATTCGCTGACCAGCTCGGGGCTGTAGGCGATATGGGTGCCGGGAGCGACAGCGCCGCGTTCGCTATTCTCCTGGGGGCTGTTGGTGCTTGCCGATGCAGGGGTCTTTTTTCCGAACAGAAAATCGAAAAACATGCTTTACCTCCGGATGGTTTTGTAATTGAGTGTTGGATACTGCGTGCCCGGCGCTCAGTAAAATTTAACTTACATCAAAAATCCGGATTTTGTTTTGCCTCACGCGCCGGAATGAAAGTGGTATAAGCCATTGTTTCATCAGGCTTTGATTATGGAGACAAGAAAATGGCTGTGCAAAAACTGCTGCGCATGGGCGATCCCCGTCTGCTGGAAATTGCCGCGCCGGTACGTGACTTCGACACGCCGGCGCTGCATGTCTTGATTGCCGACATGCTCGACACCATGGCTGCGGCTGGCGGCGTCGGGCTGGCGGCGCCGCAAATCGGCGTTGGGCTGCAGGTGGTGATTTTCGGTTTCGAGCGTAATGAGCGCTATCCGGAGGCTGAGCCGGTGCCGCTGACCTGTCTGCTGAATCCGCAGATCACGCCGTTGGGCGAAGACGAGGAACTGGGCTGGGAAGGCTGTCTGTCGGTGCCTGGCCTGCGCGGCGAAGTGCCGCGCTATACGCGCATCCGCTATCAGGGCTTGACGCCGGCAGGTGAGCTGATCGACCGGACGGTCGAGGGCTTTCATGCCCGCGTCGTGCAACACGAGTGCGACCACCTGATCGGCCGGCTTTACCCGACGCGGATGCGCGACCTGCGCAAATTCGGTTTTACCGAGGAGCTGTTTCCCGATTTGCGCGCCTGAATGGCGTTCCGGCGGCTCAGTCGCCGTCGAGATCCCACAATTGGTGGGCATCGAGCAGCAGCCGGTAACGCAGCTCCAGCGCCTCAAGCCGGGCCTGGCGGGCGGCCAGTTCGGCGTCGTTGGCCAGGCGGCGGGCCGCCAGCATTTCTGCCAGATTGCCTTCGCCGAGCTGGTAGGCGCGGGCGCTCATGTCGGCGCTGCGCGTCAGGTGCTCGGCAGCGCTGTGCGCGGCCTGCCAGCCGGGGAAGGCCGCCGTCGCCGCGTGGTAGAGCGTTGCCGCTTCGGCAGTGACTTTCTGACGAATCATTGCTTCGCGCTGCGCCCAGGCCTCCGCCTGGGCGAAGGCGGCGTCGCTGGCGGCGTAGCGGGCACCGCCGGGCAGGGGAATGCTGATATAGGCGCCGAGCACCCTTTCATTGCCGTCGCGTTCGCGGGAAAGCTGCACGCCGACAGTCGGGTCGGGCAGGCGTTCGCTGCGGGCGCGGTCGGCCAGTAACTGCGCGCGTCGGGTTTCGCCGACGGCAACAGCCAGTTCGTGATTATGTTCAAGAACCGCCGCGATCCATTCCCGCTCATTGCCGCCCAGCACTTGCGGCTCGGCGATGGTTTTGGGGAGCTCAAGCGGCAGGCCGGGGAAGCGCTGACGCAGTTCTTCTTCGGCCATGCGCAGGCGAGCGCGGGCCTGCGCCACTTGCGCCTCGGCCTGGGCTTGCGCGGCGGCTGACTGCACGGCTTCGAGGCGGGCGGCGTCGCCGAGCTGCTGGCGCCGTTGCACTGTCTGATTCTGCCGGGTCAGCAGGCTGGCCTGTTGTTCCCATTGGGCGCTGGTGGCGCTTTCCTTGAGCCAGGTAAACCAGCCGCGCAGCAAGCTGCGACTGGTTTCATGGCGGGCATCGCCGAGGCCGGTTTCGGCAATGGCTACGCCGGCGGCGCCAATAGTGGCATCGAGCGCCCCCTTGCCGGGCAGGCGCAAGGGTCGTTCGAGCGCGGCATTCCATTCGCTGTAGCGCTCATTGCCGCCACTGGGCATGAGCTCCCGCCGTTGCTGCCGCCCCACGCGCAGGGTCCATTCGTGCGTGCCGGCTTCGAGGCGTTGGCGATGAGCTTCTTCGGCGCGCAACTGTGCGGCCGCCGCCTGGATCATCGGCGCTGCGCGCAGCACCCGGACAACGACCGGTTCCGGCGGCAGGTTGGGCATCGCTTCACCGGCGCCGGCCTGGGCGAAAACTGCGGTCAACAGCAAAAAAGGGATGATTTTCATAGATGTCCTGATTCGATGACCGGCACCAGCCAGTAATACAGCTTCGCTTGTGGCAGTTCGCTCTTGAGCAGGGCCAGCACGCTGCGCAGGTGGGCTTCGCTGCCGATCATCCGGATCTGCGTGCGCGGGGCGTGGCCGCTGACCAGTTCGGCGGCTTCGACCAACGTGACATTGGCGCCGTGACCGTTGGCCTGGCTGGTGGTAAAGCCTGGCACCAGGTCGGGGCGGGAGAGCAGCAGGTCTTCGACGTGCTGGGCGATATCGTTGCCCAGCGTCAGGGAGAGCAGCACATCAGCCATGGGTTTTCTCCGGCAGGGCGCTGCTTGGTTCGAGACCAAAGCGGCGGAAGAGGATGGGCAGCAGCAGCAAGGTCAGCGCTGTCGAGGTCAGCAGACCGCCGATCACGACAATGGCCAGGGGCCGTTGCACTTCCGAGCCGGGGCCGTTGGCGAAGAGCATCGGCACCAGGCCGAAGGCGGCGATGCAGGCGGTCATCATCACCGGTCGCAGCCGGCGTTTGGCGCCTTCAACAACAACTTGACCAATCGGCAGGCCGCGCGCCAGCAACTGGTTGAAGTAAGTCACCATGACCACGCCATTCAACACGGCGATGCCGAGCAGGGCGATGAAGCCGACCGAGGCTGGCACCGACAGGTATTCGCCGGCCAGCAGCAGGCCGAAAATGCCGCCGATCATCGCGAAGGGTACGTTGGACAGCACCAGCAGCGCCTGGCGCAGCGAGCCGAAGGTCGAGAACAGCAGGAAGAAAATCAGCAACAGCGCAACCGGCACCACGACCATCAGCCGGGCGGCAGCACGTTGCTGGTTTTCGAACTGGCCGCCCCAGGCCAGGCGATAGCCCTGTGGCAGCTTGACGTCACGGGCGACGGCCGCCTTGGCATCCTCGACAAAGCCGACCAGGTCGCGGTCGCGGACATTGGACTGGATGACCACGTAGCGCTGGGCGTTTTCGCGGTCGACCTTGACCGGGCCGTCGACGCGCTCGATTTTGGCGATGCTGGCCAGCGGCACGCTGCCGCCATCGGGCAAAGTCAGGCGCAGGGCGGCGAAATCGGCCGGCGAAGCACGCAGGCTGGCCGGGCCGCGCAGGACGACCGGCACGCGCCGTCCCTGTTCGATGACGGTGCCGACATTGCGCCCTTCGAGCAGGGCCTTGAGGTCGTTCTGGATGGTGTCGATATTCAGCCCGAAGCGCCCGGCCGCAAGGCGGTCGACGGCGATTTTCAGGTATTGCACGCCGTCGTTCTTGAGGGTGAAGGTGTCTTCGGCGCCCTGAACCTTTTTGACGGTATTTTCGATGTCGACCGCAAGTTTGTTCAAAGTCGCCAGATCCGGCCCGAAAACCTTGATCGCCAGGTCGCCGCGCACGCCGGTGAGCATTTCGGAAACGCGCATGTCGATCGGCTGGGTGAAGGAAAAGCCGATGCCGGGGAAGTCGGCCATGACCGCCCGCAACTGGTCGGCCAGCCAGGCCGGGTCGGGATTACGCCAGGTGTCGCGCGGTTGCAGGACCATGAAGGTGTCGGTCTGGTTCAGCCCCATTGGATCAAGGCCGAGCTCGTCGGCGCCGGCACGGGCGACGATGGCCTTGATTTCTGGCACTTGCGCGAGGATCGCCTGCTGCACACGGCTGTCGATGTTCAGCGTCTGCTCCAGGCCAATCGATGGCAGCTTTTCCAGCTGCATGATCAGGTCGCCTTCGTCCATCGTCGGCATGAAACTCTTGCCCAGCAGGCTGAAGGCGCCACCGGCGGCGAGCAGCGCGATCAGGGCGCCGATGACGTAGGTCCGGCCCCGGCTCAGCGCAGACGTCAGCAGGTAGTCGTAGGCAGAGGCCATTTTCTTGACCAGCCAGGGCTCGTGATGCACGCCGCGTTGAATCAGGTAGGAAGCGAGTACTGGCACGACGGTCAGCGACAGCAGCAGCGAAGAGGCCAGCGCGAAGACGATGGTCAGCGCCACCGGCCCGAACATCTTGCCTTCCAGGCCTTGCAAGGTCAGCAGCGGCAGGAAGACGAGGATGATGATGACGATGCCGGACGTGACCGGGGCGGCGACTTCGCGGGCAGCGCGGAAAATCAGGTGCAGCGTCGGCAGGTTGTCCGGGGCTTCAGCCAACTGGCTTTCGACGTTCTCGACGACGACCACCGCCGCGTCGACCAGCATGCCGATGGCGATAGCCAGGCCGCCGAGACTCATCAGATTGGCCGACAAGCCGGCCATGCGCATCATGATGAAGGTGGCCAGCGCCGACAGCGGCAGCATCAGCGCCACGACCAGCGCTGCCCGCAGATTGCCGAGAAAGGCCAGGAGCAGCAGCACGACGAGCACGATGGCTTCGAGCAGGGCTTTGGACACAGTGCCGACGGCGCGGTCCACGAGATTCGAGCGGTCGTAGAAGGGCTCGATAGTGACGCCGGGTGGCAGCGTCGGGGCGATTTCGGCGAGCTTTTCCTTGACGCCGGCGACGACCTGCCGGGCGTTGGCACCGCGCAAGCCGAGCACCAGGCCTTCAACGGCCTCACCCTGGCCGCTCTTGGTGACCGCGCCATAACGGGTCAGCGCGCCGAAACGCACTTCAGCAACATCGCTGACGCGCACGACCAGGCCGTTCCTGGCCTGCAAAACGATGGCCTTGACGTCGTCGACCGTGGTAATGGCCCCCTCGGCGCGGACCAGCAGGGCTTCTTCGCCATCATTGAGGCGACCGGCGCCATCGTTGCGGTTATTGCTTTCCAGCACCGCCTGCAGGTCTTTCAGCGCCAACCCGCGCGCCGCCAGCAATTGTGGATTGGGGATGATTTCAAAGGTCTTGACTTCACCGCCCAGACTATTGACGTCGGCGACGCCGGGAATGGTGCGCAGTTGCGGGCGGATCACCCAGTCGAGCAGGCTGCGCTTGTCGGCCAGCGACAAATCACCCTCAATGGTGAACATGAACATTTCGCCGAGCGGTGTGGTGATCGGCGCCATGCCGCCGCTGACCCCGGGCGGCAGATTGTCCATGGCCGTGGCCAGGCGCTCGCCCACCTGCTGACGGGCCCAGTAAATATCGGTGCCGTCCTCGAAATCGATGGTGATATCGGTCAGCGCGTACTTCGACGTCGAGCGCAGCAGGCGCTGGTGCGGGATGCCAAGCATTTCCTGCTCGACCGGCACGGCCAGCCGGGTTTCGACTTCTTCCGGCGTCATGCCGGGGGCTTTGAGGATGATCTTGACCTGTGTCGTCGACACATCGGGGAAAGCGTCAATCGGCAAGCCCAGATAGGCCTGCACGCCGGCGCCGATAAGCATCGCCGTGAGGACCAGCAGCAACAGGCGCTGGGTCAGCGAAAAGCGGATCAGGGCGGACAGCATCACTCGCCACCGACGCCGGTGGCCAGCGCTTTCAGTCCGGAAACACCCTTGATCGCGACGCGCTCACCAGCAATGAGGCCGTCGACCATCACGCCATCGCCGCCCTGGCTGATGATGCGCACGGACTTGATGGCAAATTGCGCGCCCTTGTCGCTATTGCTGCTCTGGACGAAGACCACGGCCTTGCCGTCGATGCGTGCCAAAGCGGCCGCCGGCAGGCGGCGCAACGGGCCGTTGCCGCTGGCGATTTCGACTTCGCAGACCTGGCCGGGGCGCAGGTTCTCGGCGCCCTTGCTGACTTCGGCGCGCAGCAAAATTGTCTGGCTGGCGGCGTCGACCGCGCGACCGATGGCGATCAGCTTGCCGCTGATGTCGCTGCCGACCAGCTTGATATTCATGCCTTCGCGCAGCCCGGCGGCGAGTTCGGCTGGTGCCTGGATTTCCAGCCACAGCGGCGAGA
>JAVBXO010000160.1 GCA_030824535.1 Azonexus sp. | reverse complement strand
CGGCTCGCTGGATGATCCGCAGTTTTCGGTTGGCGGGCTGATCGTCAAGGTCATCGCCAATCTTTTCGTCAAGGCCGTGACTTCGCCATTTGCGCTGCTCGGTTCGATGTTCGGCGGCGGCGAGGAATTGTCGAATGTTGAATTTGCGCCGGGCTACGCCAGTTTCGATGCTGCGGCAACGAAAAAACTCACGGCCTTGGCCAGGGCGCTGAGCGAGCGCGATGCGCTGAAGCTGGAAATCGCCGGTCGCGCCGATCCGGAAAGCGACCGCGAAGGGCTCAAGCGCGCGGCTATCGAGCGGGCGATGAAGGCCGAAAAACTCAAGGACATGACCAAAAAGGGCGGTGATGGCCTGTCGCTGGACGAAATCAGCATCGAAGCCGAGGAATATCCGGCTTATCTGGCCCGCGTCTACAAGGAAGCCAAATTCCCCAAACCGCGTAACGTCATCGGCATGCAGAAGGATTTGCCGGTCGAGGAAATGGAAAAGCTGCTGCTGACCAATCTTCAGGCCAGCGACGAGGACGTGCGGGCCTTGGCCATACGTCGCGCCGAAGCGGTGCAGTCCTGGTTGGTCGATCAGGGTAAGATTGCCAGCGGGCGGATTTTCTTGTTGCCGCCGCAGCTTGCGGCTGACAAGGAAGCCAAGGCTCGATCCAGCCGTGCCGATTTTTCACTGAAATGAGCTTATGAGCCAGACGATGGGGTGGTTGTTGCTGGGCGGCATGCTCGTACTCGGGTTGCTGCAGTTGCTGTTGTTGTGGCGCAGCCAGCAGCAGGGCGAGCAGCGGGGCGAGCAGCAGGGCGATGATGATCGGCGTTTCCGGGCTTTGCAGGAAGCGCAGGACAGAGGCTTGATGCGGGTTGAGCGGGAACTGCGCGAGGAACTGGCGCGCGGTCGCCGCGACGACGCCGAAGAAGCCTTTCGCGACCGCGAGGAGCGGGCGCAATCGGCCAATCTGTTGACCCAGGCGCTAACCACCCAGGTCAGCCATCTCGGCAATTCGCAGAGCGAGCGCCTGGAGGCTTTTGCCCGCGAACTGAACCGTTTTTCGCTGGGTCTCGACGAACGTTTCGAGCGTTTGAAAATCACCGTTGAAGGCAGGTTGACCGCAATACAGGCCGACAACGCCCAGAAACTCGAAGAAATGCGCCGGACGGTCGATGAAAAACTGCATGCGACACTGGAACAACGCCTCGGCGAATCCTTCAAGCTGGTCAGTGAACGTCTGGAGCAGGTGCATCGCGGTCTGGGCGAGATGCAGACGCTGGCGGCCGGTGTTGGTGACCTCAAGCGTGTGCTGACCAACGTCAAGACGCGCGGCACCTGGGGCGAAGTGCAATTGTCGGCCTTGCTCGAACAATTGCTGACGGCCGAGCAGTTTGCCGCCAATGTCGCGACCCGGCCGGGCAGCAATGAACGTGTCGATTTCGCCATTCGCCTGCCGGGCAAGGGCGATGGCGCGGTCGTCTGGTTGCCGATCGACGCCAAGTTTCCGATCGAGGATTACCGCCGGCTGCTCGATGCGCAGGACGCGGTGGCGATTGAAGAAGCCTCGAAGGCCATCGAAATGCGCATCCGCAGCGAAGCCAAAAGCATTCACGAAAAATACGTCGCGCCGCCGCACACCACCGATTTCGCGCTGCTCTATTTGCCGATTGAAGGCCTCTACGCCGAAGCCTTGAGCCGGCCGGGCCTGGCCGAAGCGCTGCAGCGCGATTTCCGCATCAGCCTGACCGGGCCGACGACGCTGGCGGCGATGCTCAACAGTCTGCAGATGGGTTTCCGGACGCTGGCCATCGAGCAACGTTCGGCCGAAGTCTGGGCCGTGCTCGGCGCGGTCAAGACCGAGTTCGGCAAATTCGGCGAAGCCCTGGCGCACACGCGCAAGAAACTCGACGAAGCGAGCAACAGCATCAGCAAGGCCGAAACCCGCACGCGGCAGCTGACGCGCAAGCTCAAGGAAGTCGAAGCCTTGCCGGTGGGCGAGTCCGAGCAATTGATCGGCGTCGTCGACCTTCTCGATGACGAGGACTGAACTCGCCGCCGCCTACGCTGCGACGACCTACCGGCTCTACCTGCCCGACGGCGTTCTCGATCTGCGCCTGGAACAGCGCCATCCGCGTTTGTGTGAGTGGCTGACGGGGCTGGGCGTTCGGGAGTTCATCATCATCACCGCCGACAATCCTGGCTCGGTGTTGCTTGCGGCTGACGAAAATGCCCTGCGGAGGGGGCGGCTGGATGCTGAATTGCGGCTGGCCGGGTACGTCGCTTATCCGGCGAGCAATATCCCGGATGGCGACTGGCCAGCCGAGCAGGCTTTTCTGGTCCTGGCCATGCCAGCCAGCGAAGCGCTGGCCTTGGCCCGCCAGTTTGGCCAGTTGGCGGTGGTTTACGGTAGTGACGAGGGCCTGCCGCGATTGCGGTGGGGATAGACGCTTCATCTTCGGGCGGTCATCCCGATTTCTGCGGTCGACCAGTATTTATTGGCAATTTTCAGCAGGCGAATTGCTTGGCCCAAAAACAAAAATGCCCGCCGTAGCGAGCATTTTCTTAGGTATTCAGCCGCAGGGGCTTACCAGAGTTTCCACCAGGGAGCCTTCTGTTCCTGGGCATCCGCGAAAAAGCGACTGTTGGGGAAGTTCTGTTTCAGCACGCGCTGGGCATCGTCGCGCAGATCAGTCATGCCTAAACTGTCGTAGGCCGAGTACATGATGAACATCGCTTCTTCGACCACCGGCGCTTGCGGGTAGGTTTTGATCGCGTATTGCGCACGGTTGGCTGCAGCGATGTAGGCACCGCGCTTGAGGTAGTAGCGGGCAACGTGGACTTCCAGCGAGGCCAGCGCATTGACCAGATAGTTCATGCGCAGGCGGGCATCTTCGGCGTATTTGCTGTTCGGGAAGCGGGTGAGCAGTTCCTTGAAGTCGTCGAAAGCCTGCTTGGCCGCCTTCGGGTCGCGCTCGGTGGGATCCTGGGAACTGAAATAGCCAGTCAGACCGAGATCTTCGTTGAAATTGATCAGGCCTTTCAGGTAATAGACATAATCAACCGCCGGGTGGGTCGGGTGGAGTTTGATGAAACGGTCACAGGCCGCAAGGGCCGAGCCATTTTCGCCAGATTTCCAGTAGACGTAGGGCAATTCCATCTGCGCCTGTTGGGCGTAGCGGCCGTAGGGAAAACGCGCTTCAAGCTTTTCCAGGTATTTGCTGGCCTTGTCCCAAGCGTTCTCGGATTGGGCGTCCTTGGCTTCTTCATAGAGTTTGCCGGCGGACCAGCCGCTGGTTTCATCGTAGTTGGAATCGCCAGTCGAGCCACAACCGGCCAGGAAAGCGGCCAGAGCAATCAGCAGGATACGGAACAGGACAGGAAACGACTGGAATGCGGGTAAACTTCGCATCATGGAAAATCCAGAAAAAAACTCCGGCGATTATAGCCGAACTGAAGACCTCATCCTTGACGTTCCTGATCATTGTGCTGGCCGCCGGCTCGATCAGGTGTTGGCGGAACTGCTGCCGCAACATTCGCGTAACCGCCTGCAAGGCTGGATACGGGATGAAAACGTGCAAGTTGATGGGCGTGTAGAAACCGAGCCGAAGCGCAAACTTTACGGTCGCGAGAAGATTACGCTGCGTCAGAAGGCTGACGAACGCGAGACCGCTGAAGCCGCCGAGGACATTCCCCTCGATATTGTTTTCGAGGACGATACGCTGCTGGTGATCAACAAGCCGGCCGGCCTGGTGGTTCATCCCGGCAGCGGCAACTGGAGCGGCACGCTGATGAATGCCTTGCTGCACTATGTGCCGGGCATCGGCGAAGTGCCTCGCGCTGGCATCGTGCATCGCCTGGACAAGGACACCAGCGGCCTCCTGGTCGTCGCCAAAACGCTGGAAGCGCAGACTGATCTAGTGCGCCAGTTGCAGGCGCGCACCGTCAAGCGTCAGTACCTGGCGCTGGTCAATGGCATCGTACGCCGCGATAACGGCATCGATGCGCCGATTGGCCGGCATCATGTGCACCGCACCAAGATGGCGATTGTTCCGGAAAACCGCGGCGGCAAGCCGGCGATCACCCGTTACCGCGTGCTGGAGCAGTTTTCGCATTGCACGCTGGTCGAATGTTCGCTGGAAACCGGGCGGACGCACCAGATCCGCGTACATATGGCCTCGATCTATCATTCGCTGGTCGGTGACCAGGTTTATGGCAAGCCCGATCCGCGCGTGCCGGCCTTTCATCGTCAGGCCTTGCACGCCACCCGCCTCGGTCTGGTGCATCCGCTGAGCTGTCGCCTGATGCAATGGGAAGTCCCGATGCCAGAAGACATGCGCGAACTGATCGAGAGCCTGTACTGAGATGACGTCTTTTGTCGTCCCCGACTGGCCAGCGCCGGCCAATGTCTGCGCGCTGCAGACAACGCGCCTGGGGGGCGTCAGCGCGGCGCCCTGGGCCGGTTTCAATCTTGGCGACCATGTAGGCGACGATCCGGCGCATGTCGCCGCCAATCGCGCAGCCCTGGGCGGCCTGCTGCCGACCGAACCCTGCTGGTTGCAGCAGGTGCACGGCATTATTGCGGTCGACGCTGCAAAAATGGCCAAAACCACTGAAGCCATCATCGCTGACGCTTCCTACAGCCGTGAGTCGGGGGCGGTGTGCGTGGTCATGACCGCCGATTGCCTGCCGGTGCTGTTCTGTGACCGCGCCGGCAGCGTGGTTGCGGCGGCGCATGCCGGCTGGCGTGGTTTGCTGGCCGGCGTGCTGGAATCGACCATCGCCGCGATGGCGGTGGCGCCGGACGAATTGCTCGCCTGGTTCGGTCCGGCCATTGGCCCGCAGGCTTTTGAAGTGGGCGATGAAGTCCGGGCAGCTTTTGTTGCCGATTCAGCGCAGGCAGCGGCGGCCTTTGTTGCTCAACCAGCTGGAAAATGGCTGGCCGACATCGAGCTGCTCGCACGTCAGCGCTTGCAGGCGGCCGGGCTCACGGCAATTTATGGCGGCGGTCGGTGCACGGTCAGCGACGCTGAAAACTACTTTTCCTACCGTCGCGACGGCCAGACCGGACGCATGGCGTCACTGGTCTGGCTGGAGCGCTGAACGAGATTTACTTGGCCCAAGCGTCGGCCTGGACCAGCGCATCCTCGCGCCAGCCGGCGTGGGCGTTTTGGTTGGCCACCCAGTTGGGCAGGAAAGTGTAGGCCTCGTCGAGTAGGTGCGGCGTGTGGCGTCCCGGTGAATAGCGCAGGGCGCGCTCGTAATACTCACGCAATGCCGGCCGGAAGTTCGGGTGGGCGCATTTTTCGATGATCAGCTTGGCCCGCTGTTTCGGCGCCAGACCGCGCAGGTCGGCCAGGCCTTGCTCGGTAACGACGATCTGCACATCGTGCTCGGTGTGGTCGACGTGCGAAACCATCGGCACGATGCAGGAAATGCTGCCGCCCTTGGCGCTGGAAGGCGTCATGAAGATCGAAATGAAGGCATTGCGGGCAAAATCGCCGGAGCCGCCGATGCCGTTCATGATCGAGGTGCCCATGATGTGCGTCGAATTGACGTTGCCGTAGATGTCGGCCTCGATCAGACCGTTCATCGCGATGACGCCAAGGCGACGGATGACTTCCGGATGGTTCGATATTTCCTGCGGGCGCAGGATGATCGAATCCTTGAAGCGTGGCAGGTCGGCGTTCAGTTCGGTCAGCGCATTCGGGCTCAGCGAGAATGACGTGGCCGAGGCGCAACTCAGCTTGCCGCATTTGATCAGATCGAGCATGCCATCCTGCAGCACCTCGGTGTAGGCGGTAAGATTCTCGAAGGGGCCATCCTGCAGGCCGGCCATGACGGCGTTGGCGACGTTGCCGACGCCGGATTGCAGCGGCAGCAGATTGGCCGGCAGGCGGCCCATTTTGACTTCGTGTTGCAGGAAATCGAGAATGTGCCCGGCAATTTTCTGCGAATTGGCATCCGGCGGCGTAAAGGGCGAATTACGGTCGGCCTTGTTGGTCTCGACGATGGCGATGATCTTGTCCGGATCGACGCGGAAGTAGGGCTCGCCAATGCGGTCATCGGTCTTGCACAGCGGGATCGGCTTGCGCTGCGGCGGCAGCGCGGTGCCGTAATAAATGTCGTGCATGCCCTCGAGATGCGGGTTCTGCCAGCTATTGACCTCGAGAATGATCTTGTCGGCCTGGTCCAGCCAGGTCTTGTTGTTGCCGACTGACGACGAGGGAATCAGACGGCCATCTTCCAGAATGCCTGCGACTTCCACGACGGCGACGTCGAGCTTGCCGAGGAAGCCGCCCCAGACGAACTGGGCGACGTGCGACAGGTGGATGTCGATGTATTCCATCTCGCCGGCATTGATGCGCTTGCGGCAGGTCGGGTCGGACTGGTAGGGCAGGCGCATCTCGATACCATCGACCATGGCCAGCGCACCGTCGAGTTCAGGCGCAGTCGAAGCGCCGGTCCACACGCCAATCTTGAATTTCTTGCCATGCAGGTTGGCATCCATGATGCGCTTGGCCAGCGCGCTCGGGACTTCCTTGGGATAACCGGCGCCGGTGAAACCGCTCATGCCGACATTGACACCGGACTGGATGAGGTTGGCGGCTTCGCTGGCCGACATGATCTTGCTGCGCAAGGCAGCGTTGAGGACGCGGGATGTTCCACCCATGGCTTGGATGCTCCTGAATGACTTGAAAAAGCTCCGGTCTGCGGGTCGAAAAAAAGCCCGCACGGGGGCGGGCTCAAATCCAGACTGGAAAGCGCAGGAAGTCCGGAGAGACGGTAAGCAAATTTAACAAAGCGCCTGACGCAGGACGAACGACAAATATTTACCTGATAGGTAAGAAAAACTTAATCGTGGGTGTCTGGCGCTGCTCGGATTAATTGTTTGGCTTCTGCTCGTCGGCCGGCTTG
>JAVBXO010000079.1 GCA_030824535.1 Azonexus sp. | reverse complement strand
TGTTGAAACGAACCAAGGGCTTCTCTGCCACCGGCGGTGTTTGATGCCCCGGCATCTCGTCCAACCCGAGGTGGAATTGCCCACTGGTATCCATCTTCACCACCCGTCGTTTGATTCGCTTTAATTCCGCCATACCAACTCCCTTTCGCCTGCGTCTATTTTACTCGGCAAGCGTCGGGGCTTTTGCGACAGCCTCTTGAAGGGGGAGGAGTTTTATTCTCCCTCGAACTCCACCAGCGCCGCGCCGTCGCTGACTTGTTCGCCGGGTTCGTAGCAGAAGGCTTTGACGGTTCCGGCGGCGGGGGCGGTGATGGTGTGTTCCATTTTCATCGCTTCGAGGATCAGCAGCGGCGTACCTTTGTCGACCTTTTGCCCAGGTTGGGCGAGCAGGGCGACGACTTTGCCGGGCATCGGGGCGGTCAGGCCGCCGCCGTGGCTGTCGCCGGCGTCGACGCGGTGCAGTGGGTCGTCACGCAGCAGGGTGTAAGTGCTGCCGTGCAAAAACACGCTTCTTTTGTCGTCGACCGCAATGACGCTGGCGATCAGGCGGCGGTCGTCGAGTTCGACGGCGAAGCGGTCCCCTTCGAGCTTTTTGCCGCGTACTGCGGTCGACTGCCCGGCGAGGGTGATTTCCCAGTGGTCACGGCGATAGCGCACCTGCACGTCGACCAGGGTTTCGCCATCCTTGAAGCTGATCGTGCGCGCCGAGGAAAGATTCATGCGCCAGCCGTCACGGGCATGCCAGGGTGACCAGGGGTCGCCGCTGGTTTTTGCGGCCTGTTTGGCGGCGTGTTGTTCCCACAGCAGTTCGCCGACCGTCGCCACCAGCAGCACGTCGCGCGGCGCGGCTTGCACCGGCGGGAAGAGGAAATCCTTCTGCCGTTCGATCAGCCCGGTGTCGAGGTCGGCGCCGGCAAAAGCGGGGCAGGCGACGAGGCGGGACAGGAAGTCGATATTGGTCGTCAGCCCAGCCACCTGATAATCGGCCAGTGCCTTGCGCATGCGCGCCAGCGCGCCGTCGCGGGTTTCGTCCCAGACGATCAGCTTGGCGATCATCGGGTCGTACCAAGGCGTGATTTCGTCGCCTTCTTCAACGCCGGTATCAACGCGGACATTGATCGACTCGGCCGGCGGCGCGAGGCGGATCAGCTTGCCGGTGGCGGGCAGGAAGCCCTTGTTGGCGTCTTCCGCATAAATGCGCGCTTCCAGCGCATGGCCGCGAATTTCCAGCTGTTCCTGGCGGAGCGGCAGCGGCTGGCCAGCGGCGACGCGCAATTGCCATTCGACGAGGTCTTGCCCGGTGATCATTTCGGTGACCGGGTGCTCGACTTGCAGGCGGGTGTTCATTTCCATGAAGTAGAACGTCCCGTCCTGATTGGCGATGAACTCGACCGTGCCCGCGCCGACATAGCCGACGGCCTGGGCCGCGGCGACGGCGGCTTCGCCCATCTGGCGGCGACGCTCTTCCGGCATGCCGGGGGCGGGCGCTTCTTCCAGCACCTTTTGATGACGGCGCTGCACCGAGCAATCGCGCTCGAAGAGATAAACGCAGTTGCCCAAGGTGTCGGCAAAGACCTGGATTTCGATATGGCGCGGTTTGGTGATGTATTTCTCGATCAGCACATGATCGTCGCCAAAGCTGGAAATCGCCTCGCGCTTGCACGAGGCCAGCGCGTCGGGGAAATCCTCGGAACGTTCGACCAGGCGCATGCCCTTGCCGCCACCGCCGGCCGCTGCCTTGATCAGCACCGGGTAGGTGATGGCATCGGCTTCCTGATGCAGCAGCGCCGGCGTCTGGTCGTCGCCGTGGTAGCCCGGCGTCAGCGGCACATTCGCTGCGCCCATCAACTTCTTGGCTTCCGACTTCGAGCCCATGGCGCGAATCGCCGAGGCCGGCGGGCCGATGAAGGCGATGCCATTGGCAGCCAGCGCTTCGGCGAAGTCGGCATTTTCGGACAGGAAACCATAGCCCGGATGCACCGCCTGCGCGCCGGTACGCTTGCAGGCTTCGATGATCTTGTCGGCGACCAGATAGGACTCGCGCGCGGCAGCCGGGCCAAGCAGCACAGCCTCATCGGCCAGGCGCACATGGCGGGCATTGGCATCGGCCTCGGAATACACGGCAACGGTACGGATGCCCATGCGGCGGGCAGTTTTAATCACCCGGCAGGCGATCTCACCACGATTGGCAATCAGAATCTTGGTAAACATGATTTATTCCCCCATCCAGTTCGGCTGGCGTTTTTCAAGGAAGGCGGTAATGCCTTCGCGGGCTTCGGGCGTCGCGCGCAGGTGGGCGATGCGGTGGGCTGTGTCTTCGACGACGTGGTCGTTGATCGGCTGGTTATTGACGGCGCGGATCAGGTCCTTGGCGGCTGCCTGTGACAGCGGACCGCCTTGCAGCAGCGCGCTGACGATTTCCTGGACCTTGGCGTCGAGCTGCTCGGGCTCGACGCTTTCATGCACCAGGCCGATTTCACGGGCGCGTTCGGCGCTGATGCGTTCGGCCGACTGGAAGTAACGGTAAGCCTGGCGGGCGCCGATGGCGCGCAGCACGTAGGGCGAAATCGCTGAGGGGATGATGCCGAATCTGACCTCGGAGGTGGCGAAAACCGCCTTGGTCGAGGCGACGGCAATATCGCAGGCCGACGCCAGCCCCATGCCGCCACCCAGCGCTGCGCCCTGGACGCGGGCGATGGTCGGCTTCTTCATCTCGGCAATCGTGCGCAGCATTTTGGCCAGCGCACGGGCGTCGCTGAGGTTGTCGTCGAGCCCGTTGTTGGCCGCACGCTTCATCCAGTTCAGGTCGGCGCCGGCGGAAAAACTCTTGCCCCGGCCAGCGAGGACGACGACGCGGACGTCCTTGTCTTCGTCGAGGGCGATGAAAGCGGCGGTCAACTCGGCGATCAGGGTTTCATCGAAGGCATTGTGGAGCTCCGGGCGGTTCATCCAGATCGTCGCGATCTGGTCTTTTAGTTCGATTTCCAGGGCTTGGAAGGGCATTTTGTCTCCTGATGTTGTTTTTGTCTGGGGGTTAGATTTGTTGCGGACAGCGGCCTTGTGCTGGCATCGGTTTCGCGCTTGCGGCGCGCCTTACTTTTTCTTGTTTCGCCAAGAAAAAGTAAGCAAAAAGAAGGCGACCCCCGTACGGTGCCGGGCTGCGCCCGGTTCCCTGCGCTACTCGAAACTGGCGGGGGCTGCGGAACTCGGCCCTGCGGGCCTCAGACAGTCCTCGCCCTTTTTCCGCCAGTTTCTGCGTTGCTCGGCACCTGCCGAGGGGCCCCGAAAGGCGTCCGGGCGCAGAGTGTGTTTCTTCAAGGCGGACAAGTGTTTGTGCTCGGGGGGTTAATTCCCTCCCTTTCAAGGGGAGGGCTAGGGTGGGGATGGGTTTCTCCTGTGCAACGGAAACCCATCCCCCACCCAGCCTCCCCCTTGAAGGGGGAGGGGGAAAACGCCGCATTTTTGCGGTCGACCGTAAAAATGCGGCAAAAACCGTCAGGCAGGGCGTTTGCACCGAGACGCTTTTCCGGGGCCCCCTTGCGAGGCGCTGAGCAACGCAGGCGGGCCGGGGGCCTTCGGCGAGGACTGTTTGAGGCCCGAAGGGCCGAGTTCCGCAGCCGCCCGGCTCGACGAGTAGCGCAAGGGACCGGGCGTAGCCCGGCGCCGAGGAGGGGTCGCCTTTTCTTTGCTTACTTTCTTTTGGCGAAGCAAAAGAAAGTGAGACGCCCCTCAGGGCGGAAAGCAGCGGTAAAACACTTCTAACGCCCGAGCAGGGGCCGCTACCAAAAATAGCAATTCCCACCTCGTCCAACAGTCGACCGCAAGAATTCAGGTGCATCGGATTACATCCGGAACACACCAAACTTCGTCTCTTCCGCCGGCGCATTCATCGCTGCCGACAGCCCCAATCCCAGCACTCGCCGCGTATCGGCCGGGTCGATGATGCCGTCGTCCCACAGGCGCGCCGAGGCGTAGTAGGGATGGCCTTGCGTTTCGTATTGCTCGCGGATCGGGGTCTTGAAGGCGGCTTCTTCTTCGGCCGACCAGGTCTTGCCCGCGGCTTCGAGGCCGTCGCGCTTGACCGTCGCCAGCACGCCCGCCGCCTGTTCGCCGCCCATCACCGAGATGCGCGAGTTCGGCCACATCCACAGGAAGCGTGGGCTGTAGGCGCGGCCGCACATGCCGTAGTTGCCGGCACCAAAGCTGCCGCCGATGACGACGGTGAATTTCGGCACCTTGGCGGTGGCGACGGCGGTGACCATCTTGGCGCCGTCGCGCGCGATGCCGCCGTTTTCGTATTTCTTGCCGACCATGAAGCCGGTGATGTTCTGCAAAAAGACCAGCGGGATGCCGCGCTGGGCGCAGAGTTCGATGAAATGCGCGCCTTTTTGCGCCGATTCGCTGAACAGGATGCCGTTATTGGCGACGATCCCGACCGGGTAGCCATAAATCCGCGCGAAGCCGCAAACCAGGGTGTTGCCGTAGCGCGCCTTGAATTCGTCGAAATCCGAGCCATCGACGAGGCGGGCGATGATTTCACGGACGTCGAAAGGCTTCTTGGCATCGCTCGGAATCACGCCGTACAGCTCTTCAGTGGCGTAGAGCGGTTCGACGGGGGCGGTCAAGGTCACCGGCGGGGCCTTTTTCCAGTTCAGATCCTTGACGATGCGCCGGGCAATCGCCAGCGCATGCGCGTCGTTTTCGGCGAGATGATCGGCGACGCCCGAGATGCGCGTATGCACATCCGCGCCGCCGAGGTCTTCCGCCGTGACGACTTCGCCGGTCGCCGCCTTCACCAGCGGCGGGCCGCCGAGGAAGATCGTGCCCTGGTTCTTGACGATGATCGACTCGTCGCACATCGCCGGCACATACGCGCCGCCGGCGGTACATGAGCCCATCACCGCCGCAATCTGCGGGATGCCCTTGGCCGACAGGTTGGCCTGGTTGAAGAAGATGCGGCCGAAGTGCTCCTTGTCCGGGAAAACCTCATCCTGCATGGGCAGGAAAGCGCCGCCGGAATCGACCAGATAAACGCAGGGCAGGCGGTTTTCCAGCGCGATTTCCTGGGCGCGCAGGTGCTTTTTGACGGTCAAGGGGTAATAGGTGCCGCCTTTGACCGTGGCGTCGTTGGCGACGACCATGCACTCGACGCCCTGCACGCGGCCGATGCCGGCGATGACTGATGCGGCGGGAACGTCGCCGCCATACATGCCATAAGCCGCGAACTGACCGATTTCGAGGAAGGGCGTGCCGGGGTCGAGCAGGCCATTGACCCGCTCGCGCGGCAGCAATTTACCGCGCGCCAGATGCTTCTGCCGCGCCGCCTCCGGGCCGCCGAGGGCAATTTTGTCGACCTTCTCATGCAGATCGGCAACGACCTTCTCCATCGCCGCCACATTCGCCTGAAAATCCGCCGAACGCAGATTGAGTTGAGTTTTTAGTATTGTCATGTCTCTTCCTGGTTATTAGTTGCCTAGTTGCCTGGGAGCTAGATCGGGTTTGACTACCAGCTCAAGCTCCCTAGGCAACTCGATCCTCACATCACAGTTCTTTCTCTTCCTTCAACCACTTACTCACCGGTTCGGCGCGATAGTTTTCCATCTGCGCCAACAGCCCTTCGATGTCGGTGTCGGCCAGTGCCATTGCCCGGTTCTGGGCGCGCAGGAAGCCGTCGGCGACGGCGCGGTCGAACATCGCCAGCAGCGGGTCGTAGAAACCGTTCACATTGAGCAGGCCCATCGGTTTCACGTGAAACCCGAGCTGGCCCCAGGTCAGGATTTCGCAGAATTCCTCGAAGGTGCCGAAGCCGCCGGGTAGGGCGATGAAGCCGTCGGAGAGTTCGGCCATGCGCGCTTTGCGGGTGTGCATCGAATCGACGATTTCGAGTTGCGTCAGTTCGCGATGATCGACATGGCGGCCGGCGACTTCCTTGCCGACCAGGGCTTCGGGAATGATGCCGATGACCTTGCCGCCGGCTTCCAGGCAGGCATCGGCGACCGCGCCCATGAGGCCGACGTTGCCGGCGCCATAGACCAGTTCGATGCCACGCGCGGCGAGCAGGCGGCCGAGTTTTTCAGCTTCGGCGCGGTACAGCGGATTGGTGCCGGCGTTCGAGCCGCAGAAGACGCAGATTCGTTTCATATTTTTTCCTGGCTGCGCAGATGCAGCACGACAAATTCGGGCGGACAGTTGAAGCGGACGGGCAGGATGCTGGTGCCGACGCCGGCAGTTACGTAGGTCGGCGCCGGGACGTCGGGAATCCAGCCCAGGGCATGGCGTAGCGGCGAGCGGCCGGGGGTAATCAGCGCGCCAAAGAAAGGCAGGCGGACCTGGCCGCCGTGCGTGTGCCCGGCGAAAGCGACCGCCGTCTGACGGGGCAGGTCCGGCGCATTGGCCGGGTCGTGCATCATGACGATCAGCCGGGCCGCAGCTGGTACTTGGGCAAAAGCCCGAGCCGGATCGGCGTTGCCGGTCATGTCATCACCGATGCCGGCCAGCCATAGCGGGCCTGCTGCGGTCGACAGGCTGACAGCGGCATTTTCCAGTACCTTGATGCCGCGCTTTTCTAGGGCTAGCCGCACGCGCTCGTCGCCGAACCACCAGTCATGATTGCCCAGCGTCGCAAAGACGCCGAGCGGCGCCTTGAGTTGCGCGAGTTCTGCGGCAATCGTCTCGGGATCAATCATGTCGCTGAACTTGTCGTGATGAATGAAATCACCCGGCAGCAGGATCAGGTCGGGTTGAGCGGCATTAATGCCGGCAACGACGCGGCGCAACATCGCCAGCCCGGCATGCGGCGCCCCGACGTGCAGGTCGGCGGCGACAGCGATGGTCAGCGGCTGGCCGCGCCAGTTCGGCGACGCCAGCGTCAGTTCGCGCTGCTGCAGCCAGCCCGGCTCGAAGCCGAAGCCCCAGGCGGCCAGCGCAAACAGCGTTCCCCAGATGATCAGGCGCAGACGCATCGCTCGGGACATTTCAGAAGCCGCCGCTGGCCAGCCAGTGTTCGATTTGCGGCAGGCGGTCGGCGCCGAAGAAGGCTTCGCCATCGATGACGACATGCGGCGAACCGAAAACGCCAATGGCCAGCGCCTGCGCGCATTCGTCCTTGAGCCGCGCCTTCATTTCCGGGCTTTGCAGCGCCGTTTCCAGGCTGCTGCGGTCGACCCCGATTTGCACGGCAATTTCAAGAACGACCTCGGGCGAAGAAATGTCGCGGTCGGCGACAAAGAAGGCGCGATAGACGGCGTGGGCAAACTGCCGGGCCAGCGCGCAATCCTGGCCGTGCAGCCAGTAGTAGGCGCGGGCGGCGTTTTGCGTTGGCAGCGGGAAGCGGCTGGGCGGGTTGTAGGGAATGTTCATGAAGCGGGCCGAGCGGTGGAAATCGGCGAGCATGTACTTGCCCTTGCTGCTGATGCCATCGGCCGGCGGGCGTGAGCCGGTGGCCTGGAAAATGATGCCGAGCAGGACTGGATGCCAGCGCACCTTGCGGCCATATTTGGCAGCGACGGCGTCAATTTTTTCGCTCATCAGGTAGCCGTAGGGACTGGAAAAGTCGAACCAGAAATCGATGGGGTTGTTGTTCATCTTTGTCTCCTGGGAATTATTTGATGATTTGATGCGTTGTTAAGCGTGCCTTCGCGTGATCGCAAGATCCGGTGTCCGGCCGAAACTGGCGCTGCCTGCAGGAGACCGTGCCAGTCTCAGTCTTTGCCTGGCACGGGCAGGCGTCCTTTACGTTCGAGTTCCTGCGGGAGCCACTTGCGCATGACGAATTCAATGGCGCATTCGCCGACCGGGGTCAGCGTCTGGTCAAAGCGTTGAGCGCTATAGACAAAAGTGGCATCCAGGGTTTCGAGCTTGAGCAGGTGGGCGACTGGGGCAAACCCGGCGAGCAGCTCGCAGAGATTGACCGATCTGGGTGACCAGCTGCTGTGCTTGCTGGTGGTGAATGTCCATTTGTGGTCGCTATTGAAGGTCGAAGGGAAGATGCCCTGTTCGTAGAGGTCTTCATCCGGTACCAGGACGATCAGATGGCCGCCCGGCTTGAGTACGCGCAGCCAGTTGGCGAGCGCTTCGCGTGGGTCACGCATGTGTTCGAGGCAGTGGCTGGAATGCACCCAGTCGAGGCTGGCATCGGCGACGGTGGCCAGCAGCTGGGCATCGCCATCGGGCAGGTCCCAGGCCTTGCAACTGGCCAGGCCGGGGAAAAAGGGGCGCTGGTTGCCGAGCGAGTCGCGTCCGGCCCCGATATCGATGCCATGGCCCATGAAATAACGGGTGGCAAAACGACTGTCATGCAGGCGACGGGCGAGGGCTTTGCTGCTTTCGTGCATGCTCAGGCCTCCAGTGCCTTGATGGCTGCATCGTAGCGTCCCGGGATAGCTTGCGGACAGTCGATGGTGATGCCCAGGTCGTGCATCAGGCCATCCTTGAGGCCGTAGATCCAGCCATGAATGGTCAGATCCTGCTGGCGGGCCCAGGCGTCCTTGACCACCGGGGTATTGCACAGGCTCATCACCTGCTCGAGGACGTTGAGTTCGCACAGGCGGTCGTGACGTTCTGCCACCGGCAGGGCGTCGACCGTTGCCAGATGCTTGTTATGCACCTGCTGGACGTTGTCCAGCCAGAAATCGACGATGCCGACGCGAGTCCGGTTCAGCGCCGCGAGGACGCCACCGCAACCGTAGTGGCCGACAACCATGATGTGCTTCACCTTCAGCACATCGACGGCGTACTGGATCACCGACAGGCAGTTGAGGTCGGTGTGCAGCACCAGGTTGGCAACGTTGCGGTGGACGAAGACCTCGCCCGGCAGCAGGCCGACGATTTCATTGGCCGGGACGCGGGAGTCCGAGCAACCTATCCACAAGAGTTCCGGCGTCTGCAGTTTGGCCAGGCGGTTGAAATAGTCGGCATCGACTTCGCGCATCTTGCGCGCCCAGGCACGGTTGAAGTCGAAGAGATGTGAGAGGTTTTCGCTGCGCACTTCTTCTTCCGACCAGTTTTCCAGGTCGAGGGCGAGGAACATCGTGCCTTCGATCGGCGTCTGGTAATAGGCCGGTGCCTCAGTGAAGCCAAGTTCGCGGTAAAGCTTCACGGCCATGCGCATGTTGGGCAGGGTGTCGATCATCAGCTTGCGGTAGCCGATTTCCTTGGCTGCCTTGATCGCCACCAGCGCCAGGGCTGCGCCAACGCCGTGACCGCGCTGTTCCGGGGCAACGTAAAGGCGCTTCATTTCGCAGACGCCGTCGCTCTCCGGCAGCGGCCGGACGCCGACACAGCCGGCTGCCTGACCATCGACTTCGGCGAAGAACAGGCGGCCCTGCGGTTCGGCATAGGCGCCCGGCAAGGAGGCCATTTCCTGGTCAAAGTTCTGGTAAGACAGATCGACGCCGAGCCAGGCTGCGTAATTGCGGAAGAACTGGCGAACCTCTTCCAGGGCGGCGGTGTCGTTGGCAGTGAGGGTGCGAAGGGTAAGCGTCATGGTTGATGGCTCCTTGATCAGCGCCCCCGGCCGGGGGCGGCAGGGAGCGTTTAGTCGGTTGTCGCGAGAGGCTCGCGACTGAGCGGCATTCTACCCATGTTGCGGCGCAGCATCTCAGCGGGTCTCGGCCATCAGCTCGCGGCCGATCAACATGCGGCGAATCTCGCTGGTGCCGGCACCGATTTCGTAGAGCTTGGCATCGCGCCACAGGCGGCCGGCCGGGTATTCGTTGGTATAGCCCACGCCGCCCAGTGTCTGGATCGCCTCGCCGGCCATCCAGGTCGCCTTTTCCGCAGAATAAAGAATGGCGCCCGCGGCATCCTTGCGCAAAGTGCGCGAGTGGTCGGTGGCATCGCAAGCGCGGCCGACGGCATAAACATAGGCGCGGGTGGCTTGCCAGGTCGAATAGAGATCGGCGACCTTGCCCTGCATCAACTGGAATTCGCCGATGGCCTGACCGAACTGCTTGCGCTCGTGGAGGTAGGGCACGACGACGTCCATGCAGGCAGCCATGATGCCGAGCGGGCCGCCGCAGAGCACGGCGCGTTCGTAATCGAGGCCGGACATCAGCACCTTGGTGCCGTTGCCAACACCGCCGAGCACATTTTCTTCCGGCACTTCGCAATCGTCGAAGAACAGTGGATAGGTGTTGGAGCCGCGCATGCCCAGCTTGTCGAGGTGGGTGCCGTGGGTGAAACCCTTGAAACCCTTTTCGACGATGAAGGCGGTCATGCCCTTGGCGCCGGCAGCCGGATCGGTCTTGGCGTAAACGACCAGGGTGTCGGCATCGCCGCCATTGGTGATCCACATCTTGGCGCCGTTGAGCACATAGCGGTCACCCTTTTTCTCGGCCTTCAACTTCATCGACACGACGTCGGAACCAGCGTTCGGCTCGGACATCGCCAGCGCGCCAACGTGTTCGCCGGAAATCAGTTTGGGCAGGTACTTCTGCCGCTGTGCCTCGGTGCCGTTGCGACGAATCTGGTTTACGCACAAATTCGAGTGTGCACCGTAGGAGAGGCCGACCGACGCCGACGCACGGGAAATTTCCTCCAGCGCGACGATATGCGCCAGATAACCTAGCCCGGTGCCACCGTACTCCTCGCCAGCAGTCATGCCAAGCAGGCCCATGTCGCCGAACTTCTTCCACAAGTCGGCGGGGAATTCGTTCACGCGGTCAATCTCGGCCGCGCGCGGCGCAATCTCGGCATCGGCAAACGCCTTCACCGCATCGCGCAGCAGGTTGATATCTTCACCAAGGCCAAAGTCGAGGCTGGGAGTGTTCATGTTTGTCTCCTGTTAGTTATTAGTTGCCTGGTTGCCTAGGAGTTAGAGCTGGGTTTCCTAGCAGCTCTAACTCCTAGGCAACTCGATCCTACTTTTCCGCCTTCCCCTGCATCACCATGATCGTCTGTTGCATCAGCGCGCACAGGGTTTCCTTGCCGTGCTTGACGGCATAAACCTCGGCCTGGGTGACGACCAGCGTGCGGCCGGGACGGACGACCTTGCCGCGGGCGATCAGCTTTTCGCCGTCAGCCGGGGCGACGAGGTTCATCTTGTATTCCACGGTCAACACCGACGCCGAGGCCGAAACCAGGGTCATCGCCGCATAGCCGGCTGCCGAATCGGCAATCATCCCGACCACGCCACCATGCACGAAACCATGTTGCTGCTCGACGCCTTCCCAATGCGGCAGGTGGATTTCGGTCAGGCCGGCTTCCACCACCGGCAGCGTCGCGTGAATCAGCGCCATCGCGTGCTGCTTGGCGAAGCTGGCGCGAACGCGTTCAGCGAAATCAGGGTCGTGGGCGTGGAGGCTCATGGGGGGGCTTATTCCAGAGTGAATTGTTCCTGAGTCCGGATTGTATTGACGTTTACGTTAACGTCAACTAGTGGGCGGGGAATTTTTGCGATTTGCCCGAATATTTTTCGGAGATCTGCCGGAAATGATGTCCAGATGGCGGTATTTATCCATACTTTCCCATCATTGGCGGAGCTGGGGGGCGTGTTCCGCACAAACTTGAAATCGGTTTATGATGTTTTTCAAAATCCCCGTTTACTGAAATTTCTGCATTTCCTATTCAGGAAAACCGGGGGAATGAAGGCAGTTTTTGTCTTTCCGGAACAGCCTCACGCAAAGCGTACTTTTACCAAATCAAGGGAACCGGATGCTTGGGCTAGAGAAAGAGCGCACCAACGCAAGTGTTGTGCAGGCGGCTGGCAATTCCTCTTCGGCTCATGGGGAAAGCGCGTGGGCTTTTGCCTGGCCTTGTCCGTGGCGGCATTCGCTGCAATTCAAGCTGACCCTGGTCACGCTGGCGTTGGTGCTGGTCTTCATTTGGGGCTTGACCTATTTTGCTCTCGGCAGCCAGCGGGCAAACCTTGAGACCATGCTCATGGAGCGGCAACACGCCAATGTGCAGTACATGGCGGCCGAGTTGGAGGCAAAGTTGCTCGCCAAACGTGATGGCCTGGTCAGCAATGCAGCAAAACTCGATCCCGCGTGTTTGCGGGATGCGCCTTGTCTTCAGCGCTTTCTCGAAGAACGCTATGTGCTCAACCAGGAGTTTTCGGGGGGAAGCGCGATCATCGGCATGGATGGTCGCAGTCTCGCCGATTACCCCGTGGTTCCCGGGCGGCGCGGTACTTACTACGGGGATCGCGATTATTTTCGGCAGGCGGTCGAGACCCGTCAGCCATATTTTGACAAACCCATCATGGGTCGGGCCTTGAAACGCCCGGTGCTGACGATGAGTGCGCCAGTGCTGGGGTCCAGCGGAGAAGTCCTGGCGGTCGTGACCGGTATTGTGGATTTGACGGCCCCTGATTTCATGGGGCTGGCAACTGACCAGAATTTGCTGGGCAAGGCCGAGTTGTATGTGATCTCGCTGCGCGATCAAATGATTATTGCCAGCTCCGACAAGGCGCGGGTCATGACCGCGCTGCCCCAGATTTCCGAAAGTGACATCATCGATCGCCTGCGTAGCGGCTTTACCGGTTCGATCATCTCAAAAAATTCACAGGGGATAGAAAAGCTCTATTCGGCGACTCGCGTGGCGACGACCGGCTGGGTTGTCCTGCAAGGAATACCGACCCGGGTCATCTTTCAGCCGCTCGAGCATTTTCGGGATGCGCTTGTGGGGGCGGCGCTGGCAGCGACTGTTTTGGCTTTGTTGGTGATCGGCTGGGTGACCCGCCGCTTACTCGCGCCATTGATACTAGCCAGCCAGCAACTGGATGCCATGTCGAGCGGGCAGGTGCCGATCAGGCAGCTTGACGAACAGGGGGATGCTGAAATCCATCGCTTGTTGGCCAGTTTCAATCGACTGACGCGGCACCTTGATATACGCCAGTCGGATTTGCGCCGCAGCGAGGAAACCTACCGCTCGCTGTTCGACAACATGCTCAACGGTTTTGCTTATTGCCGCATGCTGTATGCGGATGGGCGGCCTGTCGATTTCATCTATCTTTCGGTTAATCAGGCTTTCGCAAAACAGACCGGCTTGAGTAATGTGCAGGGGCGCCGGGTTAGCGAAGTGCTTCCCGGTATTCTCGAGCGCGATCCGGGCTTATTTGAAATGTACGACCGGGTCGTACGTTCCGGACAGCCGGAGTCCTTCGAGTTTTACCTTGAAACCCTCGGGCAGTGGTTCTGGCTCACGGTTTACCGCCCGGAAGCGGAACATTTCGTCGCTGTCTTCGATGTCATTAGCGAAAGAAAACGACTGGATGCCGAACTGGATCAGTACAAGCACTACCTGGAGGATCTGGTGGCGCGCCGCACCGCCGAATTGCAAGTCGCCAAGTTGAAAGCAGAAAGTGCCGCCCAGGCTAAAAGTGCCTTTTTGGCCAACATGAGCCACGAGATCAGGACGCCGATGAACGCCATCCTTGGCATGGCGCATTTGATCAGGCGCGGTGGAACGAGTGCCAAACAGGGCGAGCAACTTGATCGGATCGACATGGCAGGGAAGCACTTGCTGAGCATCATCAACGACGTTCTCGACTTGTCGAAGATAGAGGCCGGTAAACTCGATCTGGAAGAAGCCGAATTTTCGGTCGATGAGCTGCTGGCGAACATCCTGGCCTTCCTTTCTCCTGCCGTGAAAGCCAAGGGGCTGAGCTTGATCATGGATGCCGGGGGCTTGCCGCATCGCCTCGTGGGCGACCAGACCCGCCTGACGCAGGCGCTGATCAACTATTCCAACAATGCCGTCAAATTCACCGAGCAAGGGACGATTACCATCAGCATCAGCCTGCTAGCGGAAAACGATCATGCGGTGCAGCTGCGTTTTGCGGTCAAGGATATGGGAATCGGCTTGAGCCAGGAGCAGATCGGCAGGTTGTTCGTTGCCTTCGAGCAGGCGGATAGCTCAACGACGCGACAGTTTGGTGGAACCGGGCTGGGCCTGGCAATTACCAGGCACTTGGCAGAATTGATGGGGGGCGAGGTGGGTGTCAGCAGTATTCCGGCGGTTGGTAGTACTTTCTGGTTCACCGCCTGGCTCAAAAAGAGCACCGGGGATTTCATTCCGGCGCTTGAAAAAATGCCGGAGGAAATGTCGGAGAGGATATTGGCCCAGGAGTATTGCGGGCAACGCATTTTGCTCGCAGAAGATGAAGCGATTAACGTCCTGGTGACCACCGAACTGCTCGAAGGAACGGGCCTGCTGATCGATGTCGCCGAAAATGGTCTGCTTGCCGTGGAGATGGCGAGGGAAAGGGCGTATGCCCTGATACTGATGGACATGCAGATGCCCAGAATGGACGGTCTGGAGGCCAGCCGTCAGATTCGCCGGCTGCCGGGGTGTGAGAAGCTGCCTATTGTGGCCATGACGGCCAATGCCTTCGACGAGGACAGGCGTTGTTGCGCCGATGCCGGGATGAACGATTTTGTAGCTAAACCCGTGGTTCCTGAACTACTGTACACAACGCTGTTGAAGTGGTTGCGCAAAGGACGTACGTCATGAGTTCTGGTCTTGAACGTTGCGGCGTCGCAGCAATTCCTCTCGGCACAGGGCTTCGAATTGTCCAATCTCGGCGAGTACTGCCTCAATGTCTTCGCGCTGCTGTTCCAGCGCCTCGCGTCTTTTGGACATCACGCTCAAACATTTGACCAATTGCGGCGTTTCATCTTCGGTCGAGTTGTACATGCCGATCAGGTCCTTGATCTCGGCCAGGCTAAGCCCCAGGCGCTTGCCGCGCAGGGCCATTTTCAGGCGGGCGCGGTCGCGGCGGGTGAAGATGCGTTTGCTGCCTTCGCGTTCGGGCGCGAGGATGCCCTGGTCTTCCCAGAAACGGATGGTGCGCGGGGTGATGCCGAATTCCCGCGCCAGGTCGGAAATGGCGAAAATCGTGGCCGGCTGGCTCAATGTAGTCTCCTCAAGTGCGGCCAAGTTAATCAGATGCGGGGGCTTTTTTCAATCCGGCAGCGTATGGTAACTTGCCTGACCCCAACAAAATAAAAGCCCAGAGAACAGTCATGTCCCTGCATTACCCTTTTCCCCATCCGCCGGCGGGTGGGGAGCTCATCGAAGTCGCGCCGGGCATTTTCTGGCTGCGCATGCCGCTGCCTTTTCAGCTCAATCACATCAATCTCTGGTTGCTGCGTGATGGCGCCGGCTGGGTGATTGTCGATACCGGCTTCCCCGACGATGGCGTGCGGGCGAGCTGGCAGCAGATCCTGGAAAAGCTCGATGGTCCGGTAACGCGCATCGTTGTCACGCATTTTCATCCTGACCATCTCGGCCTCGCCAGCTGGCTGATGGAGCAAACTGGCGCGCCGCTGCTGATGACCAGCGGCGAGTTTCTGACAGCGCATGTGGTGTGGAACGAAGTAGGCGGCCATGGCGCGCGCTTCATGACCGAACAGTTCCGTCAGCATGGGCTCGATGCCAAGCGGCTGGCCAAATTCGAGCAGCGCGGTTCGGGCTATCGCAAGGCGGTGCCGGCCTTGCCAGAGTATTACCAGCGCCTCAAGGCCGGCGATGTTCTGGCGGTCAACGGTCACAACTGGCAGATAATCATCGGCCACGGTCATTCGCCGGAACATATGGCGCTTTACTGTCCGGAACTCGACGTGTTAATTTCCGGAGACATGCTTTTACCGAGAATTTCCACCAATATCAGTGTCTTCGCGGCGACACCCGACGCCGATGCCTTGCGCTGGTTTCTGGAATCGCTGGATGACATGGCGCGGAAACTTCCCGAAAAAGCCCTGGTGCTGCCGTCGCACGGTCTGCCATTCACCGGTATTCAGCCGCGAGTGGCGGATTTGCACGCGCACCATGAAGAACGATTGCAGGCTCTGGAGAATAGCTGTGAACAAGCGCCACAGAGCGCTGCCGGATTGCTCGAAGTTTTGTTCAACCGGCAATTGGATACACACCAAACCATGTTCGCGATGGGCGAAGCGATAGCTCATCTGAACTACCTTGAACAAGCTGGTCGGTTGTCGCGCAGCATCGACGCCGACGGGGTAATTCGTTTTTCACGGACGCTACCAGCGTCCGCCGCGCACTGACAGAGGGAGTCTCACGTATGTCGCAGCAAAAACAAGACCCGGGCCTGAACCTGCCCAATCCGGCCGAAATGGCCAAGACCTATGCCGAAGTTGCCCAGCGCGCTTCGCGCATCATTACCCAGTACATGGAAAAGAAGGCCAAGGACGGCGTTGAAGCGCCGGCTGACGAGCTGGGCGTGGCCAAGGCCTTCATGGACCTGTCCGCCCGCCTGATGGCCAATCCCTACAAGCTGGCTCAGACCCAGATGAACATGATGTGGGATTACTTCTCGTTGTGGCAGGGTTCCATGATGAAGATGATGGGCATGCCTGGCGCTGCCCCGGTTGCCGCTCCGAAGAAGGGTGACAACCGCTTCAAGGACGAAGAGTGGGAACAGCATTTCCTGTTCGACTTCGTCAAGCAGTCCTACCTCATCGCTGCCCGTCACATTCATGACACCGTCAGCACCACCGAAGGTCTGGACGAGTCGACCCAGCAAAAGGTCAACTTCTTCACCCGCCAGTACGTCGATGCGATGTCGCCGTCGAACTTCGCGCTGACCAATCCGGAAGTCTTCCGCGAAACCGTCAAGTCGCACGGCCAGAACCTGATCAAGGGTCTGAACAACCTGCTGCACGACGTTGAAGCCGGCGATGGTCAGCTGCGCATCCGCATGACCGACACCGCCGCCTTCGAAATGGGCAAGAACGTTGCCACGACGCCGGGCAAGGTGGTCTTCCAGAACGAACTGTTCCAGCTGATCCAGTACGATCCGAAGACCCCGGACCAGTACAAGAAGCCCTTCCTGATCGTTCCGCCGTGGATCAACAAGTACTACATCCTCGACCTGCGCGAGAAGAATTCGTTGGTCAACTGGGCAACCAGCCAGGGCCATACGACCTTCATCATGTCCTGGATCAACCCGGACGAGAAGCTGGCCGCCAAGTCCTTCGAGAACTACCTGCTCGAAGGCTCGCTGGAAGCCATCAACCAGGTCTGTGCCCACACCGGCGAAGACAGCGTCAACCTGGCCGGCTACTGCCTGGGCGGCACGCTGACCATGACCACGCTGGCCTACATGGCGGCCAAGAAGGACAAGCGCGCCAATTCCGCGACTTTCTTCACGACCATGCTCGATTTCTCCGAGCCGGGCGAACTGGGCATCTTCCTCGATGAAGGCGCGGTCGCCGGTCTGGAAAAGAAGATGGCCGAACGCGGTTTCCTCGAAGGTTCGGAAATGGCCGGCACCTTCAACATGCTGCGCGCCAATGACCTGATCTGGTCCTTCGTGGTCAACAACTACCTGATGGGCAAGGATCCGTTCCCGTTCGACCTGCTGTACTGGAACTCCGACTCCACGCGCATGCCGGCCGCGATGCACAGCTTCTACCTGCGCAACATGTACCTGGCCAACCTGCTCAAGGAACCGGGCGGTATTACCCTGGGCGGCGTCAAGATCGACATCTCCAAGGTCAAGACCCCGTGCTACTTCATCTCGACGATCGAAGACCACATCGCCCCGTGGAAGAGCACCTACATGGGCGCTCGCCTGCCGTCCGGCAACACCAAGTTCGTGCTCGGTGGCTCCGGCCACATCGCCGGCATCGTCAATCCGCCGGCAGCCAACAAGTATGGCTTCTGGACCAATGACGCGACCGACGGCAATCTGCCGGAAAGCCCGGAAGACTTTCTGGCTGGTGCAACGCAGAACGCCGGTTCGTGGTGGACGCACTGGCACCAGTGGGTCACCAGCCTGCCGGGTGGATCGGCCAAGGTGCCGGCACGCAATGCCGAAGATGGCGCACTCAAGGTTCTCGAAACGGCACCGGGTTCTTACGTCAAGTTCCGTCTGGATTCCCAGAAAAAGGCCTGATCCCTACTTCGCCGCGTAAGCATCAACGGGAGGCTACGGCCTCCCGTTTTTTCGAACTTCTTTTTTGCCTGTTGTCCAACGTATACCGCAAAAAGGGAGACGAATCATGTTGATGAGCGAATTTCCGGTGGTGTCGGTACACATTCCTCCGACGCTACGCGCCTACACCGATGGTCACGAAGAAGTCATGGCCAGCGGTGAAACGGTTGGCGATATTCTTGAAGCTGTCGGCCACACCTATCCCCAACTTGGCGAGCACCTGCTCTGTCGCGATGGCGAACTCGTTGCAGGCCTCTGCATCTATCTCGGCGGCCACAGTCTGCGCCGCCGTGCTGCGCTCGTTACGCCCGTCCTTTTGGAAGGAACGCTCAGTGTTGTTGTAACCGGCGAGCCGGATTGCGCCATTGATACGGGTGGATATGCACGGAGGGCAGTACAGCCTGCAGTCACGCTTCCGGGCGGTGATATATCCATCGGCGATTGAGTCGTCGGAAAATTTACGGTCGACCGGGAAAATCGGGCAAAAATGAAAAACGGCGCAGAGGAATCCGCGCCGTTTTTGTCAGTACGTATAGGCTTGGCCCGGTGCATCCTGGCAGTAATGCCTTATGGGTCGCCTCAGTGAAATGCTATGCAAGTATTCCGTCGAGCTCTCGCAGGAAGGGGCTGACAAATTGCTGCTGGATGTCCTGAAATACCTTGCGGCGATAGACGACGGTGAGTTGCAGGCGCCCGCTGACCATGGGGGTCAGGAACATCAGATCGTAGGGGTGGACCAGGCAGCCGAAAATGGCGACCTCTCGGATGGGGAGGCTATCCGAGCCGAAGTTGTCGAGGTTTTCTTCAACGACGCCAGGGTTGGAATACAGGATATTGGTGCCTTGGGTGCGTTTCATGATCCAGTACACCAGTGCTTTGGGCAAAGGCTGACGAAATAGCGGAATAGCATTTTCCATGCGCCCGACTTCGAGTTCCAGTCCCCCTTGTCTGATCGCTTCTACTTCAGATTGGATGCTGCGTAGCAGTTTCGATGTGTCGGCGTCGGGAGGAATTCTCAATCTGCAATCGATCATGAAACTGCGGAAAGCGTCGTTATACGCATCTCCCAGGAGTTTTCGCAGGCTGACTGCCATGGTGTAGACCGCAGGCGAATCTGCATTGCCCTGATGGCTGGCGATGTAGCGGACCAGGGCTGCAGAAAACAAGGTGTTAACGGTTGTGTGGTGCCGCTTCGCCGCTTCCAGAATGGCGCCTTGCAGCGCTTCCGGTAAGGTCTGATGGAAAAAATCATTCCGCTCGTCCGTGTCGCCAGCTTCGTTGTGAATATCCCTGGATACCGGCGCCGCGACCACCCGGGAGCGTTGGCGGGTGCTCATCCGTTTTGCAATCTCCAAATATGCTCGCGCTTGACGCCGGAGAGGGGCGGCACCCTCGTACCAATTTGGCTTGAGTTGCGCTAGTGGAAGATGGGCGTGAATCAGCTTCTTGTCATGGTGCTGAGCTGATTCATGCGGGCTCGTTTCGACAGTGGGCGACAGCAGACGCTGGTATTCCTCCAGCAATGCGGAGAGGAGGATGTTGCCGCTTTTTACGTCGGCCAGATCGTGCGATATACCAAGGTGCACGCAGCTTCGGCTTCTGTCCTCGGCGTGCATGATGTGCAGTTTGAGTGGGTAGTCCAGCAGTCCCTTGGGGGTACTTTTTGCCACGAAATCCATCAGCTCGCGTCGGAAGTCGGGCGAATCGAAAGCAATCGTTTGTGTTGTGCTGGCGACCTTGAATATCTCGTTTTCACGACCATTCATGGCCTTTTCATCCCAAAGGTCGCGTAATGACTCGAAGCGCTGTACGACATTCGAAAGCGTTTGTTCGAGAACGCCCAAGGCGACATGGCCGTCGACGATGCAGATGTGGCTATTCGTAATCGGAAAAAGCCTGGAGCCCCACCGAAAAAAACCACAAAGCGGATCCTTGTCCGTGTGCTTGCGAAAATGTGTCCCCACAGGATTCTCCTGAACTGATTAGGTGAAGATAGGCCATGCCAGCTGTTTGCCATGGCTTCTGATCTTCCGGGCAATGCTGAAATCCTGGCAAAACAGTATTCATGCCGAATGCGATATATCGCCATCATGATATTCCATTGGCGATTTTATGTGCATATAATAGTCGCTGCTCCGACGTTTAAGGCTTGTAAGACAGAAGTTGGCGTTTTTCCTTAAAAGGAGACGTCATGCATTTCTGGCGCTTGTGAACACTTTTTAAGTCGAAAAATGAATATGTCAGCAATTGTTTTGAAGAGCATCGTCAAGAAGTACCACATGGGCACAGAAGAAGTTCATGCATTGAAGGGGGTAGACCTGGCGGTGCCACAAGGGGCGTTCGTGGCCGTGCGCGGACCCTCGGGGAGTGGCAAGAGCACTTTGCTTAACATTTGCGGACTGATCGACACCTTTGACTCGGGCGAATATCTGCTGGCGGGAGAGGCTGTCCGGCAATTCGACGAGCGGGGCCGGACATTGATTCGGCGTCAGCGGATCGGCTTTATTTTTCAAAGCTATAACCTCGTTCCCGTCATGACGGTGCGCGACAACATCGAGTATTCGCTGTTGCTGGCCGGTTTGTCCGATAAGGAGTGCGAAAAGCGCGTACAGGAGATACTCGATCAGGTCGGCCTTAGTGGTCTTGGCGAGCGCACGCCGGATCAGCTCTCGGGTGGGCAGCGACAACGCGTTGCCATCGCCAGGGCACTGGTCAAGGCGCCCGTGCTTGTGATCGCCGATGAGCCGACGGCCAACCTCGATACGGCAACCGCCCAGCAGGTGGTTGATCTGATGAAAGATCTCGGTCAACGTCTGGGAACCACCTTTCTGATCGCCACCCATGATGATCGGATGACGGCTCATTGTGATCGAGTCCTCTCAATGACTGATGGAGTCCTCCAATGAACCATTTTCATCTGGCCTGGAAGAACGTTCGACGCAACCGGCGGCGTTCCCTGGTCACCATTCTGATTGCGGCAGTAGGTTGCGCGGCCATTCTGGTGGCCTGCGGATTTGCCCTTTATACCTACGATATGCTTAGCGACAGCGCCGCACGCGAATACGGCCACATCACCATCGCCCAGAAAGCTTTTTTCGAGCAGGAAGAAGAAACACCGATGCAGTTCGGTATGGCCGACGACAAGGTGATTACCGCGCAGTTGCGTTCTCTCCCAGAGGTCAAGGAGGTGCTGCCGAGGGTTTCCTTCTCCGGCCTTATATCGAACGGCGACAAGTCGGTTATTTTTCTGGGTACGGGGGCTGATACCGCACTTGAAACCAAAATGCGCGGGCCATTCCTGCGTATTTTGGATGGGAAGGTACGCGCACCCCAAAAAAATGCGCTGCCCTATGTCCTTCTGGGGGTCGATCTGGCGCGTAGCCTGGGCGCTAAACCAGGCGCCAATCTGACACTTCTGACAACGACCGCCAGCACCGGCGGGATCAATGCGATCGATGTTGAAGTTAGCGGCATCGTTACTAGCGGGTGGAGTGAGCTCGACAAGCGCCTGGTCTATACCGACCTCGACGCCGCCCAGAAACTGCTGATGACTGATCGCGTGAGTACGCTGTCGGTTTACCTCGGCGACATCGAGCGGGTATCCGAGACAATTCAGGCGCTGAGTCCGGACAATGTCGGTAAAACCCTCCGGCCATGGTGGGAGCAGGCTTTCTATTACAACTCCGTGAAAAACCTCTACAACCGGATTTTTGGATTATTGGGCTTCATTATCGCGACTCTGGTCCTCTTTTCGGTAATCAACACGCTGGCGATGGCGGTTGTGGAAAGAACACGCGAGATCGGGACGCTTCGTGCGCTCGGGGCACATCCTGAAGAAATCGTTGCCCAGTTCGTCCGGGAAGGTTTCCTTATTGGCGTCGTGGGTGTGCTGGCCGGCAACCTGCTTCTCTGGCTGGTCATCGCCATTCTCCCCAGTCTGGGGCTGGAGATGCCTCCGCCGCCGGGACGGTCAGAGGGCTATCCCTTGCTGGTGAGCGCCTCGGTTAATCTGTTTATCATTACAAATCTGATCATCATTATCTTGTGTACTGTTGCGGCGTGGGCGGTCAGTCGCAATGCCGCGCGTAAAAACATCGTGGAGGCACTTGGTCATGTCTGAAAGCCGGTCGCAAGCTTGCCGCAGGATTATTTTTGGCCTGTCATTGGCCGCCCTGTTCGATTCTTTTGCTGCTTTTGCGGCAGAGGATGTAACGGCTATCCTCCGCCAGGCGGATGCATACCGCCGACCCGCCGGTTCGGTGCGGGTCGAAGTCGACGTGGAATTGTTTCGCCAGGGATCTTTGGACAAGGAGCGTAGTTACACGATCTACACCAAGCCTGGGCGCCGCTCAGTGGTCTTGATGAAGTCGCCGTCCGAGATTGGTCAGAAAGTATTGATGCTTGGCGAGCAGTTCTGGTTGCTGATGCCGGACAGCCAGCGGCCATTGCGCATTACAGCGAATCAGAAGCTCCTCGGTGAAGCGTCGACCGGCGATATTGCCGACATGACCTGGAGCGAGGACTACCAGGGAGCTATCGTAGGCGAGGTCGATTGCCCGGAGCCTCCCAGTCTGCTTCCCGAACTCGCCAGGACTGGCAAGAGCCGCCGATGTACCCATCTCGACCTGAATGCGGCCCGACCGGGGGTGACGTATTCACGGCTGGATCTTTTCGTCGAGTCAGCATCCCGGATGCCGATCAAGGCGGATCTATTCGTTGGTTCGGGCAAGCGGGCGAAGGAAGCCTGGTATGGTGAAAAAACCACCGATGGTCAGCGGCGAATCATGTCGATGCTGCTTTTGGACGATATTCAAACCTCAAGACATACTGTCATCCGCTATCGCAGCATCGTGCCCAAAGAGAGCCCGGATGAGCTATATAACCCTGCTGCCCTGGTCAGAAACAATCTGACCGGATGGTAATGCGCAAAGCCCTTTTGTTTTTCTTGGGGCTTTTAGTTTCTCTGCCGACCATTTCGGTAGAGATCAATTTCACGACCATCGTTGCGCCCGAGGCCCATTTAGAAAATAAGTCCAGCCCCTATTACATCGGGCCGCCGACGGTCGAGAAACGTCGATATTCTTCCCGTCAAGACCTTGAAGTTTACCTGCGGGAAGGTGGGCTAACGGCCCAGGGCCTGGCCCGCTGGCAAAAGACCGAAGGTTTGTCCGACGATTCCAGCTGGCAGACGGCGCAGCTCTATTATGACGGAGAGTTTTTCCCTGGGCTGGGATGGTCCATCGGCCGGAAAGTATTATCCTGGGGCGTCGGGTTTGCTTTTCGCCCCTTGGACATCATACAAAGGGAAAACCGCCGACGGGTGAATGCGCCACCGTTGCTTGGCGTCCCCTTGCTGGCATTGGAGCATTTTTCTCCTGAGTCAGCCTGGACTCTTGTTTGGCATAACCCGGGCAAGGGCCATGGTATCGACGACCGCGATTGCGAAGGAGTCGCTTTGCGTTGGTACGGCTTTTCCGATAACAACGATTATCACGGGGTTGCGAGAGTATCCCAAAGGCACCGCCTGGAATTGGGAGGTGGTGCGACCACGGTGATCGGAGACGAATGGTCCTTGTACGCTGCCGGGTTATATCAGCGCCGCAATACCAAGATAAGCAACTCACTTCTCGATACGGCTCTTCTGTTTTCCACGGCCAATCCCTTGGTTGAATCAAGCCAGAAAAATGGCGTAAATCTGGTTGCCGGTGCGCAATGGACCGGTAGCAATGGCTGGTCTTTGCTCTCCGAGGCCTTTTACGACGCGAGCGCCTATGGCGCTGCCGACTGGCGACGTTTGAATCAGCTCACACGCGGACAACTAGCCATGGCCAGCAGCGTGCCGGCCGGGTGGGGGGCGGCAAATGTCGCCTGGTCCAGCCAACTATTTGCCGCTCCGAATCTGGTTCGGGAAAACCTGCTTTTGCGGGTTTCCCATGACGATGGTGACGGCTTTAAGCCCTATGCCGAACTGCTGGTCGCGTTGCGGGATGGTGGTTTGGTCACAACGCTGGGGGGGATATATGAGCAAAACCGCCAAAAATTTTCCGGCGGTTTTCGGCAAATGGGTGGTGCCGGGGATTCGATATTTGCCAATACGCCAGAGAAGAGAGTTCTGTGGCTCCAGTGGGAAATGAGTCTTTAGTCGTTTTTGACTGAGTTCTTCACGAATTTTGAGCAGATTTTTTATGCGGCAGCGAGGGTGTTGCTCAACACCCTCTGACCAGCCTTCATTCCTCTATGCGAGCCCCCCAGTGCTTCGCCTTCTCAAGGTGGATAAGTGCCGTAGAGAAACGACAGTGAGCTGATCTGAAATATTCCATAGGCGATTACAATGACTATTGACTATGTAATTAATGAATTATAATTATTCTGTTGTTATTTTATTCAGTCCTGGTCTACAATGACATTGTCTTTTGTTCCGCTGAGTCGAAGGGCCTATGTAAGGTGGAAATCTTCGCCAAGACTAGGCTTTTTGGGGTGATTCGGTTTGGTCTTTGTCATTGAAATACACATGGACGGGGCGAAAGCGGCTGCTTGCAGGCAGGTAAGACATGTCCGTTCTCGCGACTTGTGTGCTTGTTTATCTGCTTTCATCAGCTTCTTTCGAAATATCGGCCATTGCCTAAATGGAGCTGATGTATGCAGAAAAGCGGGCCACGCCGCGTCGCGATAACCGGCTACGGTGCAGTTTGTTCCCTTGGTAACAATGTGGATGAAATTTGGAACTCGATCAGCAACTATCAGGTTGGCTATCGGCGGGAAGAGTTTGTCGGTACCAATGTCGTCGCCAAGTTCTTCGGTTTCATGCGCAACAAACCGTCGAGTAAGAAAATTCCCAAGGCCATTCTAAAATTTCTGCCGGAGTACGCGCGACTTGGAATGCTTGCCGCCGATGAGGCCGTGACCATGGCGTTCGGTCCTGGTTCCATTTTCAGTGATTTCTATGACCCATTTGAGCGCGGTGTCATTTTTGGTACCGGCTGGGCGGCACAGGACGAATCCACGCTGGAAACCGCAAATTACCGCGATACAGGAATGGCGGCACCCTTCTCGAACTTGCTCGTTATGCCCAATGTCGGCACGGCGGCCATATCCATTCGCTGGAACTTGCGGGGCTACCAGAACACGGCAATCGCGGCTTGCGCCACCGGCAGTATTGCCATCGGCGACGCTTACGAAATCATTCGTTCCGGCCGTGCCAAAGTCATGCTGGCTGGTGGTGCGGAGAGCATTACCCGGGATTTCTCGGTGTGGACCGTCGATGCCTTGCGGGCCTTGAGCAAAGAACAGGAATCGCTGGACAAAGCTTGTTGCCCCTTCAGTCTCGACCGGAGCGGCTTTGTGTTGTCGGAAGGGGCAGCAGTCCTGTGCCTTGAGGATCTGGAATCCGCCAGGGAGCGTGGCGCAAATATTCTGGCTGAAATTACGGGATACGGGAATTTTTCGGATGCCCGCGACATTACCTCGCCAGCGGAAGACATGCTGGCCCGGACGCGCTCGATTCAGGGGGCTCTGGCTCAGGCGCGAATTTCGCCTGCGGAAATCGACTATATCAATGCCCACGGCACCTCGACTCCGCTTAACGATCTCAACGAGACTAATACGCTGAAACTCGCACTGGGCGAAGCTGCCCGGCAGATTCCGATTTCCAGCACCAAGTCCTATACCGGTCATCTGATCGCCGCTGCTGGCGCCATTGAGTCAATCTTCAGTATCAAGACCCTCCAGACTGGACTCATGCCGGCAACGATTCATCTCAACAGCCCGGACCCGGAGTGCGATCTCGACTTTATCCCCAACGAACACCGTTATCGTGATGACCTTCGGCATGTCCTGAACGTCAATTATGGCTTTGGTGGCGCCAATAGCGCTTTGGTCTTCGTCAAGGACGAGTCATGCAAGTGCTGAGTTTCGAGTCGGATTCGTTAAGAAGCTGGGCTCAGTTTTCCGGTGATTTCAACCCGATCCATTTCGATGATGAAGTCGCCGATCAAGCCATTGGCCAAGGCGGCGTCGTCGTCCACGGAATGCTTGCCATGCTCTCCATCAAGGCGGCACAGCATGATATCGCTTGGCATGGCGGCGAATGGTTCAAATGGAACGCGATGCTGCGCAAAGCCATGCCCCTGCGTTACACCTATGTAATCGAATCGCGGGTACAGCAGAGTGGTGCCATACGATTCAAGCTCACTGCAAAGAATGATTCGGAGGCCAAGATCACCGGCGCCTTTGCTGTTACCACTCCTCCTGTCGTCGACTTTTGTAGCGCTGAGCGCCTGTCGGTGGATGTGCTCACGGCTGAATCGGAACTGGCTGTTTTTCAGAGCCTCTTTCCCGCAGCATCGGCGGCATGGGTCGCCATCGATGCTTTCGTGTTTTCTCGCTACATCCGCTATCACGCCAAAAGTGCGTTCCAGAGCGAGCTACAACAACATTTCGGCGATGGGTGTGATGCCGATATCAGCAGCGGCAGGCTAGTGACCATGCAGACCTACCACAACGACTGTTTTTCCAAGTCGATGCTTGGGCCTGTCTCGGCGCTGAGTATCACTCGTATCGAATATGCGTTAGTCAAGGCAGATGTGGTTCTGACTGACGATTCCCTGTTCACAAGCATCGATATTCCGGTATGGATCAACGGCACGCTTGTTCAGGTTGTCCAGATCGGGCTGATGGCTAGAAAGACGTCTTTCGTAACTACCGGCATAAGGAGCCAATGATGAGCAACACTTTTGAGTTTTTGACTGAAGCAATCGGCAATCTGGTGGAGTTTGAAGTGGAAAACATGCGTCCGGAAACGGCGCTGACGGAACTGGGCTTGGACAGTCTCGACTATGTCTCCCTCCAGTTAGCGGTCAAGAAGAAATACGCAGTCGAAATCAATTTCGACGACTTCACCTCAGGGTTGATCACGAACCTCGCCGAGTTCTGCGCGTATGTCGAGAATCGCATGGTCACCGCCTAAACATTGATTTCGGAGATAGAGATGAGTGGACTAACTACGCTGGTGAAATTTGGCTACGTATCAGACGAAAATCGCTGGAATGCCGCACGCTACAGCTTTGAGTGGCTGCCGGAACTGGATCAATACGATCGCGACATCATCAAACTGCTCGATTGCCTGCGCGACGGGGAATTCTCCGGCCAGGCCTCCGCAACCCAACTGTACGATTTACTGTTCCAGGCGAAGAGTGAGGGTTATCCGCGGGAGTTGCTCGCTGACTGGACGCCGCTGTACTCCTACATCAACATCATCGTCTATGAGGAACTTCGGCATGGCATCGTTCTGGGGGGGCTACACCACTATGTGACGACCGGAAAGACGGACTACATTGATCAGATCAATGTTCGTGAATTTGGCGAGCGTTACATGTGGTGCTACGACGAGCGTCGCTATTGGAATCTGTACAGCTATATCCTGACCCACCTTTTCTCGGAAATTATCAATACCGAACTCTATCGAGATGTTGCGACGCGTGTGCATCACCCTGAACTGAAGGCGACGCTGGCTCATATCCGCAACGACGAAGCACGGCATATCGCTGCCTGGACCGCGCTGATCAAGGATCTGCTCCGCTCTGACGAAAGGCATATGCAAAGCGCTCTCCAATCGCTTGACCGCGGCTTGCTTTATCACAACGCGATGGTCCACGAGACCTATTTCGAAGGGGTCAACAAGATGCTTCCACTTTTCTTGTCGGAGCAAACCGACAAGATGGAGCCGCTCAAGCGGGTCACCAGGCAGAAATATCGCGTCATGGACGAGTTGTTTGGCGAACGCAATCCTTATACCGAGAAAGACATTCAGGACATGCATCTGGCCTTTCTCATGAAGTCTTCGGGATACTCGCGTGCCAAATACTCCGAAGAGGCGCCGGACAATATTGTGTTCGCTGTTGCTTGAGGCCAGGGCTTCGTCATTGCGTTAGCGAAGGGGGGAGTCGGATGGCCGATTGCTCCCCAAATCTCGTACTCCAGGAGACGGTATTGACCACAAAAAAATGGGTGTTGGTTACGGGAGGCGCGCGCGGCATCGGTGCCGGTATTGTGCGATGGCTTACCCATGCAGGCTACAGCGTCGCGTTTACCTACCTTTCATCAGATGACGCAGCAATAGCGCTCGCATTGGAGTGCGCATGCGAAGGCGGCTGGTGCCGGGGATTTCGTTGCGACATGTCGGACGACGACGCAGTGAGCAAGCTTTGCGATGCTCTGTGCGCCGAGTTCTCGCCGCCCTACGCGATCATCAATAATGCTGGCATTACCCGTGATTCATTGATTTTCATGATGAGTCAGGAAAAATGGCGTGAGGTCATCAGCACGAATCTCGATTCCGCCTATAACCTTATCCATGCCCTTGTTCCGAAAATGATCGAGAATCAGGACGGCTGCATCGTCAACATCAGCTCCGTGACTGCCCTCAAGGGCAATTCTGGGCAAGCTAATTATGGTGCAAGCAAGGCTGCGCTGATCGGCATGAGCAAGTCCCTGGCGGTGGAACTGGGGCGTTTCAATATCCGGATCAATGTCGTTGCCCCTGGTCTGATCGAAACCGAAATGACTGACAAAATTCCCGAGCCGCAGAAGAAGAAAATGATCTCAAACGTTCCCCTGGGGTGTCTGGGCAGCGTCGAAGATGTCTCGCGAATGATTGAGTTTCTCCTGGGGGCTGGTGGTCGCTATGTGACCGGACAGACTTTTGTGGTCGACGGTGGCCTGATTGCCTGAAGAATCGCTTGGCGATGGCGTTTTCTGCCATCGCGTGAAACTTTCGTTGCGCCGCTTGTGGGCGGCAAATTGACTGGAAATATTCCAATGCAGAATGCGGCATTTAAAAGAACCATTGTCCTTACCGGCGCAACCGGCGCACTTGGTTCCGAGCTACTTCCTCGACTACTTTCGCGCTACCCTGAGCACAAGGTCGTGGCTATTGTCCGTGGCAGCAGTCAGGATAATGCTGAGCAACGGTTGATGGCGGCCATTGATGCACCCGCGCTTTGGAAACAGTATGCTCATCGTATTGAGGTGCGATGTGGCGATGTCGGGCTGCCGATGTTCGGTCTGGACGACGGAGAGGCTCAACAGCTTTGTGCCAGTACTGACAAGGTCTTTCATTTTGCGGCCAATGTCCGCTTCAGTGCCACCCTCCCCGAATCGCGAGCCGGAAACGTCGATACAACGCGTCTGATCATCGATTTTTCGCGGCGCTGTCATGAAAATCGTGCTGGCGACTTTCAACTGCATTATGCCTCGACTGCCTATGTGGTTGGCGATCGGCGTGGCCCGCTTTATGAGCACGAACTTGATTGTGGTCAGGGTTTTTCGAATGCCTATGAACAGTCCAAGCTGGAAGCCGAACGCCTCGTCGCAGAGAACCGCAGTGAGATGTCCGTGACCATCTATCGGCCGAGCCAAGTCATTTGCCTGTCTGGTGACGGCAAAGTGCGCAAGCTTTTCGGATTTTTGGAGTTCCTCAAGCTCGCATGCAACAAAAAGACCCAGATTCGTTATTTCCCAGGTTGTCCGGAGGTGCGGACGGACATGGTGCCTATCGATTTCGTCTGCGATGGGATCGCCTACCTCAGCGGCGAAGCCGATGCCCTTGGCAAAACTCATTTGCTGGCCGCCGGTTTGGCGCATAGCCTGCCCCTGCATCAGGTCGGGGACATCGCGCTGGGGACCATCCGTGCATACTCGGAGCCGGGAGATGTGCCGCTTGTCGAATACGTGTCGGCCGCAGAGTTCGAAGAGAAAGCCGCCTGCGGCCAGGTTCATGGTGCGCTGGTGGCCCTGCTCAGCATCTACCAGACCTATCTGACCTATGATCGGGACTTCCGGCCCGATGAAACGCATCAGCGGCTCGCCTTGGGCGGCATTTTCCTGCCGCCGATGGAGCGGGTCATCTCAGCTAGCGCCCGCTTTGTCGTCGAACAGTACTACAGACCTGCGGCGCTCGTAGCAGCTTGAAGAGCTGGACTTCGGCTGTTGCCCAGATATCTGCCTTGGCGATAGCCAGATTAATGCCATTGTCGTTTTATATGATGCAAAGTAAATCCCGGGGGCTGAGAAATGAGTGAATCCTACGATGCGGTAATCGTCGGAGGCGGACTTGGTGGTCTGGCTTCCGCCTCTCTTCTGGCCCAACAAGGCAAGAAGGTGCTCGTGCTCGAAAAACATGCGAAACCGGGCGGATACGCCAGTAACTTCAAGCGTGGGGATTTTACCTTTGATGTTGCCCTGCATGCGATAAATGGCATCACGCCAGGAACGCCTTCCTACAAATGCCTGGAAGACTGTGGCGTAGCCGACAAGGTGAGCTTCATTCCGCAAAAAAGCCTTTACCGCCTGGCCAACAAGGACGGCGAAATTGTCGTTCCGCACGGCGGGGTTGAGCAATACAAAGCCTTTCTGGTCGGACTCTTTCCTGCCGAAAAGTCGAATATCGAGCGCATGTTCAAGGAAGCGGCATTGATGTTCAAGGAGCTTTCCGGTTTCGTGCATTCGCGCTTGCCATTCTGGCTGCGCTTTGCCGCAACCCCCTTCCTGTACCCGCGCCTGCTGCGTTTCGATAGTGATACGGTGCATGATTTCTTTTCCCGCTTCACTAGCGACGAGCGCCTGATCGAACTGCTGGCTGCGCAGTGGCCTTACTATGGTTTGCCGCCGAAGAAACTGGCTTACTCATATTTTTCCTATCCATTTTTTGACTATCTTGCTCACGGCGGGTATTCGATCAAGGGGGGCTCGCAAACACTGGCCGATGCCTTTTGCGAGGTGATTGGCCAGCATGGTGGAAAGGTTGCCATCTCTTCCGGTGCAACCCGCATCAACGTCGATAAAGGTCGTATTACCGGGGTGGTCGCCAGAAAGATCGGCGCGGTGGCGACGAACTGTGTCATCAGCAATATCAGCCCGCACGAAACAGTTGGTTTGGTCGGCGAGCAGGCTTTTCGAGGTGCCTTCCTCGCTAAACTGCAGGCGATGCGGCCAGCCATGTCAGCCTTCCAAATTTATATCGGGCTGGACTGTCCAATCAGCGAATTTGGGGTTGGCGTGGACGAGTACAGTATATTTGTATCGAATAATCCTGATTCCATGAAGCAGTTTGCGAAGATGCGCGAAGGATCGCTGGATTACGACAGTATTGGCTGGTTTCTCAACTTTTTTTCTAACATTGATCCGAGCCTTGCGCCGCCAGGGAAATCGACCTTGGGCATTATTGCGCTCGTTTCGGGTGAGAATTGGCAAGGCCTGTCCAAGGATGAGTACCGGGCAAGGAAGCATGAACTCGTGCAAGTCCTGCTCGAACAGGCGGAGCTCAGGTTGCCGGGCCTGTTGCAGCATATTGAAGTCGTTGAGGCCGGCTCTCCAAATACCATGACGAAGTACACCGGGAGTTTCCTGGGAAGCATCAATGGCTTCGAACAGAGTGTCGAGCAAGCGGGGCTGTTACGGCGATTTCCGATGCGCTATCCGGTCAAGGGACTTTACCAGGTTGGCGCCTGGACCTTTCCGGGGGGCGGTTATGTGGGGGCGATGCTCTCGGCCCGGCTGCTCGTAGACCGCTTTTTTTCCTGAGGAAGGCGCAAGCTTCATCGTTGCCCTTTTATTGCCGGAGTGCAATGGCGTGCTTTGTGCTTATCGAGGCCCGCTTTGATGAACAGGTTTTATCAGTACTTGGCTGACTTGTTACGCCGGAAAAATCAGGCAGGCCACGTAAGCTGCCAGAACCGGAGTTGCTGGAATATAGCGCGCCCCCTGTTGCCATGATCCGCAACGGGGGCGACTCAAGAAAAGCGACGACGGATCAGCGTACTGGCTGACCCGTCCATTCTTCTTACTGTGCTGGATTGGAAATGATAAACGGATCAAACCAGCCATGTACACCGCCATTGAGCAGCAGTGTCATCGTGTACTGATCCGGGCCATTCGAGGTGGAATTAATGTAGCCGCCCCAGACGCTACCGGTGGGGTTGTATTGCGGATACTGAACGGGGGTAATGATCTGTCCGACAGCCGGGTTTGTGCCAATGGCCTGCCCGGAAAAAGCGGTAATCACGACAGTTTCACTGGGATCGATAGACACGGTCTGCCAGACCAGGGTGTCGCCAGAAGTAACCGTCGTGGTCAGTTCGTTCCCGCCTTGGCCGCTATTGGAATAGCCGGTGGAATCAACCATGTATACATATTGGCCAATATTGCTATTACCGTTGGCGATACTGACAAGTGCCTGACCGACATTCACTGCAACTAATACATTTACGGTGCTCATTAGATGCTCCACATTAAATCAAAAACATAGATCCTACTCATAAGGCTTTTCGGAATCCGCCCCGTTTTTAAAGTGGTTATCAGTCTCCACCACCACCTCTTGCTCCAAGAAAACAAGATTTAATGAGTTTTTCAAAAAAACTCATTAAATTGAAAATCCGGATAAATCTGTTTGCTCTGAGCTTATCGAAGCGCAGCACCGGTGCGAAAGCTGTGTTTCGATAAGCTTGAAGTAAGTAAATATAATTTTTAAACAATAAGTTACAGTCAGTTTTTCTGTCTGGGTAGCTACCGGATTTTGAGCATCAACGTGACTGAAGATGCATCTATTGATGCCGAATTGTATCCTTAAAATATAACAATGACATTAAAAAAATGAAAATATCATTTAGATTTATTTATGCCTAAAGACTAACTTTTATAGTTTGTGGACAATAAATTGCTTTGTGCTATTATTGGCTAGTACTTTCCATCGTTACGCCGATGTTATGACGACTTGTCCGGGGGGAGCATTGGTATCAATTGCCTGCCGAGTTCCGGCAAGAAAGCGCGGGGTGAAGCCAGTCTGTTTCGCGCGGTAGCTTCTCAAAAAGTACTGGAGCTTCCCGCTCAACGCTAGTAAATCGTTCTGGCAAAACAGTTCCCCTGAAAACGTTCCGCCTGAGCCTGTTGAAGGCCTGGCCTTGTACGGGAAATGCGCTTCGCCAAGCCTGTCCTGAGCGAAGTCGACGGGCTCACCGCGAACGCTAACGGAATTGCCGGAACGGACGACTAGTCGTGTTACACAGTCAGCCTCATGTCTTTGTCTCAGCTGATTCCTTCTTTTGCATGCCCCCTAGCCCTTCCGGAGGGGCGGGGCGCACATATTCAGCCGCTACGGGAGCACGTTGCCCGGGTCGAAGCAGAGAACGTCCAGTAAAAGGAATGGGCCCCAGCGGGCCGAAGCCATCCGGGAGCTGTGGGACGAAATTGCTGTGTTCAAGAGGCAGAAAGGGCGGCCAGTCATCAAGGCGCATCAGACGGACCGGGATGGGGATGAAAGCGACCCGCTGGGCGGGAAAGGGCGCGGCCTCCCGAGTTCGACAGTTTTGTCATAAAAATCCCTGTTTTCATGCCAGCAATCCCAGTATTGACGCGGGTTTCAAGGGCGTTTCTCAAAAAGTCTTGTGGGGGCACGTCGCCTATTTAATGAGCTATATTTGACAAGCAATACACCCATGCTAAAGTGGGGGCATGTACGTCAAGATCACTCGCTCCGGAAATCGCCGCTATGTGCAGCTCCTTGAATCGTTTCGTGACGAGAACGGCAAGGTCAAGAAGCGCACTGTGGCCAATCTCGGACGTCTCGACGAAATTGATGGTGCCCTCGATTCGGTGATCAATGGGCTACTCAAGCTTGCCGGGCGTGAAGCGCCGGGTTTGCCACCCGCGCCAGAAGCGCCGCCAGCAATGACTTTCGAATCGGCACGGGCTTTCGGCGATGTCTGGGCGCTGACGGAACTATGGAAACAGTTGGGTTTCAGCGAGATCCGCCGGGTCTTTGGCAGGACGCGCCACACCACCGATATCGAAGCACTGATCCGCGTGATGGTCTTTAACCGTCTCTGCAATCCCGACTCCAAACTGGGTGTCTTGCGCTGGCTCGAGACGGTTGCGCTGCCTGATCTCGAGGTCAAGGCGATCAGCCATCAGCAATTGCTGCGCAGCATGGATGCTTTGGTTGATTATCGTGAAGAGGTGGATGCCGTCATTGCCGGACTGTTGCATCCGCTCATTGATCAGGATTTGTCAGTCGTGTTCTACGACATGACGACAATTCGCAGCGAAGGCTTGAGCGAAACCAGCGATGACATTCGTCAGTACGGCATGGCCAAGGAAGGCCTCATCGCCTGCCAGTTCATGCTTGGCGTTGTCCAGACGGCCGAGGGCTTGCCGATTTACCACGAGGTATTCGATGGCAATACCGCCGAGACGAAGACGCTGCTGCCGACACTCAACGCAGTATTGACGCGCTTTCCAGCCATCAAACGCTTGATCCTGGTGGCCGACCGCGGCCTCTTGAGCCTGGATAATCTCGAAGCGCTGCAGGAAATCCGTCTGGCCAGTGGTCAGCCACTGGAATTCATCATTGCCGTGCCTGGTCGTCGCTACAGCGAGTTCGTCGATCTGCTGCAGCCCTTCCAGACCGAACATGGCGAGCAGGCCAAGTCGGAAGTCATCCGCGAGTTGGCCTGGGGCAAACTGCGCCTGGTTGTTGCGCATGATCCCGATACGGCAGCCGCTCAGACGCAGCAACGGAATGAACGCATTGCGCAGCTCGTTGCCCAGGCCGACGAATGGACGGGCAAGCTTGAAAGCCAGGATGAAGGCGTCAAACATCGCGGGCGCAAGCTTTCGGATAGTGGCGCCAAGGCGCGTTTCTTCCATGCAGTCGCTGACGTGCATCTGTCACGGATCATCAAAGTCGATCTGAAGGCGGACTTGTTCAGCTATCGCCTCGATGAAAAGGCCAAGGCGCTTGCCGAGCTGATGGATGGGAAGCTTCTGCTGGTGACGAATACGCCGCAGCAAACCTTGACGCCGGAAGCCGTCGTCAGCCGCTACAAGTCACTCGCCGATATCGAACGTGGCTTCAAGGTACTCAAGTCCGAACTCGAAATCGGGCCGTGCTATCACCGCTTGCCGGAACGCATCCGGGCGCATGCCGCAATCTGCTTCATGGCGCTGATCCTGCACCGAATTATTCGCTCACGGCTACAAGCCGCCGAAACCGGTATCTCGCCAGAACGCGCCATCGCACACTTGCAACGGCTCCAGCATCACCGTGTCCACCTCCAGGGCGGAACCCCCATGGCGGGCCTTTCTTCACTGACCACCGAGCAAAACAAGGTACTTCATGCACTCAGGATAGAAAAACCAGTAATGCCTCAGCAGCTAACGCTGCTGTAGGGGCATTTTTTGAAACACGATCTAATTAAATCAATGAGTTGCGAGAGTAACTGTCGAACCCGGGCGGCCGATGGTCGCCTTCGGGGAAGGCAGGCGAAAAGCGCCGGTCTCAAGCCTCGAATGATTTACAAACTCTGAGGCGTGCCAGTGCGTTTTGAGAAGCTATGGTTTTTGGCCTTGCGGGGGTGTCGACCGCACAATTGAAGCTGTACTTCCGTGCTTGTTATGGCCTCTTGGGCGGTATGCTGGGCCGCTGTTGTTCGCTTCCGGCCAAAAGTTCGGATGGAAGGTATCCGGCAACGGACCAATCGCTGGTATTGAGGATTACCGACCACTCTCCGACGATGCCGTCAAGACGCAGATGGCGCAGTTTCCCTTCGTCTTTGGTGGGGTATTTGATCTCGTGCCGCAGCTTGGTGCCATCCGTCAGTGCTAAGGCTGCGGAGTTTGCGAGGAACTCGCCCTGGGCTGGCGCGAATTCTCGCCACAGCTCAGGCCGGAAGGCGGGGGGATTGCCGAGCAGGCTGAGTTCCGTGCTCTCGAGAAATCCGGGATCGCCCGGCTTGGGAACAGCAACTGAAATCAGGCGGGGACCGGTCAGGCTGAAATTGCCAAACTCCTTAGGAATTAGATCTTTGTCGACATCGATTCCCCGTACCAGCCGGAAGCGGTCTCCCTCGAAAGCGAGATAGACCGGGCGAGCATTGGTAATGGTGAGTAGTCCATAAACTAATGCAATAAGCTGGAGCAGGCCGATGATTCCGAGATCCCGGACCAGCTCCTTGCGGCTTTTCTTCGGGTCGAAAACGATGAGGGTCAGGAGTGGCCCGCAGACCACGTCAACCGAGGTCAGCAGGATGAACAGATCCTGACCGCCGAGAAGCTTGCCCAAGGGGGCCGGATACCAGAGGAAAAAGACGAATCCGGCGCAGAGCAAGGCAACGCTCAGGCTGATGAAGAAATGCTTGGTGGCTGCGCTAATCGAACTCTTGAGGCGACTCATGAATGGTTTTTCCATTTTTCTTTAGATGAGCAAGGGTTAATCATTTTTCGTAGGGCGAATAAGATCCTTGAAAACGCGTGGCGTTGGTCGTACTCGCCGACAGAAATCTTAGCTCAACTTGGGGGCTAGGCCATCAAATTACAAGTGCGACTCCACCTGCCGGCAGTTGAATATGGGCATGCGGGACAGTCAGGTATGGCGAATGTGGGTGGCGCGTTTTCAGCGCGAGAGCAGCAGAAATTTTGGCAAAGCAGGCCATTCAACCGCATCAAGCATGTTCTTGACGATCAGGCCGAGTTCGGTGTCACCGGTGATTTCCAGTTCGCGCTTGAAGAACAGGGTGTCCGGGTCTTCCTGGCGGGAGAGCAGTTGCAGGTAGGCCGAGAGATTGGCGGCGAAGGCCAGGTCGGGTTCGTGTTCAGGGCGAAAAACCGGGCGGAAAAGACCGCCACGATAGGTGAAGTGCGCCGTACCACCGGTGTCGAGCACCTGCACGCGGAAGCGCTTGTCCTCGAGTGCGGTCAACTCGCTTTCGGGCAGTAATTTCAGTTTGAGCGCAGCGTTAAGGCCGGCAATCAAGGCAAGACCGTGTGGCCATTGCGGCAGTTTCTGGCCGAGGGCGGCAACGAAGCCGGGCAGGCGGAATTTGGGGATGGTGAAATCGCTCATGCGTGGGCTCCCAGGTGGGCAAGGGCTTGTGTGTGATGTTGGCGGATGCCGGCATCACCGAACCAGTAGCCGTCGACCTGGCCGCTGGCGTTCCAGGTGCTGCCGTCAACCTCGACCGGCTCGCCGCGCCGGGCGGCATCGAAGGCGGCGATGATTTCGTTGATGTGGGCTTTCTGCGGGCTGATGCGGATGATGTCGATGCCCAGTTGGCGCAGCGTCGGGATTTCATGCAGCAGGTTGTAGCTCTGCGCCGACATCGTCTGGATGCCGTTGATGCACAGGAAGTCCTGGCCATCGCGGGTTTTCAGCGTCAGGCCTTCGGGGTGATCTAGGCACTTGAACTGGCAGTCGTCCTTGTTGAGGTCGTAGTGGCGGGCGGTGAAGCAGCGCGCCGAAAAGGCCAGTGGCAGCTTGCCATAGACGAAAACCTCGGTTTCGACACCGGCCGGGCGGCTGGCGTGCAGGGTTTCGACCAGTGTCCGCGTCGCTTCCAGCGGCGGCACCCAGCGCTTCATGCCGTAGCGGGCGTAGGTGGCGAGGGTGGCTTCGTTGTAGATATTGAGGTGCGGGCCGGCGACGAATTCCTTGCCCTGGGTGAGCTTGACCGCACCAAGGTCGTTGGCTTCGACCTTGCACCCGGCTTCATCAATCAATCGGCGCAGCGCCTTGAGATCGCTTTCCGATTCGAGCAGGGCCTGGGCCGAAACGACGACTTCCTTGCCGGCGTCTGTCAGGTCGCGGGCCAGACCGATCCAGTCGGCGGTGCGCAGTTGCTGGCGGCGCGAACAGACGACTTCACCGACGTAGATCAGATCGAGGGCCGGGTTCTGCGCCAGTTCGGCGTAGAACTCCATGACTTCGGCCTTGGGCCAGAAATAGAGCAGGGGTCCGAGGGAGAGCTTCATGTTTATCTCCACGGTCGGCTGTAGGCGCCGAGGGTGGCCTGGCTGCCTTCAGAGACTTTGGCCAGTTCAGCCTGCCAGGCCGGTTTGACGTGGTAACGCTCGCCGCCGTCCTTGAGTGCATCGAGTGCGGCGCGCAGGCTGCGGGTGACCTGGGTGACGTAGGTCGGGCTGCGCTGGCGGCCCTCGACCTTGATCGCCCGGACGCCGATCTTGATGATCTCGGGCAGGATGGACAGCACGTTGAGGCTGGTTGGCTCTTCCAGTGCGTAATAGGTTTCGCCCTGGACTTCGAAGCGGCCTTTACACAGTGTCGGGTAGCCGGCCGGCTCGTCATCGCCGAAGCGGTCGATGAGGATGCCGTTCAGGCGGGTTTCCATTGCGCCCGGCTTCTTGTCCCACTTGACGTACTTGGCTGGTGAGCAGGCGCCGACGGTGTTCGGCGATTCGCCGCAGGCGTAGGACGACAGCCAGCAGCGGCCTTCGTTCATGACACACAGGCTGCCGAAACCGAAGACTTCGATCTCGACTGAGGTGTTTTTGATGACGTGTTCGACTTGGGCCAGGGTTAGCACGCGCGGCAGCACGGTGCGCTGGATGCCGAATTCGCGCTGACAGAAGTTGATCGCTTCGTAGCTGGTGGCAGAACCCTGTACCGAAAGATGCAAGCGCTGCTGTGGATGGCGCTGGCGGGCGTAGTCGAGCAGGCCGATATCGGCGAGGATGATCGCATCGACGCCCTGGTCGACGGCGCCGTCGATGGCCTTCTGCCAGTCGGCGACGCGCCCGGCCTGGGCAAAGGTATTGATCGCCATCAGCACCTCGCGGCCCTTGGCGTGGGCGTAGCGAATGCCTTCGCTCATGGTTTTGGCGTCGAAATTGAGACCAGCGAAATTACGGGCGTTGGTGTCGTTCTTGTAACCGAGATAAACGGCGTCGGCACCGTTGTCGACGGCGGCCTTGAGGGCGGGCAGGCTGCCGGCCGGGCAGACGAGATCGGGGAGTGAACTCATCGCTAACTTCCTGAATGGCAAGCCGGGCAGTATAGCCAGTCGGACCATTCGCCCATTGATCCTGGTCAAAGGCCTTCAGCGAATTTGAGATACCGGAAATGCGGAAATTGCCGTAAACAAGGCCGGGAAATGAGGATAAGCTTACGTCTCTTTGAAAAGCCGGATGTCTGGGTGAGGCCTGACCTAGCCGGCTGTGCCGTTGTTCCAGGTCAGGGTGGCGGATGAATGGGAGGGGGGGATGAATGGATAGGGAACGGATTCTGGTAGTTGATGATGAAACGCTGAATTTATTCATCATCAAGGAGTTTCTGGCTGATGAGCCGGCCGAGCTGGAGTTGTTCAGTGATCCGCTGGCGGCCTGGGAACGCTTGAACATGCCGGATAGTGCTTTTTCCCTGCTGATTATCGACCGCATGATGCCCGGGCTTGATGGTCTGGAACTCTTGCGGCGCCTGAAGCATGACCCGCGTTACAGCAATATTCCGGTGATCATGCAGACGGCCGCGTCATCACCGGAACAGGTGGCGGAGGGTTTGCAGGCAGGCGCTTACTATTATCTGACCAAGCCTTATGAGCCGGAAGCCTTGTTGTCCATCGTCCGGGCGGCGCTGGAAGAAAAACGTTACCGCTTGTCCGAACTGCCTGCGCCGCAGGCCTTGGCGAAGGATCTGGTTTGCCGCCTTGAGTACCGCTTTTCGACGCTGGACGATATCAACAAGCTGGTGCCGGTATTGGTGGCAATGTGTTCCCAGCCCGATCTGGTGGCGCCCGGTCTGGCCGATCTGATGCTGAACGCGATAGAGCATGGCAATCTCGGCATCAGCTACCAGGAAAAGTCACGCCTGAAATTGTCCGGTAGCTGGGAAAGCGAAATCACTCGCCGTTTACGTTTGCCGGAGTTTACCGGGCGTTTTGCCATGATCACCGTTGAGCGTGATGGGGCTCGGCTGGTCTTTACGATTCGCGACCAGGGCGAAGGTTTTGATTGGGCAAAGTATCTGAATTTTGACCCTGACCGGGCCTTTGACCCGAATGGCCGGGGGATCGCCATGGCGAAAATGCTGAGTTTCCAGACGCTGGAGTATCGTGGTCGGGGTAACGAGGTCGTGGCCAGCGTGACGCTCAGCGCATGACCAGGGACGGACGATAACCCAGCGCATCGCGGATTTTTTCGGCGATCCGGTTGGCGTCGTCGCGCGTCGCGTAAGGTCCGAGTTGCAGGCGATGGATGCCGCCACCGGCATTGATACGCATGCTTTCGTTGACCCAGTCCAGTTCGCGGCGCAAATGGGTACGCAGATTCTCGGCATTTTCCAGATTGGCAAAGGCGCCCAGCTGCAGATAAATGCCGGGGGGCGAGCTCTCGTTCGGGGTTAGTTGCGCTGTTGCCGGGGCGCTGATTAGCGGCCGAACGGGGAGTGGCGTCAAGGCAAAGCCGCTGTCCGGGGTTTCGCCGGGAATGATGGCTTCGACTTCAACCTGACCGCTGCCGCCGGTGATCAGGCCCAGCTTGTAAGCGGCGGTGTAAGACAGGTCGATGACCCGGTCTTCATGGAAGGGGCCGCGGTCGGTAATTCGCACGATGACCGATTTGCCGCTCTGCACGCTGGTGACGCGGACGTAGCTGGGCAGCGCCAGCGTGGTGTGGGCGGCGGTCATCGCGAACATGTCGTAGGGCTCGCCGATCGAGGTTTTCTGGCCATGGAATTTCTTGCCATACCAGCTGGCAATGCCGCGCGCCTTGTAGGGCACGACGGCGGTATTGGGCACATATTCCTTGCCGAGCACGACGTAGGGCCGTAGCGCTGGCCGGTGCAGCGGTTCGAGTCTGGGTTCGGCGTCGGGTATGTCATCCAGACCATCCGGAATGTCGTCACCGGGGCCGTCGTCCTTGTAGAAGCCGCCACCGCGCTTGAGGACAACGTTCGGCTTGCGCGTCGGGGTTTTGGAATTGGCCCGATTTTCGCGGTCGACCGCAGAATCCGGGGTTTGCACCGATTTGCTGCCGCAGGCGGTGAGTGTCAGCGTGATGAGCGTCAGGAGCGCGACGCGCAGGATCATTTTTTCACCAGCATCCGATGGGTGTGAATGGACATCAGGATACCAATGCCCAGATACAAGGTCACCAGCGCCGTGCCGCCGTAACTCATGAAGGGCAGGGGTACCCCAACCACGGGCAGGATGCCGCTGACCATGCCCATGTTGATGAAGGCGTAGGTGAAAAAGCCCAGGGTGATGGCGCCGGCCAGCAGGCGCGAGAAGGTGGTCGGTGCTGCCGAAGCGATCATCAGGCCGCGGCCGATCAGCAGGGTATAGAGGAAAACCAGTAGGGCATTGCCCAAAAGACCCCATTCTTCGGAGTAGACCGCAAAAATGAAATCGGTGTGTTTTTCCGGGATGAACTCAAGGTGCGTCTGGGTGCCGTTCAGATAGCCCTTGCCCAAGGCGCCGCCGGAGCCGATGGCGATGGTCGCCTGGATGATGTGGTAGCCGGCGCCGAGTGGGTCGGTCGTGGGGTCAATCAGCGTCAGGATGCGCTTTTTCTGGTAGTCGTGGAGCATCGTCCACAATACCGGCGCCGCCGATGCGCCAGCGATCAGCAGGCCAATTAATACCTTCCAGGGCAGGCCGGCGAAGAAAATGACGTAAAAGCCGGCGGCGCCGACCAGCAGCGCCGTGCCGAGGTCGGGCTGCTTGGCGATCAGCGCGAAAGGAACGAGCAGCAGCAGCGAAGCGATGGCGAAATGCTTGGCTTTCAGTGTCGTTTCGTAGGTCTGGAAATACCAGGCCAGCATCAGCGGCATGGCGATCTTCATGATTTCCGAAGGCTGGATGCGGGTAAAACCCAGGGATATCCAGCGCCGGGCACCATTGACCTTGATGCCGAACAAGAAGACGCCGACCAACAGGATCAGGCCGACAACGTAGAGCGGGATGGCAAAACTCATCAATTTCTGGGGTGGCAGGCGGGCAACAAACCACATGATGGTCATCGCCACGCCCATGTTGCCGACCTGGGCGAGCAGGCGGTGATTGCCGTCCCAGGTGGCGGAATTGACCGTCGCCAGGCCGACGCACATGATCGCGATGGTGATGAACAGCAGCGGAAAATCGATGTGCGCGATGAATTGTTGCCAGAGTTGACGCAGTCGGCTGACGATGTCGATCATTACTCGGCTTCCTCTTCGATGGCTGCGGCATCTTCGCCGGCCGCGCCCTTGGGGAGTTTGCCGAGCAGGTAGTAGTCCATGACCATACGGGCAATCGGCGCTGCCGACTGGGCGCCAAAACCGCCGTTTTCGACCAGTACGACCAGGGCAATGGTCGGGTTGTCGGCCGGGGCGTAGGCAATGAACAGGGCGTGGTCGCGCAACTCTTTTTTGACCGAGCCCTCCTTGTACTGCGCGCCTTTCAGCGAGAAGACCTGGGCTGTACCGGTTTTGCCGGCGACTTCGTAGGGGACGCCGGCAAAGGCGCGGGCGCCGGTGCCTTCCTTGTTCACGCCGACCATGGCCCGGCGGATGACATCGACGTTTTGCTGTTTCAGGTTGAGGTCACGGATTGGTTTCGGCTCGATCAGGCGTGGTTCTCCGGTCTTGGTATCGGTGATGTGGTGAACCAGATGGGGGCGGAACATCACGCCATTATTGGCCAGTGTTGCAGTGGCCTGGGCGAGCTGGAGTGGCGTATAGGCGTTGTAACCCTGGCCGATGCCGATGGAGATGGTTTCACCGGCATACCATTTTTGCTGTTCGGGACGTTTGAAGCGCTGCTTTTTCCACTCGGTCGACGGTAGTACGCCCTTCGACTCGCTGAAATCGTCCTTGCCAAGATCGATGCCGGTACGCTGTCCCAGACCCAGTGATCCCATGAACTTGGCGATATTGTCGATGCCCATGTCGTTGGCTAGCATGTAGTAGTAGGTGTCGCAGGAATGGACGATGGAGCGGTACATGTCCACCAGGCCGTGGCCGCCCTTCTTGTCATCGCGGAACTGATGGTTGCCGAAGTTGAAATAACCGGGGTCGGAAATCGTCTGGCTGGCGGTGCGTTTGCCCATTTCCAGTGCCGCCAGGGCCATGAAGGGCTTGAAGGTTGATCCCGGCGGGTAGGCGCCGTTGATCGCCCGGTTGATCATCGGCTTGCTCGGGTGCTCGTTCAGTTCCCGCCAGTTTTCCGGCGTGATGCCATCGACGAAAAGATTCGGATCGTAGGTCGGGTTCGAGACCAGCGCCAGGATGCCGCCGGTTTTTGGATCAATGGCGACCAGCGAACCCTTCCGCTCGCCGAAAGCCTGTTCAGTGATTTCCTGCAGGCGGGTATCGAGGGTCAGCACCAGGTTGTTGCCGGAAACCGGCGGAATACGCTTGAGGCTGCGCAGGGCATGGCCGCCAGCATCAATTTCGACCTCTTCGTAACCGGTCTGACCATGGAGTTCGAATTCGTAGTGTTGTTCGAGGCCGTTCTTGCCGATGTGGTCGGTGCCTTTGTAATTGGCTTGCCGTTCTTCGTCTTCGATCCACTTCTGGTCGCGGTCGGTAATCCGGCCGATATAACCGATGGCGTGCGAGGCAACCGCACCCAGCGGGTACTGGCGGAACAGGCGGGCCTTGACCTCAACGCCAGGGAAACGATAGCGATGGGCGGCGAAACGGGCGACCTCGGCATCGGTCAGGCGCGTGCGGATGGGGATCGATTCGAAATTCTTGGCTTCGTCGAGCAGGCGCTTGAAGCGCTTGCGGTCCTTCGGCTGAATATCGATGACCTCGCCCAGCGCGTCGATGGTTTCCTCGAGTTTGCCCGCCTGTGAGGGAGTAATTTCGAGGGTGAAGGCCGAATAATTGTGCGCCAGCACGACCCCGTTACGATCAGTAATGACCCCTCGGTTAGGGACAATCGGGATCAGCGCGATGCGGTTGTCTTCGGCGCGCGTCTGGTAAAACTCGTGCTGGACGACTTGTAGCCAGACAAAACGGCCGAGCAGGATGGCAAAGGCGAGCAGTACGCAAACGGCGGTAAAGCCGAGGCGAAAGCTGAAGCGGTCGAGGTCGGCCTCGGAATTGTGAAAGTCACCCACGGCTGGTCGGCATCAGATCGGACGGTTTGGATCCTGCACCAGCGGCTGGTATTGCGGCAGCAGCAGCAGGAAGGTTGCCGGAATCCACAACAGCGTGGCGACGAAAGGTCCAATGAAATAGCCCCAGCCGGGCAAGTCAGCCCCAGTCAGCGAGCGCATCAGGGTTTGCATCAGTTGAGTCAGTAATAGCAGGGGCAGGACTTGCAGCGCCTGCTGGGCCAGCGGGAACCACAGGATGCGGCGTGCCAGTGAGGCCGCCGTGTAGGCCAGCAGGACATAGGCAAAGCAGTGCTGGCCGAGCACAGCGCCATCGGCAACATCCATCAGCAGCCCGAGGGCGAAGCCCCAGCCCATGCCGACCCGGCGGGTTTCGCGGATGCTCCAGAAACAAATAAGCATGGCGATCCAGTCCGGCATTCCCGGCCAGTAAGCGGTCGGCAGAAGGTTGGCAGCTGTAGCCCCGAATAGCGTCAGGTAAACAAACCACGGACGCACCGGCAACAGAATGCGGGATGAGGAAAACGTCGGTTGCATCAGAGGCCTTTGCGGGAACGCTTGCCGCCGGTGGGTTTGTCGCCGCTGCCCGGACGGGCGCTGGCATCGGGGGGCGGTGGCGGCAGGGTCTGGCGTGGGTCAAGAATCATCAGTTCGCCGAAATTTTCGACACCGGCGACCGGGGCACAGAAGATACGGGCAAAAGAATAAGCGCTGTCGCGCTCGATCTTGATGACCTTGGCGACCGGGAAGCCGGGCAGGTAAATGCCGTCGAGACCCGAGGTCACCAGCATGTCGCCTTCCTGAACGTCGGCATTGGCCGGGATGTAGCGCAATTCCAGCTGGCCGTTGCCGAGGCCGAAGACGACTGAACGCTGGCCGTTGCGCACGATCTGCACCGGCACGACCTGATCCTTGTCGGTAATCAGCGTGACTTCTGCTGAGAACGGAAAAACACGGGTGACCTGACCGACGATGCCGGCTTCGTCGATGGCCGGTTGCCCGGCGACGATGCCGGCCTGCTGGCCCTTGTCGACGATGACCTTGCGCGAGAACGGGTCGCGGGCGGTGTACATGATGTGCGCGACCTGGCCGCTGGCCTTTTCACGTTCCTTGACCGCCAGCAACTTGCGCAGACGCTCGTTTTCCGCTTCCAGATGCGCCAGGCGCTGCAGATTGGGGGCGGTGGTCAGCTGATTGTGCTTGAGCTCGTTGTTTTCCTGCTGCAGCTGGCGAAAACCGTTCAGGTAGCGGTCGACGTAATCGACCAGGCTGCCCGGTGTCTGGGCGGCGCGCTGTACCGGATCGACGACCAGGGCAATGCTCTGGCGCAGCAGTTCAAGGCTCTTGAAGCGCAGGTCGACGACAAAGATCGCCAGTGAAACGGCGATATAGAAAGTCAGAAGGGCCAGCGGTGCTGGCCCTCGCTTGAAGAACGGTGGTGGCGCGTGATCGATGCCGGCCATCGCTCAATCCTCGATTCTTGCGGTCAACGCTTAATCCGAGGCAAAAATGCTGCCCAGCTTGTCCATCTTTTCCAGCGCCATGCCGCAGCCGCGGGCAACGCAGGTCAAGGGTTCGTCGGCAACGATCACCGGCAGGCCGGTTTCTTCCATCAGCAGACGGTCGAGATCGCGCAGCAGTGCACCGCCACCGGTTAGGACCATGCCCTTTTCGGCGATGTCGGCGCCCAGCTCAGGCGGCGTCTTTTCCAGCGCGGACTTCACGGCGGAAACGATCTGATTGAGCGGGTCGGTCAGCGCTTCGAGGATTTCATTTGAGGAAATCGTGAATTTGCGCGGAATGCCTTCGGCCTTGTTGATGCCGGAAACTTCCATTTCGCGAACCTCGGCGCCCGGGAAAGCGGAACCGATGGTCTTCTTGATGTTCTCGGAGGTGTTTTCACCAATCATCATGCCGTAGTTGCGGCTGATGTAGTTGATGATTGCCTCGTCCAGCTTGTCACCGCCAACGCGCACGGAACCGGCATAAACCATGCCGCCCAGCGAGATGACGCCGACTTCGGTGGTGCCGCCGCCGATGTCCACGACCATCGAGCCGGTCGCTTCGGAGACGGGCAGTCCGGCGCCGATGGCGGCCGCCATCGGTTCCTCGATCAGGTACACCTGGCTGGCGCCGGCACCAATCGCTGATTCGCGGATGGCACGGCGTTCGACCTGGGTGGAACCCGAAGGAACGCAAATGATGATGCGCGGGCTCGGGCTGAACAGCTTCGAGTCATGCACCTTCTTGATGAATTGCTTGAGCATTTGCTCGGTGACGGTGAAGTCGGCGATCACGCCGTCCTTCATCGGACGAATGACGGTAATGCTGCCAGGGGCCTTGCCAAGCATCTCCTTGGCTTCCCGGCCGACGGCCTGGATGGTTTTTTTTGCGTTGGGGCCGCCTTCGACCCGAATGGCAACGACTGAAGGCTCATCGAGAACGATACCCTGGGCACGTGCGTAAATCAGGGTATTGGCAGTGCCAAGGTCGATGGCGAGATCGTTGGAAAAATACTTGCTCAGAAAGCCGAACATCTGCAGAACTCCGCGTTGGGGGGTGCGGTAGAGAAAACTTTTATGATACCTTATAACGCTTTCGATTTTAAGACTTTGTGCACTGCAATAAAAGTCTTTTTGCACATTTTTTTGGCAGCCATGTCGCTCACATTAGAACAGGTTCAGCGTATCGCCCACCTCGCCAGAATCGAGGTCAGCGAGTCCGAGGCTCTGACAACCCAGGGTCATCTCAATGGTATTTTCCAGCTGATCGAGCAGATGCAGGCGGTCGATACGACCGGTGTCGAGCCGATGGCGCACGCCCAGGATCTCAGCCAGCGACTGCGTGAAGACGCCGTCAGCGAGGGCGATCGGCGGGCGGCCTACCAGGCGGTCGCGCCGGAAACCGAAGGCGGTTTGTATCTGGTGCCGAAGGTGATCGAATGATTAACAAGAGTCTGAAGGAACTGGCGCAGGCCCTGGGTACGAAGCAGATTTCCAGCGTTGAACTGAGTACGCTGTTTCTGGATCGCATCGAGCGCCTGAACCCTGAAATCAATGCTTTTGTCACGGTCGACCGCGAAAAAAGCCTGAAAATGGCCGCTGACGCCGATGCCCGCATTGCCGCCGGTACGGCAGGGGCGCTGACTGGCATCCCGATTGCCCAGAAGGACATTTTCTGTGCCGAGGGCTGGCGGACGACTTGCGGCTCGAAGATGCTGGCGAATTTCATCGCGCCTTACGACGCTACGGTGATTCGCAAGATGCACCACGAGGCTGGCCTGGTGTCGCTGGGCAAGACCAATATGGACGAATTCGCCATGGGCTCGTCCAATGAAACCTCATATTTCGGCGCGGTGAAGAATCCCTGGGATCGCGAGCGCGTACCGGGCGGCTCTTCCGGTGGTTCGGCGGCAGCGATTGCCGCGCGCCTGGCGCCGGCCGCAACCGGCACCGATACCGGCGGCTCGATTCGCCAGCCGGCCGGCCTGTGCAATCTTACGGGCCTGAAGCCGACCTATGGCGTGGTTTCCCGCTACGGCATGATTGCCTACGCGTCCTCGCTCGATCAGGGCGGTCCGATGGGCGCCAGCGCCGAGGATTGCGCGCTATTGCTCAATACCATGGTTGGTTTTGACGAGCGCGATTCAACCTCGCTGGATCGTCCGGTCGAGGATTACACCCGTGGTCTCGAGCAGCCGCTGGCCGGACTGCGTATCGGCCTGCCCAAGGAGTTCTTCGGCGAAGGTTGCGATGCCGGGGTGATGGCCGCTGTGCAGGGGGCGATCAAGGAATACGAAAAGCTGGGCGCGACGATGGTCGAGATTTCGCTGCCCAATTCGCATCTGTCGGTGCCAGCCTATTACGTGATTGCCCCGGCCGAAGCCAGCTCGAACCTGAGTCGCTTCGATGGCGTGCGCTACGGCTACCGCGCGCCGGAATACGGCAATCTTGACGATATGTACATGAAGTCGCGGGCACAGGGTTTTGGCGGCGAAGTCAAACGTCGCATCCTGATCGGCGCCTATGTGTTGTCGCACGGTTATTACGATGCCTATTACCTGCAGGCGCAGCGTATCCGTCGTCTGATCGCCAACGATTTCGTCGCGGCTTTCCAGTCCTGCGACGTCATCCTTGGCCCGACTTCGCCGACGACGGCGTTCAAGATTGGTGAAAAGTCCGCCGACCCGGTGCAGATGTACCTGTCGGATATCTATACCATCGCGGTGAATCTCGCGGGCTTGCCGGGCATGTCGCTGCCTTGTGGCTTTGCCGGTGGTTTGCCGGTGGGCATGCAGCTGATCGGCAATTATTTTGACGAAACGCGCCTGCTCAATGTCGCCCATCGCTATCAACAGGCAACGGACTGGCATCAGCGTCGGCCGGACGGTATCGCCTGAGATGTTGCCGGTTCTGGCCCTGCTGGCTGCCGTGCTGATGGTGGCCAGTTGTGCCGAGGGGCCGCCGAAAGTGAGCGAGGCCCCAGCAGCCGGGCCGGCGTTGCCGGAAGCCAGTCGGGAAGTTGTCGGAACGCCGAAATTCAAGGCGACGACACTGAAATTGCTGGCCAGTCGCAATATCCAGGTGCAGCCGAACCGGCCGATCAATGTCGCGGCGCAGTGCTCGCATCAGGATGACATTGGTACGCGGACCCGGATGGAACTGCAGGTCAGCGAAGCGCTGGTGCAGGCTTTTGCGGCCGAGGTGGCGATCAAGGGACGCGGTACTTGCCGTTTCGGGCTCGATGAGTTCGAGCAGGTGCAGAAAATGCCGCAGGTCCTGCTCCGCCACCGGCAGGAACGGAATTGCCAGGTGCGCATGTGGGAAGAGGGGGCCAGGGTGACAGTGGCCTTCAATAGCTGTGCCAAGTCCTGCGAAGGCAAGGCTTTCGATTATCTGTGGCCGATCATCGTCGAGACGAAAAACGGTCGTTGTTATTGAACGGATGAGATCATGAATCAGTGGGAAGTGGTGATCGGGATCGAGACGCACGCGCAGCTCTCGACGGTTTCGAAAATTTTCTCCGGGGCTTCGACAGCCTTCGGTGCCGCGCCGAATACCCAGGCTTGTGCGGTCGACCTGGCTTTGCCGGGGGTTTTGCCGGTGCTGAACAAGAAGGCAGTCGAGTGCGCAATTCGCTTCGGCCTGGCCATTGGCGCGCAGGTCGCCCCGAAATCGATTTTTGCGCGCAAGAATTATTTCTATCCCGACCTCCCCAAGGGTTACCAGATCAGCCAGTTCGAACTGCCGGTCGTTGTGGGTGGGGCGATCACGGTCCAGGTGGGGGCAGGTGACAAGGCTTACGAAAAAACCGTCAACCTGACCCGCGCCCACCTTGAGGAAGACGCCGGCAAGTCCTTGCATGAAGATTTTCAGGGCAAGTCGGGCATCGACCTGAATCGCGCCGGCACGCCGCTGCTGGAAATCGTTACCGAGCCGGACATGCGCTCTTCTGACGAGGCCGTTGCCTACGCCAAATCGCTGCACGCGCTGGTGCGCTGGATCGGTATTTGCGACGGCAACATGCAGGAAGGTTCGTTCCGCTGCGACGCCAACGTCTCGGTGCGTCGTCCCGGTCAGCCGCTGGGAACGCGGCGCGAAATCAAGAACCTGAATTCCTTCCGCTTTCTCAAGGAAGCCATCGATTACGAAGTACGCTGGCAGATCGAAACGCTGGAAGACGGCGGCAGGATCCAGCAGGCGACCGTGCTCTTCGACCCGGCCAGCGGTGAAACGCGAACCATGCGCACCAAGGAAGACGCCCACGATTACCGCTATTTTCCCGATCCCGACCTGCTGCCGCTGGTGATTGGCGATGACTGGGTCGCCCGCGTGCGCGGCGAGTTGCCGGAATTGCCGGGGCAGATGCGCGAGCGCTTTACCGGTGAATTGGGGCTGTCGCCTTACGATGCCGGGACGCTGACTGCCAGCCAGGAAATGGCCGATTTTTTCGAGTCGACCGTAAAAGTGGCCGGAATGGCTAATGCCAAGCCCTGCGCCAACTGGGTGACCGTCGATCTGGCGGCGCGTCTGAACAAGGAAGGCAAGGACATTGCCGATTCACCGGTTTCGGCGGCGCAACTCGGCGGTCTGATCTTGCGTATCGCCGACAACACCATTTCCAACAATATCGCCAAGAAAGTCTTCGAGGCGCTGTGGCATGGCGAAGGCGCGACGGCTGACGAAGTCATCGAGAAGCAGGGGCTCAAGCAGATTACCGATAGCGGCGCCATCGAGAAGCTGGTTGATGAAGTGCTTGCGGCCAATCCTGGCAATGTCGCCGAGTTCAAGGCCGGCAAGGAAAAGGCCTTCAACGCCCTGGTCGGTCAGGTGATGAAGGCCGCCAAGGGCAAAGCCAACCCGCAGCAGGTCAACGAACTGCTGAAGGCCAAGCTGACTGCCTGATCAGCGCGGGCGCGGCGTGGAGCGACTGGTCGGCGACCCCCGACCAGTCAGTTCATAGTAGCGCTTGCGATCTGCATCGTATTTGTTGCGGATCGTCTCGAAGTCGCGTTGCTTATTGCCTAGCAGCTCCTGTTGCAGGCTGATCTCGTGATTGATCGCCTTGATCTGCGCGGCAAGATCGGCAGGCATCGGCGTCTTTTTGTAAAACTCGGCTTCTTCATCCAGCTTCTTGCGTTTGACGTGTGCAGTGTCTATGCGTCCAATCGTCGCCAGGATTGCCATATTGATGTCGGCTTCGGCTTTTTGCTGCGCCAGATCGATGTCTTCCGGCATGGCGTAGGTATCGAGCAAGGCTTGGTCGCGCCGCCGCAATTCTCGCGCAGCTTCTTCCTGACGCTTGCGCCGGGTGTTTTCCAGCGTCTGCGCGGCTTTTTCTGCAGCGGTCAGCGGCGGGGCGACATCCTTGATGACATTGCCGGCATTGTCGATAATCGTGTAAACCTGACCGCGACATTGCGGCGGCAGCGAGTCAGCGCACAGGCGCTTGCCGGTGGCGTTCTCGTTGCAGCAATAGAACTCGCCAGCCGCATGGGCTGGCGAGAGTGCCGACAGCAACAGCATCGGAATGATCAAAAATTTAAGCATCGACGCCATATTGCTCGCGATAGAGGGTAACGGCCTCACGATGGGCAGAGAATTCGGCATGCTGGCTCAAATAAGCCATCAGATCCTTGAGTCCGGCAACGGCAACGACCGGAATGCCATAGTCGCGCTGCACTTCCTGCACGGCTGACAGTTCGCCTTGCCCGCGCTCCTGGCGATCCAGCGCAATCAGCACGCCGGCCGGGGTTGCCCCCGCTGCGCGTATCAGTTCGACCGACTCGCGTACCGAGGTGCCGGCAGAGATCACGTCATCAACGATCAGCACTCGCCCTTGCAGCGGCGCGCCAACGATGTTGCCGCCTTCGCCGTGATCCTTGGCTTCCTTGCGATTGAAGGCAAAGGGGAAGTTGCTGCCGCGCTGGGCCAGGGCAATTGAAATCGCCGCCACCAGCGGAATGCCCTTGTAGGCCGGGCCAAACAGCATGTCGTACTGAACGCCGCCGACTGCAGCGGCTTTGGCGTAGAATTCGGCGAGCTTGCCCAGCGCCTGGCCGTTATTGAACAGTCCGGCGTTGAAAAAGTAGGGTGACAGACGACCAGCCTTGGTCTTGAATTCGCCAAAGCGCAGTACCTGGCAGCCCAGGGCGAAATCGATGAAATCCTGACGAAAATCCATAATTCTCCATACGGGCTGGATCCCCCAGCCGAGACGCAATGTTACGCATCATCTCACTCAATCTCAACGGAATCCGCTCCGCGTGGAGCAAAAATGTCCTGCCCTGGGTCGTTGCCCAGGAAGCGGATATCGTCTGCCTGCAGGAGCTCAAGGCTCAGCGCCCTGATTTGACGCCGGAAATGCTGCGTCCCAACGGCATGTATGCCCATTATCACTGCGCCGAGAAAAAAGGCTATAGCGGTGTCGGCATCTGGAGTCGGCGCGAACCGGATCGGGTTGTCGAGGGCTTTGATGGCGGCGAATTCGACGCTGAAGGGCGTTATATTCGCGCCGACTTCGGTAATTTGTCGGTGATCTCGCTCTATCTGCCTTCCGGCTCATCATCGCCGGAGCGTCAGGAGGCAAAGTTCCGCTTTCTCGATGTTTTCTTTCCCCAGATGCTGGCCTTGTATGCCGAAGGGCGGGAGATCGTGCTCTGCGGCGACTGGAACATTGCCCATCAGCAAATTGACCTGAAAAACTGGAAATCAAACCAGAAGAATTCCGGTTTTCTGCCCGAGGAGCGGACCTGGCTGACGCGGGTATTCGATGAACTTGGCTGGGTTGATGTTTATCGCCGGCTGCATCCCGAGGCGACCGATGCCAGCTACACTTGGTGGAGTAATCGGGGGCAGGCTTGGGCCAAGAATGTTGGTTGGCGCATCGACTACCAGATCTCCACGCCGGGTATTGCTGCGCTGGCGCAAAACGCCGAGATCTACAAGCTGGAACGCTTCTCCGACCATGCCCCCTTGCGCATCGATTACGATTTCAAATAATTCTTGCGAGTTGAATTGATTTAGCAACGACGAAGGGATACCCTTTCCTTGAGCTATTCGACTGTCCATAACGAGGTGAAAAAATGTCCGAACAAATGACTGTTGCCAATAAAGAAAAGCTGGTTTCCGACCTCAAGGTCGTGATTTCCGATACGGAAGAGCTTCTGCGCGCCACTGCCGGCGCTGCTGGCGACAAGGTTGGCGAACTGCGTGAGCGTCTGGGTCTGCGTCTGCGTGATACCAAGGAACGGGTTCAGGATCTGGAAGCCGCGCTGGTCGACAAGACCAAGGCGGCTGCCCGTGCCACCGATGATTTCGTGCACGAAGAGCCGTGGAAGGCTGTCGGTGTCGCAGCTGCGCTCGGGCTGGCCTTGGGTGTGCTGATCGGTCGTCGCTAACAGGATGGCCGGCCTGTCGGGAGGCGAAGAAGCTCGCGAAGGCCTCTTCGCCGCCTTGAAAAACATGCTGCTGACGCTGCTTGCCATTGGCAAGACGCGCGCCGAACTCCTCGTTAACGAAATCGAGGAGGAGAAATTCCGTGTCATGGCTTTGGCAGCGAAGGCGGTTGGCGCAGCCTTCCTGCTGGCGCTGGGTATTGTTATGGCCGTGGCTTGTCTGGCATCGGCTTTCTGGGAACAGCGCATTGCCGTGTTTGGCGTGCTGGCCTTGCTGTTCGCTGGCCTTGCCTGGTGGTTACTGGTGTCGCTGCGTGAGCAACTGGCGCAGCCGAGCAAGCTGTTTCGCGCCAGTCTGAGCGAGTTGCAGGCGGACATGGAGCAACTGGCCAGGCATCGGAATAGCCAGGAATGAATCCACGATTGCTTGAACTGGCAACCCGTCATGGGGCCTTGCGCGCGCGCATCGCCGAGCAGCGGCGGAGCCTGGCGCAGCATGCCGAACCTTTGGCGGCGGCGCTAGGGCGTGGGGATGATGTGCTCAAGGGCGTTGACTGGCTCAAGCATCATCCGGCGGCGGTCGCTTTGGCCGTGGCCCTGACGGTGATTGTTCGGCCGCGTGGCGCCTGGCGCTGGGCGCGGCGTGGTTTTGTGCTGTGGCGTGGCTGGCAGGCGCTCAAGGCTGCCCTGGTCAAGGCGCGTTAGGGCATCCTGAAAACGGGTCGATTTTTGTTGTTGACCGCAGAATTCCTGATTTGAAAATGCAAAAAGCCGGCGGAAACTTCCCGCCGGCTTTTTTATGCGTATTGCGCTGCTTATTGCACTTGCTGGATGCCGGAGAGGACCCAGCCACGGCTGCCGTCGAGGGGCTTGGTCATGTGCCAGATTTCGTCGAAGGCTTCCGGGGTGGCATCCTTTTCTTCGCGGATCAGGCCGCTGAAGCGAACGCTGACGATGTAGCGATGGCTTTCTTCGCTGACGTCGAGAATGTCGGCGTTGAGTTGCACGACATCGGTTTCCTGCTTGGCGCCCTTGCGCTCATCAATGCCCAGCTTGATTTCGGCGAACATTTCCGGCGACGTGAATTCGCGAATGTCGTCGAGATTGCCAGCATCGTTGGCGGCTTGCAGACGGATGAAGTTGAGCTTGCCATT
>JAVBXO010000312.1 GCA_030824535.1 Azonexus sp. | reverse complement strand
ACTGCTTTGCCGTAATAGTCCATGCCACTCTTCTCTCGCCGTTTTCAGATCCCAAAATTAAACACTTGTTGGGCTGCCTTGTCTTGCCAAAAACGGGAAATTATTTCGTAGGCGTTCCTTAGTGACGAAATTCATCTTTATTTGTTGCTCGCAGGCATCAAGATCGCTTATGGAGGAGCACTGTCTGGCAGTTTCGCCCACGGTGACAACTTCACCCTACGACTCTTCGAGTTAGTGCGCACTTATTCTGGACTTGCCGAAGGTGTCAACGCGCCACAGCTCAATAAAGCCATCGTGAACGTCGCTCCTTGGCCATGGCGGCTCAACTATGGCGACGACGAATGGAAGCTATTTGACGGAGATATTGCAGATTATAAGGAAGGACCTCGCCCCGACTTGACTAGCACAGACGAAGAGCTATTTCCGATCATTGACGGGAAGCACGCCCTCAAATATGACAATCCGCAAAAACGCTATGCTTGTGCACGAGGTCTGACAGCAATGCGAAAGACAATAACCAGCATGTGCGAAGCACGCCTAGTACTTGGCGGCAAACTCACCGGCTACGCCGGCCTCGTACCAGGTGTAATTGAAGAAGCTTGGCTTTCCCTGTCCCAAAAACACCCGCTATATCTGGTTGGTGGCTACGGTGGTGCAGGTAGAGCCGTTTGTGACTTATTGCTGGGAATTCCGCGAAAGGAGTTCACCGAACTCTGGGCTGCACAACAGATACCCGAATATTCGACGACATTGGCCTACCATCCTAGTAATGCGGAAGCCCTGCCTCTGCTACCTGCTATCGGTCAGGAAATCGCTGCTTGGACCGGTAACGATCTAGGAACGGTACTCAACAATGGCCTTGATGACAGCGAAAATCGTGAGTTAATGACCTGTACCGATGCACAAAAAATCGCAGAACTAGTTTTGCGCGGATTGGGGCGCTTGTAAGCCCCCCAACCTCTACCTATGGAGGTCAACCTACTCTAGTCTCTCCAAAACTCACCAGTACGATTTTTGCCAAAACTTAGACGCGAGTTATTCGGCTGGAATTTATTTCTGCGCTCGAACGCATCGTGGATCCATTGCTGCATGCTGCTTGGACTTTCGTTCCAGCAGTAAAGCTTAGCAAAACCATTTTCCAAGTTATCAAAAAGGCGAGGAGGAATGGTCTGAGAATTGTAGCTATTCTTAGCATAGCCAGGATAGGAAGGAAGCAATATCCCCAACAATCCTGACCGTGAACTTAATCTTGTCTGTCGAATACTGGAGCCAATTTCCCAGTCAACATGCTTACGTTTCCACGTTTCAGTGCCGATCAAAACAACAGTTACAGTCGAATCACTAAGATACTCATCGCGAATTTTCTGCCTGATTGTTTCAGTCGGAAGATTGGTGTCTATATCACCATCTTTCACAGACCTGGACACCATAATGTCATTCTGAGCGGCAAATAGCCGCTCAAACTCGTTACGATAATATTGGTCATTGTCATGGTGATAGCTGACAAAAACCTTGTGGCGCGGTGCTTTGAGTGAACCAATTCCATACATGATACTTCGAACCTCCTTGGCAAATAAATCCGGCGAACATCGCCAAACTTAACGACAAATTTAATACCAATGGATACCCGATCCGCAACAATAAATTCAATTCAAATACAAAATTTCACCAATTTATCTGGTTTCCCATAGCGCCGAGCCTGGTTTATTGTCTGCCGCACCGTATCGTCTGATCCCGACGCGGCTAGGAAAATAAGCCACCCAAACGCTTTCAGGCGCTGCCTCCCACCACCGCAACCACCTCACGGCAATTCAAGATCCCGCATCACCAGGCGGTGCTGCAGCGCCTGGGCGTGTTTGTGTCGGGCGCGCAGGCGGCGGTCGGTCAGGAGTTGGCCGATGGTTTCGCCGAGGACCATGATGATGCCAAGCACGGGCAGGACGAGCATCAGCCCTGGTACGCCAGCGACGGCGCCGCCGACGAAGATCATCAGCACCGTCAGCAAGGGGTGCATGTTGAGGCTTTTGCCGACGGTCATCGGCATGAAAATGAAGTCGTCGAGCAGGCGGACGACGATGAATAGCCCGAGGGCGGCGTAAACCACCGAGGGGTCGCTGGGAAAATCGGTCGCGGCGACAAGAATCACCAGCAGGCAGCCGAGGATGGAGCCAATGTAAGGAATCCAGGCCAGCACGGCAGTCAGCACGCCGAGCAGCAAGGGCGCGGAAACGCCGATCAGCCACAATCCGCCGGCGAGGCAGCAAGTGTCGAGCAGGGTCAGCTTCATCAGGCCGACAAAATACAGGCGCGCGGTGCGGTCGACCTGGCTCATCAGGTTCAGGCAGCGCTCGAAATAAGCGTTCGGCACGGCGCGGATCAGGAAGCGGCGGAAGCGCCAGCCGTCGCGCAGCATGAAGAAGGCGATGAAGGGTCCAAGCAGCAACGATGGCGACCAGCTGGCGATGCCCATGGCGATGGCTGGCAGGTATTTTTCGGCGAAATGTGCAGAAAACCTGGCCACCTCTTGCGACAGGGCGCGGCTGACGTGGGCCTTGGCAAACAGCGAAAAGCGGCCTTCGAGCTGTTTGAGCAGATTGCTCAGCAGATGCAGGCCGCCATCGAGATAACGCGCCGCCGATTCCTGCCAGCTCACCGCTTCGCCGACCACGCTGGGCAGGCCGATGAGCAGCAGCGCCCCCATCAATGAAAAGGCAATCACGCTGACCCAGGCGGCGGCCGTATCGTGCGAACGGCCGCGCAACACCAGGCGCAGTTTGAGCGGCAGCAAGGCATAGTAAATCAGCAGCGCCAGAACAAAGGGAATGACCAGCCAGAGAATGCGCTGAAAGGCGAACAGCACGACGCAGGTCGCCGCGATATTGGCCGCCCAGACCACCGGGCCGGGACGATAGGTGGGATGGGCGAAGATCATTGCTCGGCGGCGCGCCCTTGTTGCAGCAGCATCTGGCGCAAGCGGCGGCCGAGGTGACGGGCGAGTTCCAGGGCAATTTGCGAGGCGATGACGCCGTGCGCCTGCATCAGTTTTTCGAAATCGTCGCGATACAACACGGCGATTTCACTCGGCAACAGCGCCCGGACCTGTGCTGTGCGGGCGATATCATCGAGCATGCCGAGTTCGCCAAAAAACTCTTTTTCGCCCAACTCGGCGAGCGGCCGGTCGATCTTTCCCGGCAGGCAGATCGCCACTTTGCCGGTCAGCACGATGTACAGTGCCTGGCCGATTTCCCCGGCATCGAAGACAACTTCGCCGGCGAGATAGCTGCGGTAATGCAGAAAACCTTCGACAGTGCGCAGGTCACGATCCGAAAGCTTGCCGAAAAGATCGCTACCGGCCAGACGATGGCGGTAACGATTGCGCGGACTGCGGGCAAACCATTTCATGACGGGAAAAACTCCGGAGCGGAACCGCGGGAATTCTAACAGTCATGCATGAAAAAGACGGGAGCAAGCCAGCCTCATGTAGCAAGGCCCGACAACCCGGAACTGCCGAAATTTTCGCCTTCTGCGGTCGACCGCCTTTTTCCGGCCTTTTTCAAAAAAAAGCCCCGGCGAACCGGGGCTGAAAATTTACGCAGGGAATGCGGGCGTTCAGAAGTTGTAGTTGAGCTGCATCGAGACGAGATTGGCGTGGGTCTTGAAGTCGCCGCGCACGGTTTGCAGCGTGGCGGTTTCGCCTGTGTTGGTCACCTTGCGCGCCGTCGAGACGTCGTTGAAGAAGATGTGGGCATAGCCGAAATCCAGCGAGGTCGTCTTGTTGAGCTGGTAACGGGCGCCGAAGGCCAGCCAGAAACGGTCGGCATCGGGCACGGTCATGGTGCGCGAAGCCTCATCCGGAACTGGCGTCTGGTCGTAAGCGACACCGGCGCGCAGGTTCCAGCGCTCGTCGTACTGATACTTGGCGCCCAGGCCGTAGCGCATGGTGTCCTTGAAGTTGTAGCGAAGCGGCGCCGTGGCGCGGGTGCTCGTGCCGGCGATCATCGGTTCCAGGGCCTGCAGCGAGCTCCAGCCGTTCCAGGTGGCATCAGCGAGCAACTCCCAGCGGCTGTCGAGCTGGTGGCTCAGTGCCAGCGAGAAAGTATCCGGCGTGGTCAGCGATGCGGTGATGCTGCGATTGATGTTGATCGGCGCAGCGACGGTCTGCGTGCCCTTGAGGTCAAACTCGATGCGCGAGCGGTAGCTGACGCCGACACGGGTTTGCGGCGTGAACTGCAGCATGGCACCAGCATTCCAGCCCCAGGCGGTGTCGTCGCCCTGAAGCACGCCAAGCGGCGCGCCGACAAACGGGGCATTCTGGCGGAATTCAATTTCCGACTTGGCAAAATTGAGGCCAAAACCCAAGGACAACAAGTCATTGACCTTGTAGGCCACCGAGGGATTGAGGTTCATCTGGTGGATCGAGGTGTACAGACCGGAGAAGCGACCAGCGAAGTCGGGGTCGTACTCGGTCTCGCTGCCATAGGTCACCGAGAAACCCAGGCCCAAACGCAGTTCCGGGGAAACCGCGTAGCTGTAATAAAGCGCCGGCGCCAGACCCGCGCCGCCGCCGTTACCGCCATTGCTGCCACGCGGATGGAAAGCGCCGGTCGGTGCGCCAGTCAGCGGGTTGATGACCGGCATCGGGGTCGTGCCGGTGTTTTCAAACTTCACCGAACGATGGATCACCGTCCCCCCCACCGTGAGCGAATGTCCCAGCGGCAGATAGGTCATGCCGGCCGGGTTGAAGTAAATCGTCGACGCATCCTCGGCAACGGCGGCGGCGCCGGCAAAGGCGACACTGGTTCCGGAAGCGTTCTGGTTCTGCAGTTGAAAACCGGCGGCGGCGGCGCTGCCCGAGAAGGCCAGCGCGAGCAAAGTGGGAAGCAGCGCGGGCTTGAAAAGCGTTTGCATTGTTTGTCTCCTTTTGTGGTTTTGGTTTGTTACAGATGCTTAATTTAATACAAAACGAACGTTTGAATCATACGGCTGACAAAAAAATTTACGACTGTCTGATGCGCGCAACAAGGCTTAATTCACCGCCTTTGCCGCATGCAGCGGCCCACCGGTAAACGGTGCGAAACCGGTGCCAAAGATCACCCCGGCGTCGACCAGATCGGCATCGGCGACGACGCCATCAGCCAGCAGTTGCCGGCTGCGGTCGACCAGTGATTTGAGCAGTTTTTCGGCCAGCCCGGCCGGGACGGCGCCAGCCGCGCCCTTCTTCGCCTTGCCGCCCGACCAGTCGTAAAAGCCCTGCCCTGACTTCTTGCCGAGATAGCCCTTTTCAACACGTTCGAGCAAACAACGCGGTGCGGCTGCCCCGCCCGCCAGTTGCTGGCCAGCTACCATGGCGATGTCGAGGCCGACGGTATCGACCAGTTCAATCGGTCCCATCGGCATGCCGAAGGCGAGCATGGCTGCGTCGACGGTTTCCGGCGATACGCCTTCGTCGACCGCCTGCATCGCCGCCAGCATGTAGGGCGCGAGCACGGCATTGACCAGGAAGCCCGGTGCACTCTTGACTGGCAGCGGCAGCTTGTCGATCTGCCTGACGAAGGCGCAGGCGGCTTGCACGGCAGCGGGGTCGGCGCCCTCGGCGGCGACGACTTCGACCAGCGGCATCATCGCCACCGGGTTGAAAAAGTGGATGCCGACCAGACGTTCGGGCTGCTGCAGCGCCGTGCGCAGATCTTCGAGGCGCAGGCTGGAAGTATTGGAGGCCAGCACCGCCCCCGGCTTGAGCTGCGGCTCGATGACGCGGAACAGCGCGTGCTTGGCGTCGATGTTCTCGAAAATCGCTTCGATGACGACATCGGCATGCGCCACGCCGGCGCCTTGCGGATCGGGAATCAGGCGGTCGAAGGCGGCGCGCACCTGCAGCGGTTCGCGCAGGCGTTTCTCGAATAGTTTGTGTGCTCGCGCCAGGGCCGGGGCGATGCGCTCCAGCGTCTGGTCCTGCAGCGTCACCGTCAGGCCACGCAAGGCGCACCAGGCGGCAATGTCGCCGCCCATGACGCCAGCGCCGACGACATGCACGCGTTGCGCCCGAAAATCGCTGCCCTTGCCAAAGCCCTTGAGACGTTCCTGCAAATGGAAGACACGCAGCAGATTGCGCGCTGTTGCCGAACGAATGATGCCGTCGATCAAGGCCGGCGCCTGCAAGGCGTTGCCATCATGCTTTTGCCACAGCTCGATGATCGCGTAAGGCGCCGGGTAATGTTCTTGGCGCGCTTTTTTCGCCACCTGCTGCTTCGCGCCGCTGGCGACCACGCCCTTGAGCGGGCCGTTGAGCAGGCGCTGCAACAGCGGCAAGGGCCGGCGCGCCTGGCCGGAGAGCAGCAATTGCCTCGCCGCCGGCTCCATCACGCGCGGCGGCACGCAGTCGTCGGCCAGGCCCATTTTCTTCGCTTTTTTGGCGTCGACCGCGCGACCGCTCAACATCATGTCCAGCGCCGTCGCCGGGCCAACGCGCTGCGGCAAACGCCGCATGCCGCCCCAGCCGGGGAAGATGCCGAGCATGACTTCCGGCAAACCCAGCTTGGTGCCGGGTTCATCAACCGCCAGCAGGTAGCGGCAGGCCAGCGCCAGTTCCAGGCCGCCGCCCAGGCAATGGCCGCGCACCAGCGCCAGCGTCGGGTAAGGCACGGCGGCCAGACGATTGAACAGCATCCAGCCGCGCTCGACCATCGCCCGGCCCGCTTCCGGCGTCGTCAATTGGCTGAATTCGCCAATGTCAGCGCCGGCGATGAAACCGGCGGCCTTGGCCGAGCGGAAGATCAGGCCCTTGGGCGGATACAGCGCAAAGGTATCGAGGATCTGGCCGAGTTCGCCCAGTACGGCCGTCGACAGTGAGTTGGCGGATTCGCCGGCCTTGTCCAGCGTGGCAACGGCGATGCCATCGCTGCCGACTTCAATCTGCCAGTGTTTG
>JAVBXO010000124.1 GCA_030824535.1 Azonexus sp. | reverse complement strand
ACTGAACTTCGGCGGGCTGGCGAATGGCGGTGGTTGGCGTCATGGTTTCCTCGGTAGCGACACGCGGGACTTACCGGCCCAGGGCCTGGCGGGTCCGCAGCAGTTGTTCAAAGGCGTGCAGCCAGGGCGTACCGGCCAGGCTCGGGCCAAATACGTCCAGCAACTGCGGCAAAACGGTGGGATGGATGATGCAGGACAAATCCAGCAGCCAAAGGCGTTGCTGATAAGCCTGCGTGGTCTGGCGCTCGGCATGGGCCACGAGATGCGCGAGCAGGTCCGCCGAAAAGCCGGCGGAAAGCATCGCACCCGGCTCATGGGCCACCAGGATCTTCGGCAATACGAGCAGCAGCGGGTCGGCCGTTTCCGGCAGCTCGCGCAAGCTGGCCAGCCAGTATTTTTCGCGCTTGTCGCAGGGCAGCAGCGCCAGCAGTTCGGCCGCTGCAGCAGGCGGCAACAGCTTGGCCGGCAGCACCGCCAGCATCGCCTCGACCCAGGGGGCATCGGCCGTCAGCAGCAGGGTTTCGCGCCAGGCCCGCAGCAAGGCCTCGACCCAGTCAGTGCCTTGTGCCCAATGCAGCAGCGCCTCCGGCGACAGGCCGGTATGCGCGCACCACCAGCCGGGAGCGAGCTGACGCGCCAGTTGATACAGCCACCAGGCGCGTTCGCCCAGGCTGTCGTTTTTTGGCCGGTCCGCGACCAGGCCGTCATTGGCCCAGGCCGGAACGAAAGCCTCGGGCGCCTCGAGCAGCCAGACTTTGCGCAACAGCCGCCGCTCCTGATGCAGGCATACCGCCATCCGCTCACCGGCACGGGCGGCGAATTCGCCATCCGGCAAACGCAGCAGCAAAGTGCGGGCAATGTCGCGCACCTCGCGGGCCCGGTCACGCAGCAAATCGAGCAGCAGCGGCTCATCGGCAAGCTGCAGGCCATGAATCAATTCGGCGAGCAGTTCGCCCCTTTCACGCGCATGCAATTCCGCCAAGGTCGCCACCAGGCGCTCGCGTCCGGCGGCCGGGTCACGCTGGCGCTCGGCACGCAGCAGGGCACAGCGCTGCGCCGTGCTCCCCTCGGACCAGAGCACGGCTTCCGGGGCGCTTTCGCCGACGCCAGCCGCGAAGCGCCAGGCCGGATTCTGCCCGGCCAGCCACCGACCGCGCGCCCCCAGCAGCGGCTGGATGAATTCGCGCAGGGCCACATTTGCCCGTGCCAATTCCAGCGCTGCAGGCAGCATGGCATACGGCAGACGCCGCCCCTGGCCGGCAAAGTCGATGAAAACCAGCTGCTGCAGGCGCAAGGGGGCCTCTTGCAGGAGCCACGGCAACAAGGCCAGTAGCGCCGGCTCGGCGATCGCCGGCAGGGATTCGCTGTCCGCCGCCGCGCCGTACTCGCCCGGGGCCGGCTGCGGCCCGGCCGCCCGGCCGCAGGTCGCCAGCACCGCCGCCATGCCGAGCAATTTGCCGGCAGCTGCCGGGGCTGCCGCATGCGCGGCCTGCAGCGTTTCGCCAATTTCCCCGGCCGTCCCCGGCAGCGGCGGCATCTGCCGCGCCGTACCGACCATTGCGGCGGGAATCAACTCTGCCCAGAGGCTCATGCCAGGCTCCTTTGCCAGCGGCCATCGGCCCCCTCGGCACTCAGCGGATGCAGGGCATGGCCATCCCACTCGCCCATCAGCTTCAAGGCATGGCCACCGCTGCAGGCCAGCAAGGTCCATTGATCGCGCTCACCCAGCAGCAAGGGCAGGCAGTAATCGCCCCAGGCCAGATACGCTCGCCCGTCGCGCAAAAAGGGCGTAGCGGCAGCAGCGATCAGCGGTTGCCAGCGCAACCAGGGCGAACGCGCCAACGCCTGTGCCTGGGCATCCCATTCCTGCTCCGGCGTTGTACTCGGCCACTGCATTTGCGCACCGCCTTCCTGACTCAGCACCAGCGCCCGCCCTGAAGCATCGGGGAAGAAGGCCAGCGTTCCGGCAAAGGCGGTCTGCCCCAGCCAGGGCTCGGCAAAACCGCGTCCGCCGTAAGCATGGTCAAGCAACAAGGCCCGCTGTCCGCTCTGCGCGCCTTGCAGCCAGACGCGCCGCTCCAGCAGCTTGCCATCGACCTCTTCCTGGGCAATACCGACGACGCTCCAGGAATCCCTGAGCTGTTCGCCAGTGGCCAGGATTTCCGCTTTCTCGAAGGGCCAGCCGGCAACACTGCGCAAGGCGCCCTGTGTTTCCTCAGACAATTCGCCGCGCCGCGCCATGGCCAGACACCATAAATACAGGCCGCCCAGCCGCTGCAGCAAGCGTTCCGGCCAGTCTTCACCCTGACGTATGCCGTCGGCGGCCTCCAGCAGCCGGGCGGCCAGCCCCGGCGCCTGCGCGTCGACCAGGCGCGCGGCCTGTGCCTGCCAGTCGCCCATCTGCGCCGGACCGAGCATGCCCAGCCCCTGATCGAGCCGGTCGTGCAACCAGATGCTCAATTCGCGCGCGGCATTTTCCAGTTTTTCCCAACGCTGCCCGGCCCGTTGCCGACTTTTTTCAGCACTGCCGGCGCTTGCTTCCTCGCTACGCGGCGCCGCCGCCTTGGCCGCCTGCTTTTCTTCCTTGGCGTCGCGGCTGAGCAGCCACTCGGCGACCCAGGCTGGCGGCTCGCCGATGGTAAACAGCGTTGCCTGCTGGGCACAGAGCAGGAGCAAGGCCAGCGCATGCTTGCAGGGAAATTTCCGGCTGGGGCAGGAGCAACGAAAAGCCGGCGCCGAGGCGCGCAGATCAACCTGGGTTTGATAGGGTTTGGCGCCGCTGCCCTTGCACTCGCCCCAGACAGCGCCGTCGTTCCGGCCCAGCAGCGGCCACTTTCCGGGACTGACCAGAGCGCGCGCAGCACTGGCTGACGCCGCATCCGGGGCCAATGCCAAAACTGCCTCGTTATTCAGCGTCAAGCCCTGCCCCCTGTTCTTTCATGAACCCCACCATTGCCCCGAAAGCCTTGTCGCAGAAGCAGCAGCCAGCAAGCGACCGATGCCGGGGAAGATAGCACAACTCAACATGCATCAGCTGCTCGTCAAGCATTCCTCGCTATCGGCATTGGCGATTATTCACTGGCATGGCCTTGAGCATCGCAGCGATAAGTTCCGGAAAGACTGTTCCATAAAACGAGGCAATGACTTCGACTCGAATGCCTTCTTCAACAAAGCGCTTCTGTCTATTGTCGATGCACGGGCTGGCTGGGAAATGCCTGTCCGGCCGGAAACCCGCTATTCGCTATGCCATCAAGCAACTACGGACAGAAAAATGGAAAACATCAACAACCCCTGGCTGTGGGGCAGTTTCGCCGCCATCGTCCTCGTCATGCTCGCCGTCGACCTGCTGGTTGGCGGCGGCAAGCAGCATCGCGTCAGCTTTCGCGAGGCAGCCACCTGGTCAGTCGTCTGGGTCAGCGTTTCCATGCTGTTTGCCGCCGGCCTGTGGTGGTATCTCGACGCCAATGCCGGCCGGGAGCTGGCCAACCAGAAGACGCTGGAGTTCATTACCGGCTATCTGATCGAAAAATCACTGGCCGTCGATAACGTTTTCATCTGGCTGATGTTGTTCAGCTTCTTCGCCATCCCGCTCGAATTGCAGAAACGGATCCTGGTCTTCGGCGTGCTCGGTGCCATCGTCATGCGCAGCGTGATGATCTTCGCCGGCGCCTGGCTGATCGCCCAGTTCCACTGGATTCTTTACCTGTTCGGGGCCTTCCTGCTGATGACCGGCGTCAAGATGTGGTGGTTCGCCGACGAGAAACCGGATCTCGCCAACAATCCGGTCATCAACTGGCTGCGCCGCCATATGAACATTGCCCACGAACTGCACGGCGATCATTTCTTCATCAGCCGCGAGCAGTCAGGCCAGGCCGTGCGCTACGCGACGCCGTTGTTCCTGGCGCTGGTACTGGTCGAACTGTCCGACGTGATCTTCGCAGTCGATTCGATTCCGGCCATCTTCGCCATCACCACCGACCCCTTCATCGTACTGACCTCGAACGTCTTCGCCATCCTTGGCCTGCGGGCGATGTATTTCCTGCTCGCCGACATGGCCGACCGTTTCTCGCTGCTCAAGTACGGTCTGGCCCTGGTGCTGATGTTCATCGGCATCAAGATGCTGCTGATTGACCTGTTCAAGATCCCCATCCTGTTCTCGCTCGGCGTCGTCGCCGCGATTATTGGCACCTCGGTCGTGCTCTCGCTGCGCAAAACCCGGCGTGAGTCAGCAACGACCAGCCGCTAAAGCGCAGCGTGAGTGAGCGCCGCAGCTTGCGCTCAGCGCTTTTTGGCAATCCGCGCCAGCAGGTCGGCGATTTCCTTGCGCCGACCTTCGTCAGCCAGCGCCCTGCCCTCACGCGGCGGGGCGGCCTGGGCTTTTTTCAGGGCTTTTTCCGCGCCGTCCAGATCGCCGGCGCGGAACAGGAAGTCAGCGTAAAAATAGTTGGCATCGATACCGTCCGGATTAATCGCCAGCCCCTTCTTCAACAAGTCCTGCGCCAGCTTGTCATCGCCGAAACCAATCGGCCAGCCCGGAACCTGGTAATACAGCGAGCCCAGGCTGGTATAGGCCGAACCGGCGAGCGCCTTCGGATCAATCGCCAGCGCCTCCTCAAAGGATTTTTTGGCGCTCTTGGCCAGCGCCAGCGCGCCCAGTCCGCCCTTGGCGCCGGCGTAGCTGGCTTCGATGATGCCGTGCCATATTGCGACCGGTGCGTCGTTCGGCGCTTTGGCCCGCAGCTGCGCCGACTCTTTGGCCAATTGCGCGAAGGCCGCTTCCTGCTCCTTTTCCGGCGTTACGTACTTGATCCGCTCCCAGGCACTGCGCACCTGGATGAGCTCCTGCGCCATGTCGGCCCAGGCAAATTGAGCCCCCAGCAGACATAGCAAAAGCAGGGCGGATTTTGCCCCTTTACGGCAGTTGACCGCAGTATTGATAAATTTCAATTGAGCTCTCCAGCAAAATCAGTTGGGAAGATGACGCCTGATGACCGGCAGTTGCTTGCCGATGGCGCTATCGGTAATCCGGGCGAACAAACGATTGACGAAGACATAGAACTGCTCCGGCCAGCCGAGAATGCATTCGGCGCGCTGGCCGGCAAGAAATTCGAGAAAAACTTCGGCAACGGCCGTCGGCTCGTCGGATTTCGTTCCCAGCTCGGCGTTCATCGCCTCGACCCCGGCGCTGTTCAAATCGGTGCGCGTGGCTCGGGGAGCAAAATAGCGCACAGCGACAGCGCTATCCGACAGCTCCCGGCGCAAGGCCTGCGTGAAACCGCGCAAACCGAATTTACTGGCGCAATAGCTGGCAAAACCCGGGTAGCCCAGATCGCCGAAGACCGATCCGACATTGATGATCTGCGCCCTTTCCTGGGCCAGCAACAAGGGCAGCAAGCGGCGACAGAGCAGGATGGGAACCGTCAGATTGGTCGCGATCAGGGTCTCGATGCGCTCCTCCGACTGGCGATTGAAGCGGGCGAAATCACTGATCCCGGCGTTATTGACCAGCAGATTGACCCCACCGGGAAAGGCGCCAGCCACCTGCACCAGGCGATTACGCCCGTCTTCACTGCACAGGTCAGCCGCCAGACAGACAATCATCAGGGCCGGATGGGCGGCCTGGAGCTGCCGCCGCAATTCCGCCAGCTTTTCGGCACTGCGCCCAATCAACAACATTGCTGAACAGGAGGGGGCCAGGGCAAAGGCCAGACAACGCCCGATACCCCCGGTCGCGCCGGTCAGCACCAGACGGTAGCTGGTGCTTTTATAGGCACTCATGCGGACTCCAAGGCGGCTTGCGGCAGCGAGCGGAAAATATCGCCGTACAAGCGGTACATGGCATTGGCCGAATGAATGATCGCCGCCTGATCGTCCGGATCGCCAAGCGCGTTCATCAATTTCTCGAAGAAGGCGACATGCGCGATATCGAGGCTGCCATGCGACGTCAGGTAGGAAAAGGCCGAGCTCGGCAAAGCCAGCGTCTGCTGGATGATCGCCGCGGCATTCGTCGCCATCGCCGTGCTCGTGCCTTCGAGCACATGGACCATGCCGAAGAAACTCAGGGGATTGCCGCGATCGATCTGGTGATAGGCGTAGGCAACCATCAGTTCGGTAGCCAGGGCCGGCTGGCCGGCGCGCACGGCTGCGGGGTCACCACCACAGGCGGCAATATCCTGGAGTATCCATTCTTCGTGGCCGATTTCCTCTTCGATGTAATGGGCAATCGCCGGGCGCAGCGCCGCGTGGCGTTCCGGCAGGCGGCTGCCGCAAGCCATCAGCAAGGGCGTCGTATGCTTGACGTGGTGATAGGCCTGGGTCAGAAAGGCCAGGTATTGCTCAAGCGTAATCCGCCCTTGCAAGGCATCGACGATGACCGGGATGGCAAACAGGCTTTGCCGCCTGACTTCCGTGGCATGAACCAGTTTCTGAAAAAACATGAGGTCTCCTTTTCAATTGTTGGTCTGTAAAGCGGTTTTGAAGCGTTCGGCAATCGCCGCGCGTTTTATTCGTCCATTCGGGGTGGCCAGGCCATTGGCGCTGGAAAAAGTCTCATGGCAGACGTGCCAGTGGCCAATCCGGGCGTAATCGGGCAATTGCTCGTTGGCCGCCGCCACCGCCCAGGCCAGTTGTCCAACCGCGATGTGCGCCGAGCGGGGAACCAGTACGGCGCCCAGTTGCGCCTCGCCGTCGCCAACCACCACCGCCTGCGCCAGCACACCGCTGCTCATCAACAGAGATTCCGGCCATTCCGGCGAGACGTTGCGACCGAAAGCCGTGATCAGCAGGTTTTTCTTGCGGCCGGTAATCCACAGGAAACCATCGCTGTCGATTTCTCCCAGATCGCCCGTGGCCAGCCATTCGTCGCCCTGCTCCAGCACCGGCTCGCCGAGAATCCCGGCATAGCCACGGCCACGCACCTCGATTTCGCGGTCAGC
>JAVBXO010000305.1 GCA_030824535.1 Azonexus sp. | reverse complement strand
GACATCATCAAGTTCACTTTGCCGAATGTTGGGCCAGCGTCTGCAATACTCGATGTTGGTAATCCAAACTGTCGAGGGTGCATGCCTTCCAATACTCGATGGATGACAAGCCGACGGCAGCCCATGCCCCTGTTTGCCCAGGCTCACCCAAAGAAAACGACGGTGTTCGCTCAAGGAGTTCCTTGAGCGGGGAAATCTGCGTGGAAACCATCTTTTCCAAACAGTCGAGATTCACGCCAACCAACCGGGCAACCAAATCCAAATGGAAGTCGGAAGGTGCATTGAAGATGGCGAACGAATTGTGTGCGGACATGATTTTCCCCCTGCTGCACGATCAAGGCCCATTGCCTCGTAGGGAGAGTTTGCCTGTGGGTAGCTGTCACGCCCATAACGGGCGCATTACAACCCGGTCACTGTTTCGTCAGCTTGTTGCCGTGCTGCTCGCAGAGAGCGATTATTTCTTGCGTCTGGGCGCTTAGCCCCAGAAAGACTTGTTCCCTCCGCCTCTCAAATTCGGCGGCAGAAACCTGCCAACGTGGGTCATGAGGGCAATTCAGTTCGGCAGCGGCAATCCGGCGCACATAAGCCAGCGCGGATGCCTTGCCTCGTGTAAGCCGCAACAAATCCGCCTTTGCCGCATCGAAGGCATCGCGATGATGGTCTCTCAATCCGGTGGTGAGCACCACGAGAATGCCTACCGCATCCTCAAATGGTCGCATTGAGTCGTTTTCTTCGGACAATTTTTCCCCCTTATAGTGCTTTGTTCGAACCATCCGCTATTGGATGCCAACCTTCCGCTGCTCGGCCCGTACATAGGCGGTGACGTGGGCGACGTCGTCTGGCGTTACCCCTTTCACCGGGGCCATGTCGCCAAATTTCCAGTGATGGGCCCGCACACCGTTGGCCACGGCCAACTGGAATGCCGCATCAGCATGATGTGAGGGCTCATAGATTTTGTGCAACAAGGGGGGGCCCTTCTCTGATCCCTTCAAATCCCCGCCATGGCAGCCCGCACAGTGATTGGCAAACAGCACCTTACCCATGCCGGGATTCGGCATTAGTCCGGGGCTGGGTTTGGGAATGTTCCAGCCTTGGGCCAGGGTAAGGCCGGGCAGCATGACCACAATCAGAAACGCAGGAATCCAAAGCAAATGTTTGTGCCTCATTGCTCCATCCCCCTTTTCATTCGCCACTGCTTGACCAGAGCGTAGATGGCGGGGATGACCGCGAGCGTCAGCACCGTCGAGGAAATCATCCCGCCAACCATCGGTGCCGCAATGCGGCTCATCACCTCGGAACCGGTCCCTGTCCCCCACATGATTGGCAGCAGGCCGGCCATGATCGCCACCACCGTCATCATCTTCGGACGAACCCGTTCCACGGCGCCTTCCATGATGGCCTCGTAGAGATCGTGCAGCGTTGGTGCCTGATTTTCCGTCCGGCGCTTGGCCTTCAATTCTTCCCAGGCATGATCGAGGTAAATCAGCATGATCACACCAGTCTCCGCCGCAACCCCGGCCAAGGCGATAAAGCCCACGGCGACGGCGACGGACAGGTTGTAACCGAGTAACCACATCAGCCAGACCCCGCCGACCAGCGCAAACGGCACCGACAGCATGACGATCAAGGTTTCGGTCAGTCGCTTGAAGTTCAGATAAAGCAGCAGAAAGATGATCAACAGCGTCACCGGGATGACAATCTTCATTTTCTCGATAGCCCGTTCCATGTACTCGAACTGGCCGCTCCAGGTGACGTAGTAGCCGGGTGGGAACTTGACCTGTTCGGCGACAGCCTTCTTGGCGTCGGCGACGTAGCTGCCAATGTCGCGGTCGCGGATGTCGACATAAATGTAGGCAGAGAGCAAGGCGTTTTCGGTGCGGATGCTGGGCGCTCCCTTGGCGACGACAACCTTGGCCAATTGCCCGAGCGGAATCATCGCGCCATCCATGGTCGGGATCAGCACTTCGCGGGCGATCTGCTGCGGGTCGGAACGCAGTTCGCGCGGATAGCGCACGGTGACGGCGAAGCGTTCGCGGCCCTCGACCGTGGTCGTCACCATCTCGCCGCCCAGCGCCGTGCCGATGACGTCCTGCAGGTCGCCGACGGCCAGGCCGTAGCGCGCCAGCTGCTCGCGGTCGGGCTCGATGTTCAGGTAGAAGCCGCCGGTGATGCGTTCGGCGAAGGCGCTGGTTGTGCCGGGCACCGCCTTGACCACCGCCTCGATTTCCTTGGCGACTTTTTCCATCTCGCCGAGATCCTTGCCGAACACCTTGATGCCGATCGGCGTCCGGATGCCGGTGGACAGCATGTCGATGCGCGCCTTGATCGGCATCGTCCAGGCATTGGCGACGCCGGGGAATTGCAGCGCCTTGTCGAGTTCGGCGATCAGCTGGTCGGTGGTCAGGCCGGGCCGCCATTCCGACTCCGGCTTCAGGTTGATCACCGTCTCGAACATTTCGGTCGGCGCCGGGTCGGTCGCCGTATTGGCGCGCCCAGCCTTGCCATAAACCGAAGCGACCTCCGGGAAACTCTTGATGATCTTGTTCTGCGTCTGCATCAACTCGGCAGCCTTGGTGATCGACATGCCAGGTAGCGAAGCTGGCATGTAGAGCAGCGTGCCTTCGTTGAGCGTCGGCATGAACTCCGATCCGAGTTGAGAGGCTGGGTAAATCGAGGCCACCAAGGCAACGACGGCAGCAGCGATGGTCATTTTCTTCCAACGCATGACACCGGCGATGATCGGCCGATAGGCCCAGATCAGGAAACGATTCACTGGATTTTGCGCTTCCGGCATGACCTTGCCTTGGATGAACAGCATCATCAGGACTGGCACCAGCGTCACCGAAAGCAGCGCGGCGCCGGCCATCGAGAAGGTCTTGGTGAAAGCGAGCGGCGAGAAAAGCCGCCCCTCCTGGCCTTCCAGTGCGAACACCGGGAGGAAGGAAACCGTGATGATGAGCAGCGAGAAGAACAGCGCCGGGCCGACTTCCTTGCAGGCGGCGAGCATGGCGTCGGCGCGCTCGGCCTTGGTGTGCTCCTCGGGCAGGCGCTCCAGGTGCTTATGGGCGTTCTCGATCATCACGATGGCGGCGTCGATCATGGCGCCGATGGCGATGGCAATGCCGCCCAGACTCATCAGATTGGAATTCATGCCCAGCGAGCGCATGGCGATGAAAGCGATCAGCACGCCGACCGGCAACATCAGGATGGCGACCAGGGCGCTGCGCACGTGCATCAGGAAGACGATGCAGACCAGCGCGACGATGATTGCCTCCTCAATCAGCGTCCGTTTCAGCGTATCGATGGCGCGGTGTATCAGTTCAGAACGGTCGTACACCGTCTGCACCGTAACGCCCTCAGGCAAGCCGGGACCGATTTCGGCTATCCGGGTTTTTAGATTGTGGATGACTTCCAGCGCATTGGCGCCGTAGCGCGCCATGGCAATGCCCGACACGACTTCGCCTTCACCGTTGAGTTCGGTCAGGCCACGCCGTTCGTCGGGTGTCAGTTCGACGCGAGCGATGTCGCGGATCAGCACTGGCGTGCCCTTGTCGCTTTTGACGACCAGCGTTTCGAGGTCGCTCTTGCCGCGCAGGTAGCCCTTACCGCGCACCATGTACTCGGTTTCGGCCATCTCGACGACGCGTCCGCCGACATCGCGGTTCGAGTCGCGGATCACCTGCGCCACCTTCATCAGCGGAATACCGTAGGAACGCAGCTTGACCGGGTCGACCGTGACCTGGTAGGTCTGAACGAAGCCGCCGATCGAAGCCACTTCGGCTACACCATGGGCCTTGGTCAGTTGATAGCGGACGTACCAATCCTGAATGGTGCGTAGTTCGGCCAGCGTCTTGTCTTTGGCGAGCAACGCATACTGGTAAACCCAGCCGACGCCGGTGGCGTCCGGTCCAAGCGACGGCGTGACGCCCTTCGGCATGCGGCTGGAGGCGAAATTCAGATATTCAAGGACGCGCGAGCGCGCCCAGTAGATGTCGGTGCCATCCTCGAAAATGATGTACACGAAGGAGGCGCCGAAGAACGAAAAGCCGCGCACCACCTTTGATTTCGGCACCGACAACATGGCCGTGGTCAGCGGATAGGTGACCTGATCCTCGACGACTTGCGGCGCCTGGCCAGGATATTCGGTATAAACGATGACCTGCACGTCCGAGAGGTCAGGCAAGGCATCGATCGGCGTGCGCAATACGGCATAAATGCCCGCGATGGTGATGAACAGGGTGGCGAGCAAGACCAGGAAGCGGTTCCGGCCCGACCATTCGATAATATTGGCCAACATGGGGCGACTCTCCGTGGTTCTCGGTCAGTGACCGGCGTGCGGGTTGGCCCCGGCAGCCGGCGTACCGGCTCCCTGGTTTGCTGGCAGCGGCTTGACGGCTGTAATCACCCATTCGCCGGGCTGCCGCTCGACGAACTTGACGGCGACTTTGGCCCCGGGTTTCATCCCTTGCAGCAGCGATGCGTTGGCGGCCTTGAACTCCATGGTCATGGCCGGCCATTTGAGGCTGGCGACCGGGCCGTGATTGAGGCTGATCGTGCCAGCTGCCGCGTCGACGCCATCCACCGTGCCTTCGGCCTGGTGGCTGGCTCCTTTGGCGGCTGGCTGTCCGGGTGCTGCCGCTTGCCCTTCTTTTGGGGCGGCGCCATGGGCGGCGTGGCCGAAACCGCCGACCGCTGCCTTGAGGTTGCTCTCGGCATCGATCAGGAAGTTGGCGGCGACCACCACCTGCTCGCCATCTTTGACACCTTCCAGCACTTCGACATGATTGTCGCTGCGGCCACCGAGCTTGATTTCGCGTGGCTCGAAGCGACCTTCGCCCTGCTGGATCAGCACAATCTGGCGGGCACCGCTGTCGATGACGGCGGAAGTCGGTACCGTGACCACCTGGCCTTTGGTGCCCACCGGTAGTTCGACCTGGGCGAACATCGACGGTTTGAGCAGCAGCCCCGGATTGGCCAGTTCGATTCGAACCGGTACCGTGCGGGTTTGGGCGTTCAAGGTCGGATAGACATAGCTGATCGTGCCTTCGAAGGTCTTGTCCGGGTAGGCGTTGATCCTGACCTTGGCCTTGGCCCCCGTCCTGACCTGGCCGATGTCCTGCTCAAACACGTCGGCGACCACCCAGACGGCCGACAGGTCAGCCACTTGGTAAAGCGCCTCGCCCGGCATGAAACGCATGCCCTGTAGCGCCTTCTTCTCGGTGACGATGCCGGAAACCGGCGAGCGGAAAGTCAGCGTGCGCCGCGCTTCGCCGGACTTCGCCAAGGCCTTGACCTGCTCCTCCGAAATATCCCAGTTCTTCAGGCGCAACAGGCTGGAATCGGCCAGTTGCTTCATGCCATCTCGCGCCTGGCCGCCGGCTTCCTTCAGCGATTCGACGCCTTGGGCGGCAATCGCATATTCGCGCTGGGCGGAAACCAGTTCCGGACTATAAACCTCGAACAGCGGCTGCCCCTTGCCGACCGACTGACCGGTGACATTGACGTGCAGGCGCTCGACGTAGCCCTCGAACTTGGGAGAGATCGCATAGATACGGCGCTCGTCCGGTTCGATACGACCGGCGGCGCGGACCACCTTGTCAAGGACGCGCAATTGGGCGGCTTCCGTCCGCACACCCAGCTTCTGCACCTTCTCGGTACTGATCTTGATCTGGTTGGCCGATGCCGGTTCGTCGTCCTGTTCTCCCTCATAGACCGCAATGTAATCCATCCCCATCGGGTCTTTCTTGGGCAGCGGCGAAGTGTCGGGCAGCCCCATCGGGTTACGGTAGAAGAGCAGCTTTTTTTCTTTCTTGGCCGGTTCGGCTGGCGCGCTGGCGACCTGTGCCGCATCGCCATGGGAGGCACCGCCACGTCCGCCCAGCCAGTAACCACTACCAGCGGCCACGGCAACCGCAATAACGCCGATGGTCAGTCCCGCACCCTTGTTCATAGATCTTCCCCTAAAAGTCGTTCGATTTCGGCCAGACGCATCTGGGCGTCGACTTGGGCCTTAAGCTGGTTTTGTCTGGCCTGCCGGATTTGGCGTTGGGCATCGAGCAAGGTGGCAAAATCCACCTTGCCGGTCTCGTAGCCGGCCAGCGCCGCCTTGAAGGTCAGTTCGGCCTGCGGCATCAGGCTGTTGGTCAGCAGGTTTTCCGTGCGACGGGCGGCTTCAATGCCGGACAGCGCCTCGGCCAGTTCGGCGGAGACCTGGTTGGTGGTGGACTCCTTGCGCGAACGGGCGGCATTGAGCATCGACTCGGATTCCCGCTCCTGCGCCCGACGCGAAGACTGTTGCAGCGGGATATTCAGTTCGACCATCAACTCCCATTCCTTGATTACGCTCTGGTACTGGATGGGGGATACGCCCAGCGTAAAGTCGGGATAGCGGTTTTTGTAGGTCAGGTCGCGAGATTTCTCGGCGGCCTTGATTTTCGATTCGTCGGCGAACAGTTGTGGGTTGCGAGTTCGCACGCGCTCTTCCAGCGTGGCGTAATCCAGCGTCACCGGCGCCGGCAGCTTGCGCAACTGGGCTGGCAACTGCAACGGCGCATTGTTTGGGCGAGCCAGCAAAGCGTTCAGCCGGGCATGCAGGTGGTGCTGCTCGGTTTCCAAGGCAATCAACTCGTTGCGCATGTTGGTCTGCTCGACCTGGGCGCGGATGACATCCTGCTGCGCCGCCAGGCCGCCGGAATAGCGTACCTGGGCGACCTTTTCCAGGCGGGTCATCAGGTCGAGGATTTCCCGGGTCAATTGCTCGTTGCGATGCACGTAATAAAGCTGGGCGAAATTGACTTTGATCCGCCCGGCCACATCGGCCCATGTGCCCAGCGCACGACCCTTGGCGCCGTCGGCTTCAAGCGCTGCAATCTCTCGCTTCAGGTCGCGCTTGCCGAACCAGGGAATATCCTGCATCAGCAGGTAACGGGTGCTGCCGACGCGACTCGGGGACAAGGTTGCAT
>JAVBXO010000399.1 GCA_030824535.1 Azonexus sp. | reverse complement strand
TTCGTTCTGGGCCTACCTGACCGACCGCCTCTCCGCCACCGGTCTGGTGCCACACTTGGCCGACCTCATCCGCCAACGCGCTGCATGAGCCTCTCCACCACTTTCTGAGAAGCTACAGACAAAGCGAGTTCGTTCCAGCTTGGCGAGCACTGTTGCGATTTCTGCTCTGGGGTTTATCGCTACTGCTGCTGTCAATGAGTTTTGCGCAGGCCAGGCCAGCGGGCAAGGACGACCGGACGCTTTCGCCCTACTTCTTTGTCAAAAGTGACGATGCCAGCGTCGATCAGTTGCCGCTGAAGGCAAGCAAAATCGAAGTCAGCATCGCCGGCATCATCGCCGACGTTACGGTCACCCAAACCTACGCCAATACCGGCAAGACGCCGCTCGAAGCCAGCTATGTCTTCCCGGCGTCGACGCGGGCGGCCGTGCATGGCATGAAGATGACCATAGGCGAGCGCGTGGTCGTCGCCAAAATCAACAAGCGCGAAGAGGCCCGGCGGCAGTATGAAGAGGCCAGACAGCAGGGAAAGAGCGCCTCCTTGCTGGAGCAACAGCGCCCCAATGTGTTCCAGATGAATCTCGCCAACATCATGCCCGGCGATGAGATCAAGGTGGAAATGCGCTACACCGAACTGATCGTGCCGGAAGATGGGGTTTATGAATTCGTTTATCCGACCGTCGTCGGACCGCGTTATTCCAATCTCCCGGCGAGCAAGGCGACGCCGGACGACAAATGGGTGGCCAACCCGACTTTGCATCAGGGCGAAGCGCCGACCTCGAGCTTCGACATCCAGGTGGATATCGCCGGCGGCATGCCGATCAAGGATGTCGCCTGCTCCAGCCATAAAACCAGTATCGGCTTTGATGGCCCGCAAACGGCGAGCATCCGCCTCGATCCGCAGGAAACCTACGGTGGCAACCGCGATTTCGTTCTCCGCTATCGCCTCGCTGGCAACCGCATTCAAAGCGGGCTGCTACTGCAACAAGGCGAAGAAGAAAACTACTTCCTGCTGAGCATGCAGCCGCCCAAGCGGGTGACGCCGGAATTCATTCCCGGCCGCGAATACATTTTTATCGTCGACATTTCCGGCTCCATGCACGGTTTTCCGCTGGAAGTTTCCAAGGAACTACTGCGCAAACTGATCGGCAAGCTGCGGTCTAGTGATCGCTTCAATGTGCTGCTGTTCGCCGGCAGCAGCTCGGTGATGGCGGAAGCGTCCTTACCGGCCACTGCGGAAAATATCGCTCGGGCCATCGAGGTCATCGAGCGGCAACAGGGCGGCGGCAGTACCGAGCTTCTCCCGGCCCTGAAACGCGCACTGGCCCTGAAAACCATTCCCGGCTATTCGCGTTCGGTCGTGATCGCCACCGATGGCTATGTCACCGTCGAGGAGGAAGTCTTCGACCTGATCCGCAACAATCTCGATCAGGCCAACGTGTTTACTTTCGGCATCGGCACCAGCGTCAATCGCCACCTGCTCGAAGGAATGGCCCGCGTCGGCATGGGCGAGCCCTTCGTCATCGCCAGTGCCGAGGAAGCCAAGGGTGAAGCGGAGCGATTCACCAAGCTCATCGAGTCACCGGTGCTGACTGGCATCAAGGTCCGTTTCAATGGTTTTGACGCCTACGATGTCGAACCACGCAAAATCCCCGACATCCTGGCCGAACGGCCCTTGACCCTGTTCGGCAAATGGCGCGGACCAGCGACCGGCAAGATCGAGATCAGCGGCACAGCGGGCGATGGCGCTTTCCATGAGAGCGTCGCGGTCGACCAGGCGATGCCAGCGACACAATCTGCGGCCTTGCGCTATCTGTGGGCACGCCACCGCATCACCCTGCTCGCCGATTACAACAAGCTGCGCGCCAACGATCAACGCATTGCCGAAGTCACCGAACTGGGCCTCAAGCACAATCTGCTGACCGCTTACACCTCCTTCGTTGCCATCGATTCCGAAGTACGCAACCGAGACGGCAACGCGGCCTCGGTACAGCAAGCGCTGCCCATGCCGCAAGGCGTTTCCAATATGGCCATGCCCGCCGCCAGTCCCGCCGCGGCTTACTTGGTTAAGCCGTCGGCCGAAAAATTCACGGTTACTGCCGAAGCCTTGTTCGACTTCAACAAGGCCACCCTGCGCCCTGAAGGCAAGGCAAAACTGGATGAAATTGTCGCCAAGGCCAAGCTCATTCGTCTGGAAGTCATCCTGGCCGTTGGCCATACCGACCGCCTCGAAGACGGCCCACGCAGCCTGAAACTGTCCGAAGAACGTGCTGAGGCAGTCAAGAAGTATCTGGTCAGCCAGGGTATCCCGGCCGCGAGGGTGTACATCGAAGGCAAGGGCAGCAAGCAACCGGTGACCGGCGCACTTTGCCAAGGCAGAAAAACGGCCAAAGTCATCGCCTGCTTGCAGCCGGATCGCCGGGTGGATGTCGAAGTAATCGGCAGCAGGTAATTTCGCGCAGGACCGATCCTGAAATAGCTTGAAAAGGCGCCCGATGCTGTTCATCGGGCGCCTTCAATTGCTCAGCCCCCTAGCCCGCTGCGGCAATGGCGCTGATTTTCGCCAGCTCGGTTCGCTGACCGTCCTTGCTCACCAGCATCAAGCCGACTTGCTCGCCATCGGCGCAGGGGATGCCGCTCACCTGGAAGCGGGCCTTGCGGGCCTGGGGCTGGTCGGGATATTTCTCGGCAAACTTGGGCGAAGGCAGATCCCATGCAACGGGAATTTCGCCGCCACGGTGCGCCAGGCGCAAGGAAAGCCCATGCCCGGCCGCCACGCCAGGCAGCACAACACCGTCAAGCTCGAGCAGTCCGCTTTTCTGATCCCGGTGCGGCGTCCAGATACTGCAGGCAAGCAGTTCCTTGGGAAGTTTTGCTGCATTCCTGACATCGAAGCCAGCCGTCGCGCCCAGAGTGAAATCACCCAGGGTTGCCAGCGCCTGTGCCAGACGGGGGTAATCGGCGAAAAGCCGGTAGCGTTCCCGTGTTCCCTGGTCGCCGGCCTTGAGGATATTGTCGATGTAGCCGCGCTCCTTTTCTTCGTCAATGGGCATACCCAAGGCGGCAAAGGCGCTGACCAGATCTTGCCTGGCCTGCGCCGCTTCGGCCTGATAAAGCGCTTCGAACTTGAGCACGACCGGCTTTTGTCCAAGCGCACAAAGCCGCCGATAGACGTGATTCAGCTCGGTGCGGCAGTGTTGTTCGTGAGTAATCAGCTTGTCGACAGGAATGGGCTGACGAAAAAGCGCTTCATCAACGTCGATCTGGTTGGCCATGCGTTTTCCCCAGATCCCGGACTGGCTGGCAAAGTGCAGGCTCATCAAGCGATCCAGCGAATTGGCGCGATACAGGAAGACATGCCGGTAGCCTTTGGCCACGGCTTTCTCGGCCAGCGCCAGATTGATCGGTCCTGGAATGATTTCAACGCAATGCTTGATCAACACCGGCTGCTGGAAAACTTCATCGAGTGAACGCGCAAGCTGGTTTTCATCCTGCAGGTCCTTCCACGCCTGGGTGATTTTGCCCAGGGGACGGTCAGTGTTGAACGGTTCGTGCATCCCCTGGCCCAGATTGGCACGGGTAAATAATGCTCCGCCGAGGTTAGTCCCGCCGGTACGTCGTAGGGTCCAGATAATGAAAGGGGTGGCTTGTGTCATTGCTAATCCAGCGAATGAAAGAAATAAAGACCGGACTGCGCGTCCGGCCGGTTTGTTTTATGGCAGCACTCGCCCCGGATTGAGTATCCCTTGCGGGTCCATCGCAGCCTTCAGCGTGTGCATCAGGGCGATTTCCTCGGGGCTGCGCGAGTAGGCCAGGTAGTCACGTTTGTAGGTGCCAATGCCGTGTTCTGCCGAAACGCTGCCGGCGTAATCGCGCAACAGGCCGTAGAGACAGTCCTTGATCGCGTGCTCGGGGAAAGTGGCGTCGGTGCTGCCCGGCACATGCACGCAGACGTGCAGGTTGCTGTCGCCGATGTGGCCAAAATGCACAACTTCGCAGCCGGGGAATTCAGCATCCAGACGCGGACGCAAGGCCTCGACGAATTCGCCGATGCGACCGATCGGCAGGCTGATGTCAAAGCTGGCGATGGTCGGCCAGGCCAGCGGGAATTCGCCCGGCGCGTCGCGCAGCTTCCACAAGGCCTGGGTTTCCTTGTCGGAAGCGGCAACCACGGCATCCTGGATCAATTCTGCGGTGAACGCCTCTTCGAGCATCATTTCGAACAGCGCCGCATCGCTCGCCGCGTCGCTGCCTTGCAGATCGAGCAGCACGTAGAACGGCGAGCCGACTGGCAAGGGCGCACGCTGACCCGGCAGGCGAGTGGTCACGAAAGTGTAGAAATCCGACCACATCACTTCAAAGGCCGAGATGCGCCCGGACAAACGCCGCTGGGCGTGGCGCAGCAACTTGACCACGTCGGCGTAGGATGCAACGGCGCACAAGGCCGTCTGCACGCAGCTGGGCAGCGGTTCGAGCTTGAGCACGACGCGGGTGATCACGCCCAGCGTGCCCTCGCTGCCGATGAACAGCTGCTTCAAGTCAAAACCGGCATTGTTCTTCAGCATCTTGTTCAGCGAACTGATCACCGTGCCATCGGCGAGCACCGCTTCCAGCCCGAGCACCTGCTGGCGTGCCATGCCGTAGCGGATGACGCGATTGCCACCGGCATTGGTCGCGACATTGCCGGCAATGTGGCAGGAACCGCGCGCGCCGAGGTCAATGGCGACAAGAAAACCCTTTTCCGCCGCCGCTTCCTGGATTTCCTGCAACGGCGTGCCGGCCAGCGCCGTCAGCGTGCCGGCCATGCTGTCGATTTCCTCGATGCCGCACAGGCGTTCGAGCGACAGGATCAGTTCGCCATCGGCCGGCAAGGCGCCGCCGGAAAGACCAGTCATGCCGCCCTGCGTCACCACCGGCTGACGATAGCGCTGGCACAGGCGCAGCACGGCCGCGACTTCGTCAGTCGAACGCGGGCGGACGACGGCCAGCGGCCGGGTGTTTTCCGCTTCGGCAGAGAAATAGGCCTTGCGATAGCGGGCCTCGATGTCGACGCCAGTGAGGATGGCGGCGTCGCCAAGTTGCTGGCGCAGTTCGTTGAGCAGGGTTTGCGTCATTCTTCAGGGGAGCAGGAAAGTCTCAAGCAGCGCCGCCACCGCTTCCGGCTGGTCGTGCTGCAGATTGTGGCTGGCGTCGGCAATCCACTCGATGCGCAGGTCGGCAAAGCAGCCGGTGCGCTGGCGGTATTCCTCGCTATCGCGGCCAAAACGCTGGTTAACGAAGCCCTGTTCGGCATGCAGCATCAGCACCGGCGCAGTAATTTTGCGCCAGGCGGCCAGCGCGTCGCCGATGCGGTAAACCGCTGGCGAAGCCACTTTATGCCAGGGATCGCAGGCCATTTCGACGCCGCCATCGGGCAATTCGCGACTGACATTGAGCGCCAGGAACTCGGCGCGGGCGCGCGTCAGGCGCGGATTGACCGCCAGCAGCCGGCGCGCCAGCGCGACATGATCGACGTAGCGGCGCAGGCGTTGCGGTTCGCTGATTTCATCGAGCCAGTGGCCGATCTGCGTCGGCGCATCGATTTCCGGCGGCGGCTTGAGGCCGAGAAAATCGAGCATCGCCAGGCGGGCAACGCGCTGTGGCCGGATGCCGGCATAGGTCGCGGCGATATTCGCCCCCATGCTGTGGCCGACGAGCTGCGCCGGCGCATTCGGCGAATAATGCTGCAACAGGAGGTCGAGGTCAGCGTAATAGTCAGGAAACCAGTACGGCCGGCCCAGCCATTCGCTGGCGCCGTAGCCGCGCCAGTCCGGAGCGATCAGATGCCAGTCACGCTGCAGGGCATCGACGACAAACTGAAAAGTCGCCGAGGTATCCATCCAGCCGTGCAACAGGAATACCGCCGGCGCATCGGCCGGCCCCCAGTGGCGAACGTTGTAGCGCAGGCCGCGAATGGCGACCTGCTCGCAAGTGCTGAGCCGCATTTCGCCTCAGAGCTGGCGTTCGAGGAAATCGAGCGTGCGCGCCCAGGCCAGATCGGAAGCATGCGGATCGTAGACTTCCGGACGCGCCTGGTTGAAAAAGGCGTGGTCAGCCTCGTAGTGATAAATCTCCGGCACGCGACCGGCGCCATGCATGCTGCTTTGCAGGAAAGCCACAGCATCGGGCGTGCACCAGGTGTCGCGCGTCGCAAAATGGCCCTGGAAAGGCACGCAGATTTGCGCCGGATCGGCAAATTCCTGCGGCGGCATGCCGTAGAAGCAGACAGCAGCATTGATTTCCGGCAGATGCACGGCGCTGGCAACGGTCAGCGCCCCGCCCATGCAGAAACCCATGACTGCGACCCTGCCATTGCCAGCAGCCTGCAGGTAAGCCACTGCGCCGCGAATATCCTGGAAAGTCGCGCCAGGAAAATCGAGGCCGTTCATCATGTGGCTGGCTTCGTCGGCATCCTGCGCGACGCGGCCATGATAGAGATCGGGCGCCAGGGCGTTGTAACCGGCGGCAGCGAAGCGGTCGACCACGCTGCAAATCTGCTCGTTCAAGCCCCACCATTCCTGGATCACCACGACGCTCGGCTTGTCCTTGCCGACCGCCACGTAATAGCCCCGGCAATGCGTGCCGTCGGGGCGCGAGAATTCGATGATTTCACCTTGTTTGGGCATGGCAGTCTCCGTTGTTTTTCGCAGCATGAAGAAACGGCCGTCAGTGACGGCCGCGAAGTTCGGGGCGAGGATGCTTCGCTAAGCCTCAATGATAACGGCTAGGCGGGCTGAGTACGGCAATCGTCAAGCGCAAATCACCGGGAAGTTTGCAGCTTGCCGAACACCGGCCTGGGCCAAATGGCACTTTATTAAGCTAATGGCATTATAAAACTCAATGTTGTGACCCCGTTTTTAGAGGAAGACGATGATGCGTAGGTGCGAATTCATTCGCACGGTCAAGGTATTTTGTGCGAATGAATTCGCACCTACATGCAAGTTTTTGACTTAAGTA
>JAVBXO010000303.1 GCA_030824535.1 Azonexus sp. | reverse complement strand
CCGAAAACGTCGGTATCGCTGGCATCGGCTTCGGCATTGGCTGTCTCGGATTGACCTGGAATCGTCCAGACCTGATTGCCCTGGGTTTTGGCGGTGGCTTGTTGCATGTGCTCAATCATGCGTTTTTCAAATGTCAGCTGTTTTATGCCGCTGGCTGCGTCTATCAGGTCAAGCATGTTGTAGACCTGGAGCGGCTTGGCGGCCTGTTCAAACTGATGCCCGTGACGGCCCTGTGCTTCATTGTTGGCGGCATTGCCATCTCGGCCTTGCCCCCCTTTAACGGCTTTGCCAGCGAGTTCATGATTTACTCGGGCTTGTTCAACGGTGAACACATGAGTATCTGGGCAAAGCTGAGCCTGGGCCTGGTCGCTGCGGCCCTGGCCTTTGTCGGAGCAGTTTCGGCGCTCAGCATCACGCGGGCCTTCGGGGTGATTTTTCTCGGCAATGCACGGGACTCCAGCCTGCCGGAAGGTCGTGAGGCCAGTCGCTGGATGTTGGTGCCGATGGGCATTCATGCCGTGGGCACGATTGTGCTGGGTGTGCTGCCTGTACTCGGTTTAGCCATGGTTGCCGGACCCACTGCCTTGTTGATGCGAGCCATGCCGAACGGGGTTGCTACGGTCAACCTGCAGTCAATCATGGAAATTCTGACCCGAATCGGCTTGATTTCGGGGGCTCTGGTGCTCAGCATCGGTCTGCTTGTCTGGTGGCGCCTCAAGTCTCCCAAAGCGCCACAAGCGATATTCAATGCCACCTGGGGTTGTGGCTATGGCGCGCCCACAGCACGCATGCAATACACCGGTGCCAGCTTTTCGACTGACTTCGCCGAACAGTTCAAGAACATCATGGTGTTGGTCAAACGCAAAAAAGCCCCCAGCGGATACTTTCCCGATGACAGCTATGTCATTACGGATTGCGTGGATTCAGTCGAACGGCGCTTGTATTCGGTGATTAGCCATGGTGATGAAACGGCGACAGAGCTCTCGCAAAAAATGCAGGAAGACGATCCACGTCTGGCATTCTCGGCAGGCCTGGCGGCTCTTGTGGTGATTGCTGCACTGGTACTGCTGGCGGAAGGGGTTCTTCCATGAAAACAGCCTTGACCTTGATTCACTGGGTCGTCGTTTTGAGCATGCCGATTCTGCTGGTCGGACTGGTCAACCGCAGCAAATCCTGGTGGGTGGGGCGCAAAGGCCCACGGCTACTCCAGTCGCTCTACGATCTGTGGCGATTGCTGGGCAAACAGCCGGTGGTGAGCGCAACTGCCAGCCCCTTATTCCGTACCGGCGCTTACGTCGTCCTGATTTGTGCTTTGCTGGCAGCCAGCATGGCTCCCTTGCTTGGGCAGTTTGCACCACTCCAGTTTTCGCATGATTTCGTGGTGGTGGCCTATACGCTGGGCCTGGCGCGTCTCTTTTTGATGATTTCGGCGATGGATGTTGGCAGTTCGTTTGAAGGCATGGGCGCCGCGCGGGAAGCCGCATTTGCCAGCTTTGCCGAACCTGCGTTGTTTTTGCTGATCGGGACGGCCAGTGCGGCAACGGGCATGAGCAGCTTTGCCGATCTCATCGGGCACCTGCATGACACGCCCCATTACGCGATCATCGTCGCGCCCCTGACGATAGCCTTGCTGATCTTGTTGCAGGCGGAAGCAGCCCGGATACCGGTGGACGACCCGCTGACCCACCTTGAACTGACCATGATCCACGAGGTCATGATCCTCGATCACAGCGGTCCGGAACTGGCTGCCATGCAATACGCTGCCGCGCTGAAAATGACCCTGTATGCCGGGCTGATTGCCTCCCTGATCAATCCCTTCAATCCGCTGATCGACCCAGTGGCTGGCGTTCTTGCCTCGTTGGCCTTGATGCTGGCAGTGGCAATCGTCGTCGGCTGCATTGAATCGCTCAGTGCGCGCCTCCCGATGCGCTGGGTTCCTGGCTATTTGTTGATGGCCTCGGTGGCGGCATTGGGCAGCATGCTGCTTATCGGTCTGGGAGCGAGCGGCGTATGACTTTAGCTTTGATCTTGTGTCTGACCGCCACCGTTATTCCGGTTTTCTTCAGCCGGATTGCTGCGGCGCCCATCTGGTTGTGTTTGCAGGCACTGAGCATGGTCTGGATCACCCTTTTTGCAGATGACGGCGTTTCACTGCACACATTGCTGGCCGGACTGGAGGTGCTGCTGGTTCGCGCCTTGCTGGTTCCTTACTTGCTGTATCGCGCGCTGCACAAAACCCGGCAGGCCAGGGTGAGCCTGATGCCATCCAATCTATTTGCCTGGGGCGTGGCGATTACCTTGATCATTCTTGCCTTCAAATTCGGCGATGGCGCCCGGGGCGATGTCCGGGCATTGACCCTGGGAGTGGCAGCGGCAACCACCATGATTGCATTTCTGATTCTGTCCACAAATCATGAGCCAGGTGCGCAACTAGTCGCCGTGCTGTTCATGGAAAACGCGCTGGCGCTGTTCGAGTCCCTGTTGCCCGAGCCCTGGCCATTACCCATCCATCTGGCAGTCAGCAGCGTATATATCCTCACCGTGGCAGTCGCTAGCTGGCTCGTCCGCGAAAATCCCAGCGCCAGTCATGAGGAAGCCTTGAGGCAAGTGCCATGAGCGAAATTCATCCCTCAACCATGCCCGACAGCATCACACCCTCGCGCTCGCTGATGGGCAGTGGCGGCTGGATTGCCCCGGCCTTGCTTGGCTTTGCCCTGCTGGCCTGGCTCATCTCGGTCAGCGTCTTCATGACCCATAGTCTGGCCGAGCTACCGCGATATTTTGCTTACCGCTATCTGGTGCTTGACCCAACTTCACTGCTGTTCGTGCTGATCATCAACACGGTATTTCTGGGCATCAGCGTGTACATGCTTTCCCGGGAACGCAACTCGCCCGAGTTGACCCAGGACATCCGTACGCGTGCAGCCCTGACCCTGATTTTCATGCTGGTGCTGAATATCGGCATCATGGCCAACCATCTGGTATTGCTCTGGGCCTTGATCGAAGTGAGCACGGCATGCGCGGCACTGATGATGGTCTGTGGCGAGTTTGGCGCCCCCAAGCCCGTGGCCTGGCGCTATATGCTCTATTCCTCCATGACCCTGGCCATCACTTTTCTGGGCTTCATGTGCCTGGTCCAGTCAGCGGGATTGCGCGGCGTCGAGATCAGCTTTCAGGTGGATCAGCTCGGTGCCTCACTGACGACTGCCAAGGATGCCTGGCAACGCCTGGGCCTGGCCTTCATGCTCTTCGGCCTGGGCGGCAAACTGGGCCTGGCGCCGCTCTACAACTGGTTACCGGAAACCTATGAAGCGGCACCGACCAGTACCAGTGCCCTGCTGGCGGCAGTGCAGTTCAATATCAGCGTCGTCGCGATGTTCCGTGTGTTTCAAATATTTCACGGTTTCGACGCGAGTTTTGTTTCGCAAGAGCTGCTGGTCATGGGCTATGTCTCGCTGATCGTGGCGGCGGTCCAAATCATGGCCGCCCGTAACTACAAGCGGCTGATTGCCTACGCCTGCATCAGTTCTTCCGGGGTAATCGCCCTGGGTTTGTCGGTCGGCAAAACCGCGGCCTATGGCGTGGTGCTTTATATCGTCAGCAACGCCTTCGTGAAGTCCTTGTTGTTCATTACAGCCGGCCGGATGCGCGCCGTGTATGGCACCAACGAAGTGGCTGCACTCAATGGCGTGATTCGCGTCTTGCCCTTTGCCGGCCTGTTATTCGCGGGGGGTATTTTTGCGCTGTTGGGCTTCCCGCCTTTTGCCAGTTTCCTGGCAGAAATGCTGATTTTGTCGGGCATCGTCCAGGCCGGGAATTTGATGGCCTTCACCTTGATGTGCGTGATGCTGACGGTCATTTTTGTCGCCACGGGACGTACGGTATTTCCCATGCTTTGGGGAACCCCCACTCAGGCCATGCCGCCCGTCAAGGAATCGATGCTCGCCATCATCCCGAAAATCGGCTTTGTCGGGGTCTTGAGCATGCTCGGCACCTATACGCCAGAACCAGTCACCCAGCTACTGCGCGCCGTCGCGCAATCGATAGGGGGCATTTGATGCAAGAAAACCCGGCCGTATTGATCGCGGACTTGCGTTCATCTCCCCCCCAATCCTTGGGCGATTTTTTCCACCGCTGTGCTGACAGCCTGGATGCCGGGGATCACCTGGTCACCCTGTTTGGCCGTCACGAGAAAAGTAATCGCCATTGGGGAACGCTTGTCACCGCGGCATTTCAAACAACTGCGGGTGAGCTGAAGGTATTCCGAGGCCAAGCTGAGGACGGCAAACATTACCCATCACTGACCCAGACCTATCCTGTGGCGCACATTTTCGAGCGCGAACTATGGGAGCAGACCGGCCTGCAACCTGACGGTCACCCCTGGCTGAAGCCGGTCCGCTTCGAGGGCGAACGCCAGCAAGCGATGACGGACTACCCTTTTTTCAAGGTGCGTGGTCGAGAGGTGCATGAAGTCGGTGTCGGGCCGATTCACGCCGGGGTGATCGAACCGGGGCACTTCCGCTTCATGTGCCTGGGCGAAAAGGTACACCATCTTGAAATTCAGTTGGGCTACCAGCATCGCGGCCTGGAAGCTTTACTGCTGCGCCGGCCGCCCATGGCCTTGGCCGCGACCGTGGAATCCATTTGCGGCGATTCGAGCGTCGCTTATGCCTGGGGCTATTGTGCCGCCGTGGAGGCCCTGTCCAACTCGCCGGTCAGTCTGGAAACCGACTTGTTGCGCGGCATCGCCCTGGAAATGGAACGCATCGCCATGCATGTCGCCACCCTGAACGGTTTGGCGACGGATATTGCCTTCTTGCAGGGCGGTGGCACTTACGGCCGCTTGCGTACCGCCATCATCAATGCCACGCAGCGAGTTTGCGGCAACCGTTTTGGGCGTGGCTGGCTACGCCCCGGACGAGCCAGAGGATTGACCGAGGTGCTGCGCCAGGATCTGCTGCAAACGCTGAACGCATTTGCCCAGGACTTCAGTGAAATCAACGAACTGATGCTGGCCAGTCTCAGTGTCAGAGCCAGATTTCAAGGCACCGGCATTGTCAGCACCAGGACGGCACAGGAATTGGGCCTGGTCGGCGTCGTCGCGCGGGCCAGCGGTGTCGCGACCGATACCCGCATACAGCTACCGGGCCGCCTGTATGAACGCTTCCCCGCTGAACCCGTTACCGAGTCGACCGGTGATTGCTGGGCGCGGATGAAACAACGCATGCGGGAAGTCGCAGCATCGCTGCAATGGCTGATGAAAGTGCTGGGGGATACTGCGCTCGACTTAAGCGGCGGCGGCACCCCGGAAACTATCGGCAAGCCCCTGGCCCCTGAAACGCTCGGCCTTTCCTTGATTGAAGGCAGTCGTGGGCCGGTCGTTCAGGTGCTCGAAACCTCATCGCAAGGGCAACTCCTGCACTACAAGGTGCAAGACCCCTCGCTGCCCAACTGGTTTGGTCTGGCCATGGCCGTCCGTGACAACGACATCTCGGACTTTCCCATTTGCAACAAGAGTTTCGACCTCTCCTACTGCGGCAACGACCTGTAGCCATCGCCATGATCAAATCAATTTTTGTCCGGAAATCCCAAGGCAGCCAGTACATCCCGGATCTGCGAGCCGCCAATCCCGTTGGTTTTCGTGGCAAGCCGGTGATCAGCGGAAGCGCCTGCGCCAGTGCCTGCACTGCTTGCCTGGCCGCCTGCCCCAGCCGTGCCATTACCCTCGACCCCGTACAAATCGACATGGGGCGCTGCGTTCTGTGTGGAGACTGTGAGCCGATTTGTCCAAGTGCGAAATTCAGCTTCAATAACGATTTCAAGCTGGCCAGCACTGAGCGTGATGCCCTGACCATCAGTTCAGCACGACCTGACATCGACCCGATCAAGGTCTCCGAGGCGCTGCACAAGCGCTTTGGTCGCTCGCTCAAGCTGCGTTCGGTTTCGGCGGGGGGCTGCAACGGCTGCGAGATGGAAATCAACGCCATGAGCAATGTCAATTTCGACCTCGGTCGCTACGGCATCGACATGGTCGCCTCACCTCGCCATGCCGATGCCTTGGTACTTTCCGGCCCGATTAGCCGGAACATGGCGGATGCCTTGCAAATTGCCTGGGATGCCATTCCCGAACCCAAACTGGTGATTGCTGTGGGCGCGTGTGCGATTTCTGGTGGCATTTTTGCGGAATGTAATGAAGTAGATCGCCGCTTTCTCGACAAATTCAAACCGACGCTTTACGTCCCCGGCTGCCCGACCCACCCGCTTTCCCTGATCAACGGCATTCTCGATTTGCTGGGAATCAGCGATTGAACGATATTTTTTCAAAACGGAGTTTTCATAAAAGATGAGCAAACTACCCAACTGTCCGCAGTGCAATTCCGAATTCACTTACGAAGACGGCAGCCAGTATATTTGTCCTGAATGCGCCCACGAATGGAGCGCGGATGCCGGTGCAGCGAACGTCGAAACGGCACGGGTCTGGAAAGATGCGCATGGCAACCTGCTCGAGAACGGCGACAGCGTCACGGTCATCAAGGATCTGAAGATCAAAGGCTCCTCGTCGGTCGTCAAGGTTGGCACCAAGGTCAAGAACATTCGCCTAATTGATGGCGACCATGACATCGACTGCAAGATTGACGGTATTGGCGCCATGCAGTTGAAGTCGGAGTTTGTCAAAAAGGCTTGATGCCAATGGTTCTACGACCGGCCTCGGACAATTGCTTCAGGGCTGATCCCGGAGAAGCTCATGGCGGCGCTGCATGAGCGGGTGGACCGATGGGGCATCATTGAAATCCGGGAATTCTGCGGTCAACGCCAAAAAAACGGCCATTTCTAGCGCTTTCGCAGGAAATGGCCGGAAACTTTCGGCAGCTTTTTCCAGCGGCGCCTTGCTTTCAGTTTTTGGGCTGACGAGACCCGAGACGCTGCTGGAAAAACAAGAAAATGAACCGGGCCAGCACGTAATAGCCACAGCCAAACAGGATATCGACGAGCAGACGAGCCAGGCCCCCTTCGGCGA
>JAVBXO010000082.1 GCA_030824535.1 Azonexus sp. | reverse complement strand
GAGATTTCGTTTCTGCTGCTCTGGGAGCATCCCTCATGTCCATGATTCCCCCTGGTGTTCGCGGTGCAGCCTGGGCTGCCGGTTCGGATGCCCCCGAAAAGAAGGAAGTCCGCATAGGCTTCATTCCGTTGACTGACTGCGCTTCCGTGGTCATGGCCGCGGTCAACAAGTTTGACGAGAAATACGGCATCAAGATCATCCCGACCAAGGAAGCTTCCTGGGCCGGCGTGCGCGACAAGCTGGTCAATGGCGAGCTGGACATGGCGCACGTGCTCTATGGCCTGATCTACGGCGTGCATATGGGCATCGGCGGGCCGAAGAAGGACATGGCCAACCTGATGACCCTGAACAACAACGGCCAGGCCATCACGCTGTCCAAGGCGCTGGCCGACAAGGGCGCGACCGATGCCGGCAGTCTTGCCGCCTTGATGAAGAAGGAACCGCGCGAATACACCTTCGCCCAGACTTTCCCGACCGGCACCCACGCCATGTGGCTGTACTACTGGATGGCTTCCGCCGGCATCAATCCGATGAAGGACGCCAAGGCCATCGTCGTGCCGCCGCCGCAGATGGTCGCCAACATGCGCGTCGGCAATATGGACGGTTTCTGCGTCGGCGAGCCGTGGAACCACCGCGCGATCATGGACGGCATCGGCATTACCGCTGCGACCAGTCAGGAAATCTGGAAGGATCACCCGGAAAAAATCCTCGGCACGACGGCCGACTTCGTCAAGCAGAACCCCAACACCTGCCGCGCCGTGATCATGGCCATTCTCGAAGCCAGCCAGTGGATCGACGCCAGCATCAGCAACAAGATGAAGATGGCTGACGTCATTTCGCAGAAGGCCTACGTCAATACCAGCGTCGATGCCATCAATCAGCGCATTCTCGGCCGCTACCAGAACGGCCTGGGCAAGACCTGGGATGACCCGAATCACATGAAGTTCTTCAACGATGGCGCGGTGAATTATCCCTACCTGTCCGACGGCATGTGGTTCCTGACCCAGCACAAGCGCTGGGGCCTGCTCAAGGATCACCCGGATTACCTGGCCGTGGCCAAGAAGATCAACCAGACCGAGCTGTACACGCAGGCTGCGACGCAACTGAAGATGAATGTGCCGAAGAGCCCGCTGCGCTCGTCGAAGATGATCGACGGCGTGGTCTGGGACGGCAGCAATCCCGCCAAGTACGCCGACGGTTTCAAGGTCAAGGCCTGAGCGAAGGCAATGCCCGCCGCTGCCAAGGCGGTGGGCGTGGTGACAGGAGAATGCGATGACCACATCGAGCGCAATGACGATGAGCGGTGATTTTGCCGGTGAAAAGCCGGTCGACCGCACAAATAACCGCCAGCCGGTCGCTGCTGCCGCAGTCGAACCGGTCAAGGAAAAGAACATGGAAAAAACCACGAGCGCCGCCCCCGAGTTGGCCGGCATCCCCTTTAGCGAACGTCTGAACAGCATGCTGCGTGAAATCTTGCCACCGCTGGTCGGTATGCTGGTGTTGCTCGGCATCTGGCACGTTGCCACCCACAAGGGCGGCGCCATTCCCTCGCCGAAAATCGTCTGGGATGCGGCCGTGGTGCTGTTCTCAGATCCCTTTTACAGCAATGGTCCGAACGACCAGGGTATCGGCTGGAACATCCTGTCGTCGCTGCAGCGCGTCGCCATCGGTTTCGGCTTTGCTGCCGCCGTCGGCATTCCGCTCGGTTTCATGATCGGCCGCTTCGAGTTTCTGGCAAAAATGCTGAACCCGATCATCAGCCTGCTGCGCCCGGTCTCGCCACTGGCCTGGTTGCCGATTGGCCTGCTGGTTTTCAAGCGGGCTGATCCGGCGGCGACCTACACCATCTTCATCTGCTCGATCTGGCCGATGATCATGAACACCGCCCAGGGGGTCCAGCGCGTGCCGCAGGATTACCTCAATGTCGCTCGCGTGCTGGCCCTGTCCGAGTGGAAGATCGTCACCAAGATCCTCTTCCCGGCGGTGCTGCCCTACATGCTGACCGGTATCCGCCTGTCCATCGGCACTGCCTGGCTGGTCATCGTCGCCGCCGAAATGCTCACCGGCGGCGTCGGCATCGGTTTCTGGGTGTGGGACGAGTGGAACAACCTGAAGGTCGAGCACATCATCATCGCCATCTTCGTCATCGGCATCGTCGGTCTGATTCTTGAGCAAGCACTGATCCTGCTGGCCCGGAAGCTGACCAAAGAATCTTCTGCCAGCTAAGCGGAGCACACATCATGGAAAAATTTGTAAGCATCGAGCGGGTTGGCCAGACCTTTGACACCAAAATGGGCAAGTTCGTCGCCCTGCGCGACATCGATCTGAGCATCGCTCAGGGGGAATTCGTCGCCCTGATTGGCCACTCCGGTTGCGGCAAATCGACGCTGCTGAATCTCATCGCCGGCCTGACCCGGCCGACGACCGGCGTGCTGCTGTGCGATGGTCGCGAAATTGCCGGCCCCGGTCCGGAGCGCGCGGTGGTCTTCCAGAACCACAGCCTGCTGCCCTGGCTGACCTGCTTCGAGAACATCTACCTGGCCGTCGAGCGCGTTTTCAGCGACAAGGAAGGCAAGCCGAAGCTCAGGGCACGGACCCAGGCGGCGATTGAGCTGGTCGGACTGGCGCATGCGGCACACAAGTATCCGCATGAAATCTCCGGCGGCATGAAGCAGCGCGTCGGCATTGCCCGCGCCCTGTCGATGGAGCCGAAAGTGCTGCTGATGGACGAGCCTTTCGGCGCCCTGGACGCACTGACCCGCGCCAAGCTGCAGGACGAGCTGATGAAAATCTGCGTCAAGACCAAGGCCACCGTGGTCATGGTCACGCACGATGTCGATGAGGCGGTGTTGCTGTCCGACAAGATCGTCATGATGACCAACGGCCCGGCGGCGACCATCGGCGAAATCCTGCACGTTGATCTGCCGCGTCCGCGTGAGCGTCTGACCATGGCGCATGACCCGGCCTATATCAATTACCGCGCCGCCGTCATCGAGTTCCTTTACCAGAAACAGGCGCACGTCGAAAAAGAAGCTGCCTGAGCTGATTTTCCGTATCCATCGTCGCAATGCTCTCTCCGCACAGCGACTTTTTGCCCGCCGCGTCAAACCGGCGGGCTTTTTTCTTTGATCTGGCAACTATCCTTTTCGTGGCAGGGGCGATAAGGTAAAAGGCTTCCAATCCCTGTTCATCGAGATGCGCATCAAGCCCGGTAAGCTGTCGCACAAGATTGTCGGCATGCTGATTGTTTTCTTTCTCGTGGCCACGGTAGCGATTGCCTTGACCCTGGTGATTTCCTGGCAACTCGAAGGGGTTGCGGCGGCGATCAATGATGCCGGCAGCCAGCGCATGCGCACCTACCGGATCGGCCACCTGATGGCGCGTATCCAGCAAACCGAGCCGCTGGCCGAGGAGATGCTGCGCTTTGACCGGGTGCTGCTCGACCTGCAGCAGGGGAATCCCTCCCGCCCCTTGTCGCCACCGCGCAATGCCGAGGTCTTGCAGCGCCTGAAGCAGGTCGAACAGGGTTGGCGCGAGACCTTGCGACCGCTGGTGCAGGCTTACCTGACGGGCAATGCGAGTGAGCGCGAACGGCTGCTGGACCGTTTTGACGTCGAACTGGAACCCTTCGTCAGCCGCATCAATGAAACCGTGCTGGCGATGGAGCGCAGTTACGCCAACGATACCGACCTGCTGCGGACGGTGCAGACCGCGCTGATCCTGTTGGCGATCCTGGGCACCGGGGTGCTGCTGCGTTTTTTCATCCGCCTGGTCATCCTGCCGGTCAGCGTGCTCGATGCCGGCATCCAGCGCATGGCCGAAGATGATCTGACGGTACGCCTGCCGGTCTCCAGTGACGATGAACTGGGTAGCCTGGCCAAGGGCTTCAACCGTATGGCCGATCATCTGGAGCGGGTGTACAACACGCTGGAGCAGCGCGTCGAGGAAGAAACCCGGCGGCTGGCAATGCGTAATCGCGATTTGGGCATCCTCTATGGCACCACCGCCTTTCTCAGCGAGCCTGCGCCCTTGCAGACACTCTGTGAAGGCTTTCTCGAGCGCATCAAGACGGCGCTGGGGGCCGATGCGGGGGCGGTGCGGCTCTATCAGGCGCAGTCCGATAAACTGTTCCTGATTGCCCATGACGGCCTGTCGGAAAACTTCACCAGCCAGGAAGCGGCGCTGAGTTGCGGCGAGTGTTTATGCGGCAAAGCCCTGCTCGGTGGTCCGCCGCTGGCTTTCGATATCGCTTCGCCACCGGTCGGAATGACGCTGAAGAACTGCATCCGCGAGGGTTTTGCCACGGCAACTGCCTTTGGCATTCTGTGCGACAAGCAGCGTCTGGGCGTTTTCAATATCTATTTCAAGCAGCCGCAGGCGCTGTCAGAGCAGGAAATGCATCTGCTTGAAACGCTCGGGCACCATCTCGGCGTGGCCATCGAAAATCAGCGCCTGAAACTGCGCGACAAGCAACTGGCCATCTCCGAAGAACGCAATCTGCTGGCGCAGGAGTTGCACGACTCGATTGCCCAGGGTCTGGCCTTCCTGAACATTCAGGTGCAATTGCTGCAGGATTCGCTGAACAAGGGGCGAGTCGACGAAGCCTTGCAAACAGCCGGGCAATTGCGTGAAGGGGTGCAGGAGAGCTACGACGATGTCCGGGAATTACTGGTACATTTCCGCACCCGCGTACATCACGCCGATCTCGATTCAGCGATCACTGCCGCGCTGGAAAAATTCGAAGGGCAGACCGGCATCAGGACGGCTTTCGAACAGCAAGGTGAAGGCGCGCCGCCCTTGCAGAGCGACGAAATCCAGATCATGCACATCGTTCAGGAATCCCTGTCGAATATCCGCAAGCATGCCAAGGCCGGCACCGTGCAGGTTCAGGTCGAACGTTTGCAAGGGCGTTGTCAGATCCGGATTTGTGATGACGGCATGGGCTTTGACCCGGTGACCGAACCAAATCTTCAGTCAGATCACCATGTCGGTCTGAAAATCATGCGTGAGCGGGCACACCGTATTGGCGGCGAATTCCGCATCACATCCAAACCGGGGGAGGGAACCTGCATCAGCCTTTCCCTGCCGAGAGAAGCCAGAGAGGTGGCCTGAGTATGAGCGAAAAAATCCGTGTTTTGCTGGTCGATGACCACACCTTGTTTCGCAGCGGCATCAAGTCGCTACTGCAGCGCAACGAGGATTTCGAAGTCGTCGATGAGGCGGGCGATGGGCTGGAAGGCATCAAGCGCGCCCGCTCGCTGCAGCCGGACGTCGTCCTGCTCGACCTGCACATGCCCGGCATCTCCGGTCTTGAGGCGGTCAAGGTCATTGCCGAAGAAATGCCGCTGGTGCGGGTGCTGATGCTGACCGTGTCGGAAGATGCGCAGGATCTGCTGGAAGCCCTGCGCGCCGGGGCAACGGGCTATCTATTGAAGAACATTCAGACTGATACCCTGGTTGACGCCATTCGCCGCGCCGCACGCGGTGAATCGGTGGTGTCGCAGGAAATGACCGCCAAGCTGATCCAGGGCGTGCGTAATCCGCCCAAGCCGGAAGCGACAGTTTTGGAGCGCGACCGTTTTTCGCCACGCGAAAAAGACATACTCGCCAGTCTGGCGCTCGGCGAAAGCAACAAGGAAATCGCCCGTCGTCTCGATCTGGCGGAAAGCACCGTGAAGATTCACGTGCAGAATATTTTCAAGAAACTGAGCATGAGCAGCCGCGTTCAGGTTGCCCTGTACGCCGTCGAGAACGGTTTCGGCCATCCGCGCCCGCAATAAACCCGCTGCTGCGGTGAACCCGCAAAAAACACCGATTTTCACCGGGCAGAAGTAAGTTTGGCAGAGGGGGCGCAATGCGGGTGCGCACCCTCGACCTAGTCAGTGCGTGCTTGGCAGCGGGTGCGTGCGCTGCAGGTGCGCGTAGGTTTCGGCGAGCTGCTGGGCCTGCTCGTACTGACCGCATTCCAGCGCGTGCTGCATGTTTTCGATAATCATCGCGTGCAAGCGGCAAACGCCGTCCGGCGAGCACAGCAAAACTTCGCTCATCTCGGCGGCAATGGTTATCGGTATATGCTCGTGCTTGGCGATCGCCTCGATTTCTCCGCGATCCAGATCGCAATAATCGATGACATCCTGAATTGAAAGCATGGTCTCCTCCTTGGAGATGAATGGTTGGGCTAGCCTTTGTCGGGTAGCTGCTTCCTGTCCGCCTTTTTTTCTGGAGGATCTCTAATTCAGTTCTAGTCTAGTCAGGCCAAAACACAAGCTTGATTCAGATGCGCAGCATGCCCTCGGGCAAAGGATGGGCCAGTTGCAGGCGGCTGACTGTTGGCAAGAGGTCAAGGCGGGTGGTTTTTTTCAGGGCGGCGGCCCGTTCGCGCAGTTGCTCGAGGCTGACCTCGATTGGTTTCCCGGCCGTGGCGAAGGCGATGGTATTGCCGCTGTCGCAGGACGGGAAAACGGCGACGCGTTGATCGAAGGCCTGGCGTATGCGCTCAACGCTGCGGTCGAAGCCTTTTTCGCGCAGCAGGTTGACGCAAAACAGGCCGTTGTCGCTCAGCCGGCTGCGGCACGCCAGGTAAAACGGGTCGCTGTCGAGCATGCCGGGACGCCCGTCAGGGCCAAAACCATCGGCAAGGATCAGATCGAACTGACGCCCGCCAGCTAAAACGTAATCGGCGCCACAGCCGGTGACGACATCGAGGCGCAGCGGATCGTCGGGCAGTTTGAAATATTGCCGGGCGATGAACTCGACCTGCGGGTTGATTTCGACGACGGTCATCCGGCAGTCGGGCAGGTTGCGGTAAATGAATTTGGCCAGCGAGCCGGTGCCGAGGCCGATCAGCAGCGCCGTTTTCGGCCAGGGAGCAGGCTTGAGCAGCAGTCCGGCCATCATTTCGCGGGTGTAAGCCAGTTCCAGCGACCAGGGGCGGGCAATGCGCATGGCGCCCTGGACCCAGTCGGAACCAAAATGCAGATAGCGGACGCCATCCTCTTCGCTGATATCGACGGCGTGCGAGGTAGTT
>JAVBXO010000219.1 GCA_030824535.1 Azonexus sp. | reverse complement strand
TTCAATCGCCGTTTCGATCTAAACGCATTGAATACGCGCCTGCTGGTCGCGGCAGTGAATTGCAAACCTCAAAACCTCCGATCAATTCGGCTAGCTGACGTTCGTTGCTAATCAGGAAAACTTTTGAAGTTGATACTGGATATCGCCACCAACCCCGGCGACCTCGTCCTCGACTCCTTCGCCGGTTCCGGCACCACCGGCGCTGTCGCGCACAAGATGGGCCGACGCTGGATCATGGTCGAACTGGGCGAGCACTGCCACACCCACATCGTGCCGCGCCTGAAAAAGGTCATCAACGGCGACGACCTTGGCGGCATCACCAAGGCGGTCGGCTGGCAGGGCGGCGGCGGTTTCCGCTATTACCGCCTGGCGCCGTCGCTGTTGAAGAAAGACAAATGGGGCCATTGGGTCATCAACCCCGAATACAACGGCGAAATGCTGTCGGAGGCCATGTGCAAGCTGATGGGCTTCACCTACGCGCCCAGCCAGTCCACCTTTTGGCAACACGGCCGCAGCACGGAAACCGACTTCATCTATGTCACCACGGGCAGCCTCTCGCACGACCAGTTGCGCGTCATCAGCGACGAAGTCGGCAACGAGCGTTCGCTCTTGATCTGCTGCAAGGCTTTCATGGCCGACATCACGGCCTTCCCCAACCTGACCCTGAAGAAAATCCCCAAGACGGTATTGCACAAGTGTGAGTGGGATCACGACGACTACAGCTTCTCCATCGACGTACTGGCCGAGCCGGAAGCGCTGCCCGATGAAGACGACGAGTTTGCCCTGAACGCCGGAATCGAGGGCGCGGACGATGAGTGAAGCCATCGACGGCAGCCGGGCCGCGCAGCAAATCGCCGCCCGGCTTTCCCTGCGCGGGCCGCAGCGCGAATCGCTGGACATCCTGGCCGAGCTGCTGGAAAAGCTGGAACTCTCCAAGGATGCCGACCTGCAACACTGGTTGAAGACCATCCGCGCCCAGTACCCGACGGTGGAGAAATTCGAGCGCGATTTCCCGACCTTGTGTTTCGCACTCGCCACCGGCGTCGGCAAGACCCGGCTGATGGGGGCGATCATCGCCTGGCTGTTCATCTCCGGGCGCAGCCGGCATTTCTTCGTGCTCGCCCCCAACCTGACGATTTACGAGAAGCTCAAGAACGATTTCACACTGGGCAACCCGAAGTACGTCTTTGCCGGTATTCCCGAGCTGGCGCAAACGCCACCGGTCATCATCACCGGCGAGGATTACGAGGACGGGCGCGGTGTGCGTCTGGATTTTGCCGTTCCAGCGACGTTGACCGCAGATTTGTTTGGTGCCGACTCGGCACCGCATATCAACATCTTCAACATCTCCAAGATCAACGCCCGCGACAACAAGAAGGGCGCGGCCAAATCGAGCGTGGCTCGCGTACGCCGCTATCAGGAATATCTGGGCGAATCCTATTTTGACTACCTGGCCACCTTGCCCGATCTGGTGGTGCTGATGGACGAGGCGCACCGCTATTACGCCAGCGCCGGGGCCAAGGCGATCAACGACTTGAAGCCGGTGCTCGGCATCGAGCTGACGGCGACGCCCAAGACGGTGGGCGCCAATCCGCGCCAGTTCGCCAACATCGTTTATCACTACCCGCTCTCCCGCGCCTTGCAGGACGGCTATGTGAAGATTCCGGCAGTGGCGACGCGCAAGGATTTCCGCGCCGAGTTGTACAGCGCCGAGCGGCTGGAGGAAATCAAGCTGGAGGACGGCATCCACCATCACGAATTCGTCAAGGTGGAGCTGGAGAACTACGCCCGGACCCATGAGCAGCCGGTGGTCAAGCCCTTCATGCTGGTGGTGGCGCAGGATACGGCGCATGCCTCGGCATTAAAGGCCAAGCTCGAATCCAAGGATTTCTTCCAGGGCCACTACCAGGGCCGGGTCATCGAGGTGCATTCCAACCAGTCCGGCGATGAATCGGACGAGGCCATGGCCCGCCTGCTGGCGGTGGAGCACGACGAGAAGACCGAAGTGGTCATCCACGTCAACAAGCTGAAGGAGGGCTGGGACGTCACCAACCTGTACACCATCGTGCCGCTACGCGCCTCGGCTTCGGAAATCCTCACCGAGCAGACCATCGGCCGGGGTCTGCGCCTGCCCTTTGGCAAACGTACCGGGGTGGAGGCGGTGGACCGGCTGTGCATCATCGCTCATGAACGCTTTCAGGAAATCGTCGACCGGGCCAATGATCCCGAGTCGATCATCCGGAAGACTGTCTATATCGGCGCGACGGAAGACGCTGATGTACCGGACAAGCAGCCGCAGTTGCTGAATACCGGGTCGGTACTCGACATCTTCTGCACCGGCCACCAGCCGATGCAGGATGGAAAAATTGTCAGCGACACCATTACCGGGCCGACGCCGGGCAAGCCCGTCAGTGCGGAGGAATACCACCTGGCCGAACTGGCCTTGCGCGCCGTGCAGCAGGAGGCGGCCAGCCTGCCGTCGAGCAAGGCGCTGAACAATGCCGAGGTGCAGCAACGGTTGGTGGCCAAGGTCAAGCGCTGGGCCGAAGAAGCCGCCCCGCCACAGGCCAGCCTGCCGGGCATGGAAGCGGCAAAAACGACCAGCCCCGAGGCGCTGGTGTCGCAGGTGGTGCGCCACGTCACCGAACGCCTGATCGAACTGACCATCGATGTGCCGAAAATTGCCATCCTGCCGACGCGGGAAGTCAATTACCGATTTCAGGAATTCACGCTGGCAGGGCTGGAGAAAATCAACTTCCAGCCAGTCAGCCAGGAGTTGTTGTTGCGGCACCTGGAAGATAACAAGACGGCCCACATTCAGTGGGAAGGCACCGATGACACGGAAATCCGCCCCGAGGATTACATCGTCCGCCAGTTGGTCGACCAGGACGCCATCGATTACGACGAACACGCCGATCTGCTTTACGCCCTGGCCGGGCAACTGGTCGCCCGCCTGCGCGAGCACCTGGGCGGCGACGAGGCCAAGCTGGAAAATGTGCTGATCTACTGGCAGCGTCAGCTTGGTGATTTTGTCTGGGCGCAGATGCAACAGCATGTCTGGGTGACGCCCACCGATTACGTCGGCAAGGTGACGCAGGGCTTCGACGTGCTCAAGCCCGCCAGTTTCACCTTGGCTGCCGGCGAGCAGCCACGCGACTTCCGCGCCCCGATTGCCGTCAAACGGCTGATTCGCCAGATGGTATTCAAGGGCTTCCGGAAGTGTTGCTATCCCTACCAGAAGTTCCAGTCGGTCGAGGGCGAATGGCGTTTTGCCCAGTTGCTGGAGGATGATCTGGCGGTCATCAAATGGATGAAGCCGGCCCCCGGCCAGTTCCGCATCGAATACCAGAACGGCCACAACTACGAACCGGATTTTGTCGTCGAAACCACCGATGCGTGCCTGCTCGTCGAGCCGAAGCGTGCCGATCAGATCGCTCAGGACGACGTGCAAGCCAAGGCGCGGGCAGCATTGCGCTGGTGTGCTTACGCCAATAAGCATGCTGCCGAGCATGGTGGCAAACCCTGGCATTACCTGCTGGTGCCGGATACGGCGATTCAGCTTGGTCGTAGCGTAGCGGCTTTACAAACAGAATTTGAATGGCGGAAATAACCTCAACCCGACACGCCATTTGCCGTCAGAGTTTCGCGCCAAGCTGGCCGATTCGCTTCTTCCCGATCCAGCGCCAGTGAAGCCGAGTTGATGCAGTAGCGCAGGCCGGTGGGTGCCGGGCCGTCGTCGAAGACGTGGCCGAAGTGGGCGCCGCAGTCGTGGCGGGTGACTTCGGTGCGAACCATGCCAAAACTGCGGTCGACGTGTTCGACGATGCCTTTTTCATCCTTGGGCGTATGAAAGCTCGGCCAGCCGCAGCCCGAATCGAACTTCGTCATCGACTCAAAAAGCGGCGTGCCGCCGGGACGGTTTTTGCTGGGGCGGGGGGCTAATTCCGCATCGCGACGCTGGCGGCGGCCTGGGCAATTTCGGGGGTTTTTTCTGGTCGACCGCAGATGGCTGCAGCAACGGCATTATTCACGGCGACGCCGACCAGGGTGCGCAGGGTGTCGCAAGCGGGTTCGATGGCGGCGAACAGCACCAGCGCCGCTTCGACTGGCAGGTTGAGGAAGGCGCAGACCAGACCGACCAGCGACAGCACCAGCAGGCCGCTCATGCCGGTTGAGGCCAGCCCGGCGAGCACCGAAGCGAGTACGACGATCAGCATCTCATTGATGCTCAGCACCCGGTCGTAAAGCTGGGCGATGAACATCGTCGCCAAGCCGTAGTACAGCGCCGGTCCGACGCGCAGCAGCGAAATGCCCAGCGGCACCAGCAGTTCGATGCGGTAATGCGGAAAACCCAGGCGCTCGACCAGTGATTCGATCATCGCCGGCATGCAGGCCTGGCTGCTGCGGGTGGCCAGCGCCATGGTCAGCGGCTCGCGCTGGCTGGCCAGCACGCTGCGCCAGCCGTGCCCACTGCTGCGCACCAGCACCCAGAAGGAGAGCAGGATCAGCACGCCGGATGCGACAGCCAGCGCGGCGATGAAGCCGATCATCGCCTGCAGTGGTTCCAGACCGCTGCGGGCGATCTGGCTGGCAATCATCGTCAATAGCACCAGCGGCAGGAAGTAGTTGAACCAGCGGGTCAGCGTCTGGCAGGCATGAAAGACGGTCTCCATGGTGTTGCTCAGGCTCTCGGCAATCTGGCGTGGCGCCTGGGCCAGCGCGCAGCCGAAGAGCAGCGCGAAAACGAAGGCCTTGAGCGTTTCCCCCTGCGCCAGTGCGGCGAAGATGTTGTCGGGAATCAGCTGCAGCACCAGGCTGCCGAAGGAGCGTCCAGGGGCCGGCGCAGCGGGCGCCTGCAGCGGCATTTCATCGACGCTGGCGAGGCCGCTGCCCTGATCGACCATGCGCCCGAGTTGTTGCATGGTCTCTGGCGGCAACTCGCGACCCGGTGCGATGAGTTGGGCGGCGAGCAGGCCGAGCGTTGCGGCAAGCAGCAGCGCCAGCAGGAAACTGCCGCCAATGCGCGCCAGCAGGGGGCCGGCATGGCCGGCCTGGAAAAGCCGGTAGATGCTGAAAATGATCGCCGAGACCATGAAAGGCAGCACCACCATTTTCAGCAGCGCCAGATAAATATTGCTGACCAGCGCCAGTTCCTTGGCGAAGCCTGGCCAGGCCAGGCCCAGGCCAACGCCGCCGAGCAGGCTCAGGGCAACGATGGAAGGCCGGGAGGCCAGACTGCGGAGGGTGGCGAGTGACATGCGGATGCTCAGGGACGACGCAGAATACTTTGGGCGTCGAGCGGCGGCTGCCGTTGCGCCAGATACAGGTTGACCAGGGCGAGCAATTGCGGGGCATCGTAGGGCAGGGCGACGCTCAGCTTGTCCTGGGTGTCGGTGAAAGCGACCAGGCGCAGGGTCAGCGCCAGCGCCGGCTGTTGGCGCAAGAGGCGCTGCATTTCCAGTTCGTCGCGGTAGGCGGCGATGATCCGGCCGGCTTCGAGGGCGGCGATGAGCTCGCCCCACTGCTCGAAGGCGACGATCCTGGCCTTGGGAAAACTGCGCGGCGCCCGGTCGGCAAACGCTGAATTGCGGATGACGCCAAGCGGCCCGGAAAATTGCCGGATGGTCGTCGCCAGCTCAGCGCCCTGGGCGTAGTGGGCAAAGGCCAGGCGATTGAGCAGCAGGGCATGGCGCGTGCTCAGATAAGGCTCGGAAAAACGCACCAGGCGGGCCCGCGCCAGCGTCCGGGAAAGTTTGCAGACGGCCAGATCGGCCTCGCCACGCGCGACGCTGTCGATCACCTCGTTGAAGCTGCCGGCCTGGCGCAGGAAGCGCACCGGCACGCCGAGTTCTTCGGCCAGGCCGCGGGCAATGTCGACGTCAATGCCGCTCATGCCATCACCGTCGCGGCGGAAAAAAGGCGGGGTGTCGAAGGCCGGCATGGCGACGCGCAGTTCGCCATGGGCGACGATGCGCTGAATGTCGGGTGGCAAGGGCGGCGGCTTCGGCGGCTTCGCCGGGGTGGCCTGGGCGAGGCTGGTCAGCAGCACCGTGGTGAGTAAAACCAGGTGGCGGAGCCGCTGTGAGGCGATGGCGGCGCACCGGTGAAAATTCATGCGCGGGCTCAAGGCAGGCTGACGAAATGGCCGTCGTGGACGATTTTTTGAGCGATGCGCCGTTCCGGCATGTCGCCCAGCGCATCGAAACTGACGTCGCCGGTCACGCCCGGCCAGCCCCGGGTGGCGTGCAGAGCGCGGGCAATGTCGCCGGGAACAGCGCTGCCCGCCTGACGAATGGCCTGGGCGAGCAGTTGCAGGGCATCGTAACCCTGGGCGGCAAAGGTGTCGGCCGGGCGAGCGTAGCGTTTCGCGAACAGCGATTTGAAATGTTGGGCCGACGGCCGCAGGCTATCCGGGTTGTAGATTTCGGGCAGCACCATGCCTTCTCCGGCCTCGCCCAGTTGCAGCAATTGCGGCGTGTCCATGCCGTCGCCGCCGACGATGGGCGCCGTTATGCCCAGCTCGCGCAGGGTTTTGACCAGATGACCTGCAACCGGCATGTTGCCAGCAATGAAAATGGCGTCGAAGCGGTACAGCGCCTGCCAGAGATGCGCCAATTGCGCGAAATCTTCTGCGCCGCTGGTATAGGCGCGGCGGTCAACGATGCTCAGCCCGAGTTCGCGGGCGCGCTGCTCGAAATAATTGGCCATGCCCCGGCTGGTCTTGTCCTTGACGTAGGCGATGGCGATACGCCGGTAACCCCGGGCGGCCATCGCCTCGGCCATGCCGATGCCGAGGCTGCGATTGGATGGCGAGGAGCGAAAGACCAGCTCGTTGCCCTGCTGATTGATCTGGTAGTCGGAAGCGCCGGGCGTCAGGTAGAGCAGGCCGGCGGCCTGGTACATCGACGCGGCCGGGAGGGCGATGTAGGAATTGAGGTGGCCGATGACCGCGACCATCTCGCGGTTTTCGGCGAAGCGCTGGGCGATCTGGCGACCTTTGGCGAGCGATGACTCGTCGTTTTCCTTGATGATGCGCAGCGGTCGGCCAAGCAGTCCGCCGCCGGCATTGATTTCCTCGGCGGCCAGTTCGATGCCCTGCCACAGGCTGCCCTTT
>JAVBXO010000359.1 GCA_030824535.1 Azonexus sp. | reverse complement strand
GTCATACCCCTTGTTTTTACACCTCCCCCCAGTATTGACACGGGTTTCAAGGGTATTTCTCAAAAAGTCTCTTGAGGAGGTGGATGCCATCATTGCCGGACTGTTGTGGCGCGGCCTCCTTGAGACGAAAATTCCGTGCCCGCCAATCCAGCGGCTTCAATTGCGGGCAGTGCAGCGGAAAAATTCTCAATCGTCGCTGAATCCCGGCTCGATGGATTGACCTGAGGACCGGTCAATCCAGGCCTGCAAACGCTGGAACAACTCCTCGCTCTTCAGCGGTTTGCTGAGGTAGTCATCCATGCCGGCGGCGAGGCATTGTTCCCGGTCACCGCGCATGGCATTGGCCGTCATCGCAATGATCGGCGTGTGCCCGCTAGCCCTTGCAGCCTCGATCCGGCGGATTTCCTTTGTTGCTTCCAGGCCGCCCATTTCCGGCATTTGCATGTCCATCAGCACGGCGGCAAAGCGCTGACTGGCGAAACGTTCCAGCGCCTGTTTGCCGTTGCACGCCAGCACAATCCGGTAGCCACGGCGTTCGAGCAGCGCCAGCACCAGTTTCTGATTCACCGGATTATCCTCGGCCAGCAGGATGGGCAGTGCTGGCACAGCTTCAGGCAGGACCGGCAGCAGCGTCTCCAGGCTGACGGACAAACTCGCCGGTGCCGGCTGCCAGGGCGCATCCTCCGGTGTCTGCAAGGGGATGCTGACCTGGAAACGACTCCCCTCGCCCGGCCGGCTATCAACCTGGATGCGGCCCCCCATTAATTCGACCAGACGGCGGGTAATCGACAGCCCCAGACCGGTTCCCCCGTACTTGCGCGTGGTCGAGGTATCGGCCTGGGTAAAGGCATCGAAAATCAGGCCAAGGCGCTCCGGCGCAATGCCTATCCCGGTATCGCGCACCACCAGGTGCAGCAGCGCATGCTTGCCTGACAGCGTATCGTCTTTATCCGGCAGGCAAAAAACTGCCAGGCGAACCTCACCGTGTTCGGTAAATTTGATGGCATTGCCGAGCAGATTGACCATGATTTGTCCCAGCCTGACCGGATCACAAATCACGGTGGCGGGCAGGTCATCCGCGAACTCGCTTCCCAGGCGCAGATTCTTGCTTTCTGCCAGCGCCCGCATGGGTTGCAGCGCCTGTGTCAAAACCTGTCGCAGCGCGAAAGGAATCCGCTCGACTGTCAGCATGCCCGCCTCGATTTTTGAGAAATCAAGAATGTCATTAATGATCGACAGCAGGGATTCGGCAGAATTTTCGACAATTTCGACAAATTCCCGCTGTTCGGCATCCAGATTGGTGCGCATCAGCAATTGCGTCATGCCCATGATGCCGTTCATCGGCGTCCGAATTTCATGGCTCATGTTCGCCAGGAAGGCACTCTTGGCACGATTGGCGGCTTCGGCCGCCTCCTTGGCCTGTTCCAGCTCCAGCCGGCTGGCCTCGCGCTCGGCGACCATACGCGCAATCACGCGCGACAGCGAGGCCAGGTCATCTTCCGGAGCGGGTGCCTTCAGTTCGCTCAGATGCAACATGCTGGCGACGACTTCGCGCAGCGAGGCCTGGGCCTGCTCGCGGCTGGTCAACTCACGCCGCAGGCTGTTCGCATTACGCTGCAGCACCTCGAACGCCGGGCGAAACTCCAGCGGGACATCATCGATGAACGGCACCGTATCCAGGCTTTCCCCTGGCGGCCTCGCCTCTGCCTCGAAACTACGCACACGCTCCAGCGTACCCAGCCAGTTGCGCAACGGGAACCAGATCAGCTGCAAACCGGCAAACAGGCCAACGAGGCCCAGTTGGCAAGCGGTCGAAACCAGCCGCCAGAAACGCTCGGCAATAATGCCGGCGGAAAACTGCAGCCGCAGCACGCCGTAATCCCTGCCTCCGACGGAAATCGTGCGGTTGACCTCGTACAGCTGCTCGGCGACTTTGGCGGTCAACCACGCCGGCGCCTGAATTCCGCCACTGGCCTCCTCCCTGCTCCCGACCACGCCGCCATCAAGATCGATGAAGCTGGCCGATTCAAACTGTGAACGCAGGATGGCCTTGTCCAGGGTGCGCTTGATGGTGTCGTAATCACCGATGATGGCACTATCCGACACCGTCTGGGCAACCACCTCGATCAGCATCGTCGCCGAACGCTGGGCATCCTCGATGACTTCGTTGAACTGGTAGTAATAAAACCAGCCCAGGCCAAGCCCGACAAAAAGCAGCAAGGCGATGCCGTAGAGCGCATAGACCCGAACAAGCAGTGAGCGGGGCAAAAGGCGGAAAATGAGTTTCACGATGCCGGATCAGCGCAGGGGAAATGGCGCTGTCTGATAAAACCGGCGGTAGGCCAGATAGTCAGCATTGGTCGCGGGCAGGAAATAAGCCTTGGGATCAAGCCCGACTTCTGCGGAAGCGCGGGTCAGGATTTCCCGCCCCTCGGGATCGCGATGCATGTTGATAAAAGCCGAGGTCACCGCCTTGAGATCCTTTTCTGGAACCTTGTTCGAGACCATCAGCGCCAGGTCGTGGTAGGGCTCGGAAGTCCATAAAATGCGGAACTTGCCCCCCTCCCGCTGGGTATAGCCGTCGATCAGCGCCGAATTGCTGCCCACCGCCTTGGCCTTGCCGGCAAACAACTGGGCAAAGGCAGCATTCTGATTACCGGCGAAGACCACCTTGGCAGCAATATTCTTCGCCAGCAGATAGGCATAAGTCACGCGGTAGCCAATGAAAGCTTCCGGACCAGCGAAGACCACCTCCTGCCCCTGCAACTCCTCGATGCTACGGATCGGTGAATCGGCGGCCACCGCAATCTGGCCGTGCAGCGGCGGCGTCCAGCGCCGGCCAAATACGTTCCAGCCCAGCTTTTCACGCTCCGGGCTGAACAAATGGTTGGAAAAGACAAATTCGACCTCGCGGGTCAGCACATAGGCCGTGGTATCCGCCGAAGTCCGACCGATCTTGAGCTCAAGACGGACGCCGCTTTTCTCGCTGACATATTTGATGATCGGGTTCCAGTAGGCTGCCGTTCGGGCGATATCCCACTGGTTGACCGGCGAGAAACGATAGACCGGCGTTTCAGCCCGGCCTTGAGCAGTCAGGAGGGAAAGCAGCGTCATCAGGAAAAGTAGTGAGCGCAGGATCATGATTGCCAAATACCGGAAATGATCAGATGGAAAGAGTACAACATTGCCGCCTCAGCAAGTTGGCATCCTTGCCCGGACTGCTGCGTCGCCCGAGTTGCCTGTCACTGCTCCAGAACGCAACACCTGCTGTTCGATGGAACATCACGGGACATACCCCGATTTGGCAAGAATCCGGCGAAAAAATCATAAGCTACTGTTTTAAATGATTAAAGCAACAAAATCCAACGACTGGCACAGGCCATGCAATCTATCTGGCACGAGTCACGGCAGAAACAAAACGCCGGCCTTGAGTTACCCAGTCAGCAACATCGTCCAGAAAACAGGAGACAAAGATGATTTATGCAGCCCCCGGTGCCGAAGGCGCCAAGATCGCCTACAAAGCTCAGTACGACAACTTCATCGGTGGCAAGTGGGTTGCCCCGACCAAGGGTGAATACTTCGATGTCATCACCCCGATCAGCGGCAAGGTCTACACCCAGGCTGCCCGTTCCAGCGCCGAAGATATCGAACTCGCCCTTGACGCCGCTCACGCTGCTGCTGATGCCTGGGGCAAGACCGGCGCGGCCGAACGCGCCAACCTGCTGCTGAAGATTGCTGACCGTCTCGAAGCCAACCTCGAAGTGCTGGCTTACGCCGAGACCGTCGATAACGGCAAGGCCATCCGCGAAACCTTGAACGCCGACATTCCGCTGACCGTCGATCACTTCCGTTACTTCGCCGGCTGCCTGCGTGCCCAGGAAGGCGCCCTGTCCGACATCGACGAAAACACCGTCGCTTATCACTACCACGAGCCGCTCGGCGTCGTTGGTCAGATCATCCCCTGGAACTTCCCGATTCTGATGGCCGCCTGGAAGCTGGCCCCGGCCATCGGCGCTGGTAACTGCGTCGTGCTGAAGCCGGCCGAATCGACCCCGATCTCCATCCTGATCCTCGCCGAACTGATCGCCGACCTGCTGCCGCCGGGCGTGCTGAACATTGTTAACGGTTTCGGTCGCGAAGCCGGCATGCCGCTCGCCACCTCCAAGCGCATCGCCAAGATCGCCTTCACCGGCTCGACCTCCACCGGCCGCGTCATCGCCCAGGCCGCTGCCAACAACCTGATTCCGGCCACCCTGGAACTCGGTGGCAAGTCGCCCAACATCTTCTTCGCCGACGTCATGGACAAGGATGACGGCTTCCTCGACAAGGCGATCGAAGGCATGGTGCTGTTCGCCTTCAACCAGGGCGAAGTCTGTACCTGCCCGAGCCGCGCGCTGATCCAGGAATCGATCTACGACAAGTTCATCGAACGCGTCCTGGCCCGTGTTGCCGCGATCAAGCAGGCCAGCCCGCTCGACACCGATTGCATGATGGGTGCCCAATGTTCGCAAGAACAAATGTCCAAGATCATGTCCTACCTCGACGTGGGCAAGCAGGAAGGCGCCGAATGCCTGATCGGCGGCGCCCGTGCCGAACTCGAAGGTGACCTGGCCGGCGGCTACTACATCCAGCCGACCCTGTTCAAGGGCCACAACAAGATGCGCATCTTCCAGGAAGAAATCTTCGGACCGGTGCTCGCTGTGACCACCTTCAAGGACGAAGCCGACGCTCTGGCCATCGCCAATGACACCCTCTACGGCCTCGGCGCCGGCGTCTGGAGCCGTAACGGCAACGTCGCCTACCGCATGGGTCGCGCCATCAAGGCCGGTCGCGTCTGGACCAACTGCTACCACGCCTACCCGGCACACGCAGCGTTCGGCGGCTACAAGGAATCCGGCATCGGCCGTGAAACCCACAAGGTCATGCTGGACCACTATCAACAGACGAAGAACCTGCTGGTTTCCTACAGCGAAAGCAAGCTGGGCTTCTTCTAAACCGAGCATCTCCTCCACTGCCCAGGATTGTTGCGGGCAACTCTCTTGGGGGCGGGCAACCGCCCCCCTTTTTTTGGGAGCAGACCATGGTAGACCGTGTCATCGCTACGCCAGCCACGCTGGATCTGATCGAAACCCTGAAAAAGCAATACGGCCCGGCACTGATGTTTCACCAGTCCGGTGGCTGCTGTGACAACAGCGCCGCCAACTGCTATCTGCCGACCGACCTGACCATCGGCCCCTACGACGTCCATCTCGGCGATATCGGCAATGTGCCCTTCTATATCAGTGCCTCGCAATACGAGTACTGGAAGCACACCCAGCTGATCATCGACGTTATCGACGGCCATGGCGGCACCTTCTCTCTCGAAGGCTCGACTGGCAAGGCTTTCCACACCCGCTCCCGGCTCTTTACCGACGCCGAGTGGGCTGAACTGCAGGCTGCCGGTCTCGTCTGACCCTGTTCAAGGAAAATTTCTCATGAAACTGACTACCCATTCCCTGATTGTTTCCCTGCTCGCCATGAGCGCATTGTTTGGCAACGCCCAAGCCAAAGCCGACGACGGCGAAGCCATCGTCAAGAAAGCCCGCTGCGTCGCCTGCCACGCCGTCGACACCAAACGCGTCGGCCCGGCCTACAAGGACGTCGCTGCCAAGTATAAGGGCGACGCCAAGGCACCCACCAAGCTATTCGACAAGGTCCGTGCCGGCGGCGCCGGCAATTGGGGCGAAATCCCGATGCTGCCGCACCCGGCTGACAAGATCAGCGATGACGACCTGAAGGCCGCCGTGCACTGGATCCTGTCGCTGCACTAAACGCCAGCCAGCGCCCGGCGACAAAGTTCGCCATGGCGTTCGACCCATAAAAAAGGGAATCCGGTTTGCGGATTCCCTTTTTTGCGAATGCCCTGCTTAGTGGCAGTCGGTTCGGTGCCAGCCGCGTCGCGCCTGAGCGGCGCAATCGTCGAGTTTCTGCTGCCGGTCAACAGCCGCCTGCCTTTGATCGGCAGTCGCCTGCTTTTGATCGGCAGCGGCCACCGCGCTTTGTTGGCGGCTGACTTCCCGGTGATAAGCCGCCTGCTCGGATTCAATCTCGCCCAACTGGATACGCGCCCGCGAATTGACATCCTCGGCCTGGGCTCGCCGCTCCCAGGGCACCGCTTCGCTGGACTGCGCTTTTTCAAGCTTGGCTTTGTCCGCACAAGGCACATCCGAAAACACCACATTGCCTGCAGTGGTACGGCATTTGAAGGCATCGGCCAAAGCCGGCCCGGAAATCAGCAATGCCATCAGCAAAATTGACATTTTCATCGTGGCGCTCTCCCTGAGTACAAAAAAATATCTCGCAAGGATACTACGATGACGAACCAAACCTGAACCAGGCAAAAGTGATTCGGCACCAGCCGTCAATAATCATCCGTGCGGCGGCTTTGGCTGCAAAAAAAAGCCCGCTTGGCGCGGGCTTTAAATCCACCTAGGAGGAGATGGAGGAGACATGGCCCTATTTTATTATTTTTTTGCTGCAACGCAACATAATTTCAGAGAAAATTTTTCACAATCCATTATTCAATACATATTCAATGGATTACTTAATCCGAAATTGTTTTTTGCAGCGCACCAAAATCAGGCCAAAACAGCGCCCTGCGCACCACAAGCAAACAAAAGTAAAAATAGCCCTGATACAAAAAATACAGCTAAGTATATGTTTACAAATATCATTTAATAACCACCTGCAACCGGCACGTTTTTCGCTATTTCCAATCGCCGCCCCCCAACGGGTGCGCTGCATTTATAAGGAGAAAACCTCATGACCAAGACGATGGAACTGGCCCAAATGCTCGCGCGTTTCAAATTGCAGGTGAAACGCACGCTTGGCGAAAGTGTGGACCTGGAGCGCCTGAGCCGCGAACCGGCTTACACCCGGCAGCGCCTGTCCGAACTCGAGGAAATGGCCGAGGACGAAGATCTGCTGATCATGGTGCTGCGCGTACGCGACATGCTGCTGCCCGCCGACACCACCCCGGTCGTGGTCGCGCCAGCGGTTGTCGCGGCTGCTCCAGCCGCCGCCGCCCCCCAGAAGGAAACCCGCAACTATCTGATGGGTGCCCGCGCCTGGTAAAACGCTGAACCACAAAAAGCCGGCAGCGTCTCGGCGCAGACCGCTGCTTGCAGCAGCAACTGCTCGGCAGCAGGCTTCCCACCCTCAGCCCCCAAGCAAGCGCAAGCTGC
>JAVBXO010000407.1 GCA_030824535.1 Azonexus sp. | reverse complement strand
TTCCTGGAGCGGCTTTGCTGCTTGTGCTGGTCGAATTGCCCCTCCGCGCAGGCAGCGCTTCCTTTGGGCAAGGGGCGCAGTTTAGCGATGCTGACGGAATCAGGAAATGCGTTTTGCGGTCGACGGCAAAATCGGGGCAAAAATGGGGGTGACCGCAGCAGCGGCGCCAGCCTCAGTGGCGCCCAAGGCGCTCGATCACTGCGCCATCGACGCGCAAAATACCTTGCCGGCTGAGCTGCGCCAGCGCCCGGTACAGGGCTTCATGGCTGAGCCCGAGCTCGGCGGCCCAGGCCTTTCTGGTTTGGCAGAGGCGCAGTTGGCCATCGGCACACTCGGTTTCCAGATAATGCAGGATACGGGCCCCGGCACTGCGCAGGCCCAGGCGTTCGCATTGCGCGCGTGCCCGGCGCACTTCGCGGCACAGATGCGCCGTCCAGCAGTGGCGAAAGTTCGGGCATTCCGCCAGCGCTCGACGAAACTCTGCCACCGGAAAACTCAGCGCCCGAACGGCGACGCTCGCCACCGCATCGCAATGGTAGGCGGGTGATTCCAGGCTGGCTTCGGCCAGAAAGCTTTGCCGGGCCCGTTGCATGACCATTTCCTGGCCCTCCGGCGAATGCCGGCGCAAGCGGGCTTCACCTTCGGCGATGAAGTAAATGGCTTTGGGCGTTTCGCCAATCGCGAACAGCAAAGCCTCTTTGGGGTAGCGCTTCCAGCCGGCTGCCGCACGTAGCCAGGGAGGCATGGCGAGGAATTCCGGGCGCTCGGGCCAGTGCTCGGGAAGCTGTTGTTCTTTGTGTGACATGTGATTGCAATCATACGAAACAGGCCCCAGCCTAACTTATCGTGTTGTCCCACAACAACCTGAATGGAGTAGACATGCGCGCCACCCTTCCCCTGCTCGGCCTGCTGCTGGCCATGCCCAGCCTGGCCCAAGAACACGACCCGGCGATGCATCAACAACACCAGGCGGCAATGAAACAGCCGGCGCCGCCAGCGCTTGCCGGCCGCCAGCTGGTCAAGTTTCCCGAGGCGATGAAGGAACACACCCTGAGCAGCATGCGTGACCATCTTCTGGCCTTGCAGGAAATCCAGGCCGCACTCGCCACCGCCGACTACGAGCGGGCGGCTGATGTCGCGGAAATCCGCCTGGGAATGAGTTCGCTGAAAGCCCATGGTGCGCACGAGTCTTCGCGCTTCATGCCGCAGGGCATGCAGGATGCCGGCACCGCCATGCATCGCGGCGCCAGCCGTTTCAGCACCAGCGCCCGGGATGCGGCGGTCACCGGCGACCTCAAACCCGCTCTGGGCGCGCTGGCAGAAGTCACGGGCGCCTGTGTTGCCTGCCACTCGGGATATCGACTGCAGTAAGTTGCCCAGCGCGGCAGTCGCTTTGTTGGAGCGCCTGCGCAGCAAGCAATGAAAAACGCCCCTGATTTTGCGGTCGACCGCAAAATCAGGGCAAAAATGACGTTCACCGCAATATTGCCCCTGAGCTTTTCCGTCCGGCTGCCGGCGTCGTAGCCGGTGTGGCGACTGGTGGATAAAGACGGTCTCTGCCCGCTGGCATTCCTGCCGGGTTGGAGGGTGTTGATCTGCCGCATCATTACCGGCATCGCCGTCTTAATGTAGAGTGTTTCTCTCCACTATTCGGGAGCTGATCATGCCGGCCAATACCGTTCAACTGCATCGCGTTCTCCGTACTTCGCCCGAGCGCATCTATCGCGCCTTTCTTGATCCCGCTGCGCTGGCCAAGTGGCTGCCACCTTATGGCTTCACCTGCCAGGTCGAGCATCTGGATGCGCGCCTGGGTGGCACTTTCCGCATGGCTTTCACCAATTTCTCGACGGGCAACGGCCAGACGTTTGGTGGCGAGTACCGGGAACTCTTGCCGAATGAGCGCATTGCCTACAGCGACAAATTCGACGACCCCGGCCTGCCCGGCGAAATGCTGACCACCATCAGCCTGCGGCCGGTGGCCTGCGGCACGGAATTGAGCATCGTCCAGGCCGGCATTCCGGCAATGATTCCGGTCGAGATGTGTTACCTCGGCTGGCAGGAGTCGCTGGAACAACTGGCGAAGCTGGTCGAACCGAATATTCCGGATGAAGGCTGAGCCTTGCGCCGCTGCCTGATTGAAAAAGGCCCTTGCAGCGCCGTTGACCGCAGAATTGCGGGGGGTTTGCTGTGCAGATGAGCACTTGTATCAGGGGCTATTCACCGCAAATGGTGCGGTGAATAGCTTGTCCTTGCGGTGAATGCGCCGCATAATCTCCGCATGAATAGCGGTGATTACACATATATCTGGCAGGCGAGCGATTGGCCTGAGTGGCGTTACGATCTGGCAGCGCTGGCCCTTCCCTTGGCCGCAGTCAGCCGCGCCCAGGGCTTGTTGCTCGGGCGTCTGGCCGATGTGGGCATGGGACTGCGCGATCAGGCCTGCCTGATGGCCTTGACCGAGGATGTGGTCAAAAGCAGCGAGATCGAGGGGGAATTGCTCAATGTGGCTTCCGTTCGCTCTTCCATTGCGCGGCGGCTGGGCGTCGATATTGGCGCGCTGGCGCCGGTAGACCGGCATGTCGAGGGGGTGGTCGAGATGGTGCTCGATGCGACGGCGAACTGTCTTGCGCCGGTGAGCGAGGCGCGGCTGTCTGGCTGGCATGCGGCGCTGTTTCCCACGGGCTATTCCGGGCTGGTCAAAATTCATGTCGGTGGCTGGCGCGATGATGCCGCCGGCCCGATGCAGGTGGTTTCCGGGCCGGTCGGTCGGCAACGGGTGCATTTCGAGGCCCCGCCGGCAGCGCGTCTGCCGCTGGAAATCCAGCGTTTTCTCGCCTGGGTCAATACCGCGTCGAACGAGTCGCCTTTACTTCGGGCCGGCTTGGGGCATTTGTGGTTGGTCACTTTGCACCCTTTCGACGATGGCAATGGCCGGATTGCCCGTGCCCTGGGCGATTTGTTGCTGGCCCGCGCCGATGGCAGCGGGCAGCGGTTTTACAGCCTTTCCGGACAAATCCAGCGCGAGCGCAAGGCGTATTACGAGATGCTGGAGCGCACGCAGAAAGGCTCTCTGGAGGTCACCGAATGGCTGCTGTGGTTTCTTGCCAGCCTGCAGCGCGCCATCGATCAAGCACATGCCAGTCTCGATGGCGTACTGTTCCGGGCGCATTTCTGGCAGCGCCTGGCCGGTGCGGCGCTCAATGAGCGGCAAGTCAAATTGCTGAATCGTTTGCTCGATGGCTTCGACGGCAAACTGACGAGCAGCAAATGGGCGGCCATCGCCAAATGCTCACCGGATACGGCGCTGCGCGACATCAACGATCTGCTGGCGCGCGGCGTGTTGCGGAAATCGGCGGCACAAGGGCGCAGCACCAGTTACGAGTTGGGCGCAGCGCCGGCCAAGGACATTTGAGGCCCCATGCACGACCTCCCGCCCCTGCATACCCTGCCCGCCTTCGAGGCTGCCGCGCGTCTCGGCAGTTTTCTGGCGGCCGCTGAAGCACTGCATTTGACGCCGTCGGCGATCAGCCATCGCATCCGGCAGCTGGAGGAGCACCTCGGCCAGTCGCTGTTTGAGCGGCGGCATCGGGCGGTGGTGTTGACGGCGGCCGGGCGGCGTTATCTGGCGGTGGTGCGCGAGGCCTTGCTGCGGCTTGATGAAGCCAGCGCCGTATTGCGTGCGCCGCAAGTGGTTCGGCTGCGCATTTCGGCGGCGCCGGCCTTGGGCAGCAAATGGCTGGTGACGCGGGTGACGGATTATCAGCAGCAACATCCGGACATCGAATTCACCCTCGGCACGGCGACCGGCCTGGGGCCGCTGCTCAATGGCGAAGCCGACATCGGCCTGCGCTACGGCGAGGAGGAATGGCCGGGGCTGCTGGCGTGGAAACTGTTCGAGGAGCGAGTGTTTCCGGTGTGTGCTCCGGCTTTGGCTGGTGCGTTGAAAAATCCAGCCGATCTTGACCGCGTGCGGCTATTGCGCCATCCACTGCTGTCCTGGCAGCGCTGGTTTGCCGCGGCTGGCATCAAGCATCCGGAACCGGCCAGCGGGCCGCTTTACGAGGATGCGCTGCTGATGCTCGAAGCCGCTGCCGCCGGGCATGGCGTGGCCTTGATGGCCGGCACGCTGGCTCAACCCTACCTCGACGAAGGCCGCCTGCTGCGCCCCTTTGCCGAGGATTGCCCGGACCGCAGCTTTTACGTCGTCGCGCCAGCCAGCGTGCAGGAAAAACCGGCGGTGATGGGCTTTATCCGCTGGCTTTTGCGGTCGACGGGGGGGAAAGTCTGAAAACCCCGGAAATTCCCTCATTGCCATGGCATCTCTTTTGCTGCCCGGCCGTCGATGCCAATGTATGACTTTGGTTTTGGATTGATTGTCACACGCATATAAAATGCCAGGCTTGGTTTGAGTTCTGGTTCGCGTCCCGGCTGAGGGGGCAGACATCAACGGATTAGCGCAGGGAGTGACGTAATGGCAAACAAGTTTGGCGCAGTAATGATCGGGAGCGAAGGAGCGGATTATCTGGGTCCACCAATAGGGGCTGTTGATGCCCGGATCATCGGGCTTGGCGGGGATGACGTGCTGGTTGGCGGGCTTGGCGCCGATTTACTGAAAGGTGGCTGTGGAAATGACAAGCTTTATTCAGTGTTCGGAAACGATACGCTGAATGGTGGCCCGGGTAAGGACACTTTCGATTTAGGCTCCTTCCTGCAAATGGAACAACCAGTGGGCCTCGTGGCGTCGACCGCCTTGATCGAGGATCTGTCGATTGGCGAGGGCGTGGTCTTGCCAATCGACGCGGGAAGTATCTGGTTCAGCACCGGTGAGGATGCCAGTAACCTGGCATACGGCGAGATCAGGTTCTCGAGCACCGAGAACAACATTACCCAGGTATTTATCGGCGCTACCTTCGGGGGTAGCCCCCTTACCTGCCTGACGCTCAAACTTGTCGGTCAGTTTGATGCGAGCCAGTTTGCCATCGCCTCGCCACCGGGAGTCGGCAGCGATACGCTACTCATTCATGCCGCGCCCGGCACGGCCCATGTCTTTGGCGACCGGGTCATCGGTTCGGAAGACGCGGATATTCTGACGCCGCCAGCCGACATGATCGTGAGCAATGGCGTGTTTTGGGGGCTGGGTGGCGATGATGTGCTCAAGTCTTACGCCGGTAATGACTCCCTGCGCGGTGGGGAAGGAAACGACACACTAGATGCCGGCCTCGGCAACGACACCTTGAACGGCGGTCCGGGTTTCGATAGCTTCGAATTCTTTTCGATAGCCCCGAAGGGATTGGCGGGGACGGCATTGATCGAGGATCTGGCTGCGGGTGATCGCCTGAATCTGCCCATCATCGATGCCGGCAACCTCTGGTTCAGCAGCGGCGATAATGCCAATGGATTGGCGTATGGCGAAGTCAGGTTCGCAACGCCGGTGGATGGCATCACCCGTGTCTTTGTCGGACTGCACCATTGGGACGATACATTGTTCTGCCGGGAGATCGATCTGGTCGGGACATTCGAGGCCGGTCAGTTTCGTGTCGAGCAAGGTTGGAACCAGACCAGCCTGCTCCATCTGGCACCGCTGTTCGGGACGGCAGGAGACGATTTTCTGCTTACCTCTTATTGGATTGAAACCATTGTCGGTGGAGAGGGCAACGATTACCTGGGAGATTGGGTGGGTAGCTATTTCAGCCTGGACAACTTCTTCCGTGGCAATGCCGGCGACGATTTCTTGATGGGTGATTATGGAGATGACACGCTGTTGGGCGGCGAGGGCAACGATAGCTTGTTTGGCGGTTTCGGTGACGACACTCTCAATGGCGGCAGCGGCGTTGACAAAATCTATTACGACCAGGCGGTTGTGCTCGATCTCGTGGCCGGGAGTGCCTCCAGCACGCAGGGTCAGGATCTCCTGATCGGTATCGAGCATGTCGTTGGTTCACACGAGGACGACGTGTTGCTGGGCAATGCCGCCAACAACATTCTCCAGGGATCGGGCGGCAATGATCTGATCAACGGTCGTGGCGGTGACGATATGCTGTCGGGTGAGGGTTCTTCGACCTTGCTGGGGGGCGCAGGTAATGACCATCTGGAGGGTGGCCACCTGCAGCAGGGCCAGGGTGGCGACGACGTACTGGCAGGAGCACTGGAGATGCGGGGAGGTGATGGCAACGATACCTACACTGTCAGCCTCAGCTATGCGGCGCAAAAGGTGGTGGAAGGCAAGGGGGCTGCCAGTGGTGAGCAGGATGTGGTTTATAGCTTTTTCAATGCTTATGTCTTGCCGGCGAATGTCGAAAACGGTGTCGTTGCCGGGTATGCCGGCGACCTGACGGGCAATGCCCTGGCGAACATCTTGACCGCTAGTACCGGCAATAACATCCTGAAGGGTGGGGTCGGCAGCGATACGGTCAGCTATGCCATTTCGGCCAAGGCCGTTGTCGTCGATCTCTTGCACGACGGTATTTCCCAAACGACCCTGGGTTCGGGCGACGATACCCTGTTCAGCATCGAGAACCTGATCGGCAGCGGATTCGCTGACGTCCTGGCCGGGAACGCACAGAATAATGTCCTGTCCGGCGGTCGGGGCCAGGATGTGCTGCAGGGTATGGGGGGCAATGATCGCTTCGTCTTTGGCCCGCTCGACGAGTTGGCGGACAGTCTGGCGAGTGCCGACAGCATTGTTGACTTTGGGCCAGGCGACCGGATCGACCTCTCGGGGATCGATGCTGACAGCCAGACCCAAGCCAAGGACAGCTTTGTCGGGATGATCGATGCATCGGCCGAATTTACCCTGCCGGGGCAACTGAAATTTGCCGACGGCGCCCTCTGGGGCAATACCGATAGCGATGCCACGGCGGAATTTGCGATTCTGCTTGCCGGGGTCAGCGGTCTGCAGATGAGTGACATCATTACCTAGCCAGAATGCTGCATGAATTTTGACCCCGGCCATGAATGGCACTTGCTTAAGCCAAGGGCATTATAAAACTCGATGTTGTGACCCCATTTTTAGAGGAAGACGATGATGCGTAGGTGCGAATTCATTCGCACGGTCAAGGTATTTCCTGATTAGCAATGAACCTCAGCTGAGTAGAGCGGGAAGGGGTTTTTGGGTCTAGATTGAAATAGTGTTCGGTGTTTTTCTGAGGATGAAGCCATGTCCATGAACAAGATCCAATTTCAACACGGGCTATCGTTGCCTGATTTTTTGGCACGTTACGCTACAGAAGCTCAGTGCGCGGAAGCCCTTGAGCATGCCC